>NZ_NRDQ01000182.1 GCF_002878455.1 Janthinobacterium sp. AD80
CGGCCGGCCTGGCGCAGGTCAGGATACCGGTACTGCTGCTGCCGGCCGAAGGCGACTGGGGCGCGCCGCGTTTCCATGGGCAGGGCACGGCCTATGCGGCCCTGTATGCGCCGGCCGGTGCGAAGCTGGGGCTGTTCGGCAGCGCCACGCACCTTGTCGCGCCAAGTGACCTGAAACTTGAACATGCGGGCGGCGCCTTCGAATCGATAGGCGACGGCGCCGACTACAGCTTCACGCGCTTTGGCGCCGCCTACACCTTGCGCATGAGCTGCGACGAACCGCTGAAGGACAAGCGCTGCACCGATCCGCAATATCTGGCCGACACGGCGCGCGCGCTGCTGCTGGTGGCGGGAGAAAAACCATGATGAAAATGACTGTATTAAATGGCGTGCTGGCCGCTGCGCTGGGCGCCATGGCGCTGCCGGCGCTGGCCGGCAACGATGACCGTTTCCTGCCGCCCGGCGCGCTGCTGCCCGGCAGCGGCAGCGGCGTGGCCAGCACCGCCGTGCTGTATCCGGACATGCGCTTTCCCATCGAGAAGGGCGCGGCCTACGCCAGCTCGCATTTCTATGGCGTCGGCGGCCAGC
This sequence comes from Janthinobacterium sp. AD80, assembly GCF_002878455.1. Lineage (GTDB taxonomy): Bacteria > Pseudomonadota > Gammaproteobacteria > Burkholderiales > Burkholderiaceae_D > Janthinobacterium. The sequence goes on from NZ_NRDQ01000182.1 coordinate 588, forward strand.
GCGGCAAGGCAGGCGATTCCTGCGACGACAGCAATTATGCCTATCCGTGGCGCGACAATTTTTGCGAGCTGCGCAAGGACAACCTGCCGTTCTGCCTGTCCGGCGGGCACCAGGGCCAGGACCTGCGCCCGGCCACCTGCCGCGCCAACTATCACTGGGCGGTAGCGGCCGACGATGGCGTCATCGTGCAGATCGCGCGCTTCAGCGTGACCCTGCAGACGGCCGCCGGCACCCTGTACCGCTATGTGCACCTCAATACCAGCGACCTGGCCGTGCGCGAACTGCAGCCGGTGGCGCGCGGCGCGCGCATCGGCAGGATCTCCAACAACTGGATCGACAAGCTGCCGATCCACCTGCATTTCGACGTCAAGGACACCATCAAGGTGGGCCAGCAGACCCTGGTGACCTTCGTGCCGCCGTATGCCAGCCTGGTCGAGTCCTACATCCAGCGCAACAAGCTACAAGGAGAGCAACATGAGTGAAACGATGCAGGGCCGGCGCGGCAGCAAGCGGCCGATCCTGGCGATCTTGCGGCAGGAGGCGTCGACCCCTGGCCGCGCCGGCAAGCTGCTGCGCGACAAGGGCTTCGAGCTCGATATCCGCCGCCCCGTGTGCGGCGATCCGCTGCCCGACACGCTCGACGGCCACGCGGGCGTGATCTCGTTCGGCGGGCCGATGAGTGCCAACGACGGCGACGCGCACATCCGCCGCGAGATCGAGTGGCTGTCCGTGCCGCTGGCGGAAAACCGGCCGTACCTGGGCATCTGCCTGGGCGCGCAGATGCTGGCCAAGAACCTCGGCTGCAAGGTGACGGCGGCCGAGGGCGACGTCACGGAAATCGGCTGGTATCCGCTCAAGCCGACGGCCGAGGGCGAGCGCATCATGCCCAAGTGGCCGGAGATGGTGTACCACTTCCACATGGAGGGCTTCGAGCTGCCCAAGGGCGCCATCCTGCTGGCCGAGGGCGACGCCTACCGCAACCAGGCTTTCCGCTATGGCGAAAAGGCCTGGGGCATCCAGTACCACCCCGAGCTGACCCTGGCCATGCAGCGTCGCTGGGCCGTGAAGGGCGCGCACCGCTTCCACCTGCCGAACGCGCAGCAGGGCGAACAGCATCTGCAGGGACGGGTGCTGCACGACAAGGCGCTGCGGGCCTGGTTCAACGGCTTCCTGAACCGCGTGTTTACCGAAGCATGAGCCGCCAGCTCGCTACCCTGCAAGAGGGCCTGGCGCTGAGCCTGGATCAGCTGCTGGCGCGCCAGAGTTTCAAGTGGCGCCAGTACCAGCCCGGCGTGCTGGCCGCCTGCGTGGCCGACATGGACCTGGGCACGGCGCCCGCCGTGCAGGCGGCGCTGGCGCAGGTGCTGCGCCGCGTCGACTTTACGTATCCGCTGCGCGACGGGCGCAAGGCCGACCGCGCCGTGGCCCATGCGTTCGCCGCGCGCATGCGCCGCCTGTACGGCTGGCAGGCCGAGGCCGACCAGGTGCTGGTGCTGCCCGACCTGGTGCAGGCGACGTTTGCCGCCGTGATGGCGTTTTCCGACCCGGGCGACGGCGTGATCGTGCAAGTGCCGCACTACGCGCCGTTCCGCGAAGCGGTCGAGGGCACGGGCCGGCGCCTGGTGCCGCTGCAAATGCACGCCGGTCCTGACGGCTACCAGCTCGACCTGGAAGGTCTGGCGCAGGCCGTCGACGCCCGCACGCGCGTGCTGATCCTGTGCAATCCGCACAATCCGACGGGGCGCGTGATGAGCCGCGCGGAACTCGACGGCGTGCTGGCCTTCGCCGAGCGCCACGCCTTGATTGTGGTGTCCGACGAAATCCATGCCGACCTGGTCTACCCCGGCGCGCAGCACCTGCCGTTCGCCGCGCTGTCCGACGCGGCGGCCGGGCGCACCGTGACCCTGAACTCGGCCACCAAGAGCTTCAATATCGCCGGCCTGCGCTGCGCCGTCGCGCATTTCGGCACGCCGCAGCTGCAGCAGCGCTTCCACGCGCGTGTGCCCGCGCGCCTGACGGGCGCCGTCAACAACCTGGGCATCGACGCCACCGTGGCGGCCTGGAATGAGGGCGAATCCTGGCTCGACGCCGTGCGCGCGCACCTGCTGGCCATGCGCGACTACGCGGTGCAGATCCTGCGCCGCGAGCTGCCGGCCATCGGCTTCCACCCGCCGCAGGGCACGTATCTGCTGTGGCTCGATTGCGCGGCGCTGGAACTGGACCAGCCGGCGGCGGCATTCTTCCTGCAGCATGCGAAGGTGGCGCTCAGCCCGGGTGAAGTCTTCGACGCGCGCGCGCCGCACTGCGCGCGCCTCAATTTCGCCACCTCGCAGCCGCTGCTGGCCGAGATCCTCGACCGCATGGTCATGGCGGTGCGCGCGCACCAGCGCCGCCGCCAGCCTGTACACACTTAACCCGGCACACCCTTGCCATCACCTGGACCTCACACCATGGAAACGCCAGTCAAAAAACACAAGCCGCGCATCCTCATCGGCGTCACGGGCTCGCTCGATTCGACCCTGCTGCCGAACTACCTGCGCATCATCAAGGACCATCTCGATTGCGAACTGAGCGTGCTGATGACGCCCAACGCCACCAACTTCCTCAAGCCGGAATCGATCGCGCTGTATGTCGACCGCGTCATCAGCGGCGAACGGCCGCAGGATTGGCCGACCGACAAGCCGGGCCGCCTGGCCGCCGAGCATGACCTGCTGCTGGTGCTGCCCGCCACCGCGAATACCCTGGCGGCCGTGGCGAACGGCTTTTCCGGCAACCGCCTGACCACCGTGATCCTGGCCGCCACCTTCCCCGTGCTGCTGTTTCCCGTGATGGGCGGGCCGATGCTGGCCAAGCCGGCCGTGCAGCGCAACCTGGCGCAGCTGCGCGAGGACGGCTACATCATCATCGACCCCGTGTGGCGCGACCATTTCGATCCGCTGCTCGAGCGCATGCATGGCCACCATTCGCTGCCCAGCCCCGAGCAGGTGCTGGCGCTGCTGCGCGAACGCTTCCCCGCCAGCGGCATACAGCGCCTGGCGCTGACCGGCGCCGCGGCCTGACCTTCCACGCCAACCTGAGAGAACCGCATCATGTCCATCATCCTGTACAGCCTGTGCGCCGCCGACCGGCGCCGGCATTATTCGCCCCATGTGTGGAAGATCATCATGGCACTCAAGCACAAGGAACTGCAGGCCGAGGTGCGGCCCGTGTCCTTCGCCGAAATCGCCGGCATCGAGGACGGCAGCTACAAGAGCGTGCCGGTGCTGAACGACAATGGCCACATCGAGGGCGACAGCTTTGAAATCGCCGTGCACCTGGAGCGCGCCTATCCGGACAGGCCAAGCCTGTTCGGCGGCCCCGGCGGCCAGGCCATGGCCCGCTTTGTCGAAAGCTTCAGCCAGACCGTCATCCATCCGCCCGTCTCGGCCATCGCCGCCATGGACATGCATGCGCTGATGTCGCCGGCGGACCAGGCGTACTTCCGTGCGGCGCGCGAGAAGCGCTTCGGCAAGACCCTGGAAGAGGCTGCGGCCACGCGCCACATCGAACTGGCGGCGCTGCCGGAAAAATTCGCGCCGCTGCGCAGCGTGCTGGCAAAACAGCGCTGGCTGGGCGGTGCGCAGCCCCTGTTTGCCGACTACATCCTGTTCGGCGTGCTGCAGTGGGCGCGCATCACCGTGCCGGCGCCCTTGCTGCCGGCCGACGATCCCGTCAGCACCTGGTTCGAGCGCTGCCTCGACCTGCACGGCGCCATCGGCCGCTCCGTCGTCCTGTCGGACTGACGGCTTGCTTGCCAGGGCCGCCCGCGCGGCCCTGTTCCCCTCACTGAATGACAAGGCTAACCATGATGTTTACACCGCAACAGGGCGAGATACGCCAGCGCTATGCCGGCATCGGCAGCGAGATTGCCGCCGGCGCCGCCGCGCGCGCAGAAGGTTTTGATTTTGACGGCTGGCTGCGCCTGCGCGACGCCGGCCTGTGGCGCATGATCGTGCCCGGCAGCGACCACGCGACGGGCGACTGGTGGAGTTTTACCGCCGCCCTCGACGGCCTGTCGTCGACCATCGGCGCGCCGGAACTGCTGCTGTCGGTCATCGCCCAGGCCGGCATGGTGCGGGGCCTGGCGCGGCACGGCACGGAAGCGCAGCGCGACCGCTATTTCGGCGCCATCCTGCGCGGCGAGGTCAGCGCCACCGGCATTGCCGAGCCGGGCACGGGCACGGACGTGCGCAGCATCCAGAGCACCCTGCGCGCTACGGCCGACGGCTATGTGCTCAATGGCGGCAAATACAATATCGCGCACGCACCGATCATGGATTTCGCCCTGATCGTCTGCCACCTGGCGGACAAGGAAGAGCACAACATCGCGCTGGCGCTGCTCGACCGCGGCACGCCTGGTCTGCGCGCCGGCCAGGTGGACGACAAGCTGGGCAACCGCAACCTGCCCACCGGCGCCCTGCATTTCGAGGATGTCGCGGTGCGCCCGTCGCAGCTGCTGGGCGCGCCCGGGCGCGGCCTGGCCACCCTGATCGACACCATTTCGCTGGGACGCCTGTACTACGGCCTGGCGGCGGCCAACCTGATCGCACCCTACCTGGACGAGGCGATGCGCTACGCGGCCAGCCGCAGCAGCTTCAATAGCAGCATTGACAACCACCAGTATGTGCAGCGGCGCCTGGTCGATATCCGCATCGGCATGGAACGTTCGCGCTGGCTGGCGTTTGGCGCGCTGTCGCAATTGCTGGCTGGCCAGCGCGAAGGCTTGATGAGCTGCTCCATCGCCAAGCTGGTGGGGTCCGAAGACTTGATCAACAGCGCCACCAGCCTGGTCAAGCTGTACGGCAGCCTGGGCTACCACAATGGCAGGGTGGCCGAGCTGATGAAAAATGCCCTGGCTTTCGCCAGCGTGGGCGGCACGGAAGAAATGCACCGCAAAAACATCTTCAACCAGATGCAGCGCCTGGCTGGCTAGGTTTCCCCTGCTGGCTGTGGCACTGGCGTGGCATATTGGCGGTTCAGGCGGCCAATATGCCCGATTCGCTCAACGCATCATTGATCGCCTCGAACATCGGCTCGCTGGCGCGCGAAGCCAGGTGCGCAAACAGATTGCGCACGGAAGACTGGGCCACGCACAGGATGTCGATCTCGCCGAGGCGCTGCGCTTCCATCGCCGTGTCGCCATGCAGCAGGCCGACGCCGAGGCGCTCGGCCAGCATCGAGCGCGTGACGCTTTCGCGGTCGATGCTGATGATGCGGCGCGGACGGAAATTGCGCGTCTTGAACAGGTGTTCGGCGGCGCCGCCGCAGCACAGGCTCGATGGCGCGAAAATCCACGGCAGCTCGGCCAGCGCATTCCAGTCCAGCGGCTGGGTGGTATCGAGCATGCCGGCGGGCGCCGCCACATACACAGGGAAACACGCCACTTCGATCGTCATCAGGTCGTCGTCGGGCGAGCGCGCCTCGTTGTAGAAGCCGGCGTCCAGCGTGCCGCTGCGGATGCCGTTCAGGGTGCCGGTGGAGCTGCCGTGTTCCAGCGAGACTTCGACTTCCGGATGGTGCTCGGAAAAGCGCCGCACCAGCCGGCCGATGGCTTCGTTGTTGGACTGGCCGCCGACGCCGATGCGCAGCTTGCCGGCCAGGCGGCCCTTGATGTGGTTGGCCTCGTCCAGCAGTTCGCGGTGGATGTTGAGGGTGCGTTCGGCCTTGGCCAGGATGCGCTGGCCGCTGCTGGTCAGGCTCATGCCGCGCGCCGTGCGTTCAAACAAGGTGAGGCCGAGATAATCCTCCATCGCCTTGACATGGGCACTGACTGCGGGCTGGCTGAGGAACAGCCGTTCGGATGCGCGCGTAATGCTGCCCTCGCGCGCCACCGTGGCGAAGGTTTTCAGGTGATGGATTTCCATGAGGGGCGGGTCCACTAAGTTAAAAGATGAATGAAATTCCGGATATTCTTATTTGTTTTTCAACTATGTATTATATGTGATTTTAATAAGAATACCGCATTAACAATGCCTGCGAAATGGGTAATAATTTGTGACTTTTTCCTTCTCCTTTTCACCATAGTGGTGCGCGGCTGCCCTTGAAATAGCGTAAATTGTTACTTTTCGTGAGAAAGTGCCGGCGCGCCAACCGCCGCGCCACGGCGCTACAGCAGGCCCAGCACGTGCCACCACAGGAAGTCCAGCGGCGTGAGGATCAGCAGGCTGAGCACGAACAGGCTCAGGCATAGCCGGGTGACGGCGGCCAGCGGCAGGCTGGCCGCCTGCATGGCGAAAATCAGCGGCGGCGCCTGGTAGGGCAGGCAGACATTCGAAAAGGCCAGCACCTGCGTCATCAGCACCGTCATCAGCGGCAGGCCCGTGACGGCCGCCAGGTCCTGCGCCAGCGGCGTCATCGTCGCCGGCACGCCGGCCAGGTTGGTCACCAGCGATACCACGGTCGAGATCAGCGTCAGCACGGCGGCGTTCCACAGCGGCGTGTCGGCGGCGAAGCGCGCATGCCGGCTCAGGCCATGCACCACGGCTTCGCCCAGGCCGCTTTCCGAAATCACCGCGCCCAGGCCCATCACGCCGGCCACGAACAGCAGCGAGCCATAGTTGATTTCCTGGTTCAGGCATTTTTTCGACGTCAGGTCGGCGGCCGGCCACAGGCAGACGAGGGCGGCGGCCAGGCCGACCCAGGCCGGCGACACATGGTGCAGGCCATCCGTCATCCACAGGGCCAGGCAGATGCCCAGCACCACGGCCAAGCCCGTCTCCTGCGCCGACATGGGGCCTTGCCGCTGCGTCGGCGCGGCCGCGCGCACGGGGTCGGCGGCGGGAAACATCCACAGGATCAGCAGCACCAGCAGCACGGACTTGAGGATGCCCAGCACGGGGAAATGCAGCAGCAGGTAATTGACATACGAAATCTGCACGCCATACAGATTGTCCGCCATGCCGGAGAGGATCATGTTCGGCGCGTTCGACGGCAGGATGGCGAAGGTCGGCAGGAAACTGGAAAAGCTGGCCGCCATCAGCATGCCCGTGCGGCCGTTGTGGCCCGCGCCATAGCCGATATGCTCGGCCACGGCCATGGTGATGGGAATGAGCAGCACCACGCGGCCCATGCCCGACGGCATGACGAAGGCCAGCGCCACGCTGAACAGCACGATGCCGGCGATGACGCCGGCGTAGCGCCGTCCCAGCATGCGCGACAGGATGGCCGCCGCGCGCTTGCCCAGGCCCGTATGGCCGATGGCCGCGCCCATCACGGCGCCGCTGAACAGCAGCCAGAAGGTGGTCGACTGCAGGCCGGAGAACACGCTTTGCGCGGGCGCCATCTTGCACAGCATGGCCACCAGGAAGAAGGCCAGCGCCGGCCAGTATTCGGGCACCAGGGCCGTGGCCCACATGCTGATGCAAAAAACCAGCAACGCCACCACGCCGGCCATCGGGGCCGGCAGGTAGAGCGAAGCGGCCAGGCCGCTGGCGACGGTCAG
>NZ_NRDQ01000183.1 GCF_002878455.1 Janthinobacterium sp. AD80
GCCAGCCGCTGCCGCCGGCTGCCGGCGCCGGCGCGGCATGGCCAATTGTTTCAAGTAGAAATGAAACAGTTACATGACTATGCTAGAGTCGTTTCACACTAGGAAACGATGTTTTTTCAGCTGATTTTCAGCTCTTGATTTCCTGGTGATGAATACATAACCCCGAAAAACGGTCGTCCGGCCTGAGTGTGTTGCACCTCGGCCGGCGCCACAGACTCGCCGTGCCAGCGGCCTATACAAGGATAAGCGATGGATTCGCAGACAGCACCCAATTCCCCACGGCGCAGCCGCCGTTCGAAAATCGTCGGCAGCGTCATCGCGCTGGCCGTGATGGCCGCGCTGGGCGGCGGTGCCTGGTATTTGACCCACTCCGGCGTCAGCGCACAGGCCGGCCCTGGCATGGGTGGTCCTGGCGGCCCTGGCGGCCCGGGCGGGCGCCGCGGCGGCCCTTCGACCACCGTCGGCGTGGCCACGGCCGTGAAGTCCGACTTGCCCGTGGTGCTCGATGCGCTGGGCACCGTGACGGCGGCGTCCACCGTGACGGTGCGCCCGCAAGTGTCGGGCATTTTGAAGGAGCTGAAATTCAAGGAAGGCGGCATGGTCAAGGCGGGCCAGGTGGTGGCGCAGATCGACCCGGCGCAGTTCGAGATGGCGCTGATGCAGGCCACGGGCCAGCGCCAGCGCGACGAGGCGCAGCTGGAAAACGCGCGCCTGACCCTGAAACGCTACCAGACCTTGCTGGGCCAGGATTCCATCGCGCGCCAGGACGTCGACACGCAGGCCGCCCTGGTGAAGCAGCTGGAAGGCACCGTCATGACGGATCGCGCCGCCGAAGGCACGGCTAAACTCAATCTGGGGTACACCAAGGTGGTGTCGCCGATCAGCGGCCGCGCGGGCCTGAAGGTGGTCGACATCGGCAACCTCGTGAGCACCAGTGACACGGGCGGCGTTGTCGTGGTGACGCAGCTCTCGCCCATCGACGTGGAATTCTCGGTGCCGCAGGATAAGGTGCAGACCATCCAGGAGCGCGTGAACGAAGGTTCCGCCCTGGCGGCGCTGGCGCTGGACCGCACGCGCACGCATACCCTGGACAAGGGCAGCTTGACGGCGCTGGACAACCAGGTCGACGTGCAGACGGGCACCGTGCGCGCCAAGGCCCGCTACACGAACGACAAGATGGCCCTGTTCCCCAGCCAGTTCGTCAACGTGCGCCTGGAACTGGGCAACATCACGGGCGCCGTGCTGGTGCCCGTCACGGCACTGCGCCACAGTAATAACGGCGACTTCGTGTATGTGCTGAAAGCGGATAAAACCGTCACCGTGCGCATGGTCACGCGCGGCCAGGCCACCACCGACATGGTGGAAATCCGCGCCGGCCTGGAAGCGGGCGAGCAAGTCATCACGGAAGGCGCGACCGCCTGAAGGAAGGCGCGAAAGTCACCCTGGCGGGCGACAAGCCGGCCATGGGCGCCGGTGGCGCGGTGGCGGTGGCAGTGGCAGATATTTCCATCGCCGCCAGCACGCTGACGGCGCGGCCAGCGCACCGGCCGCAGCGTCGGCCACCTCTGCGCCAGCCACGGCGCCAGCGAAGGGCGCGGCGCAATGAGTCCATCGACGCCATTCATCAAGCGCCCCGTCGCCACGGCGCTGCTGATGCTGGCCATCGTGCTGGCGGGCCTGGTCGGCTTCAAGTTCCTGCCGCTGGCCGCCTTGCCGCAGGTGGACTTCCCCACCATCCAGGTGCAGACGCTGTACCCGGGCGCCAGCCCGGAAGTGATGGGGCAGACCGTGACGGCGCCGCTGGAGCGCCAGTTCGGGCAAATGTCCGGCTTGCAGCGCATGAGCTCCACCAGCGCCGCCGGGGTCTCCATCATCACCCTGCAATTCACCTTGGGCCAGACCCTGGACGTGGCGGAACAGGAAGTGCAGGCGGCCATCAACGCCGGCGGCTCGCTGCTGCCGACCGACTTGCCGGCGCCGCCCGTGTACGCCAAGATCAACCCGGCCGACGCGCCCGTGCTGACCTTGGCTATTACCTCCGACACGATGCCGCTGACGCAGGTGCAAAACATCGTCAATACGCGCCTGGCGCTGAAAATCAGCCAGGTCAATGGCGTGGGCCTGGTGTCGCTGTCGGGCGGCCAGCGTCCCGCCGTGCGCATCCAGGGCGATACCAAATTGCTGGCGTCGTACGGCCTGGGCCTCGACAGCCTGCGCACGGCCATCGCGGCGGCCAACGTCAACAGCGCCAAGGGCAGTTTCGACGGCCCCACGCGCTCGTTTACCATCAATGCCAACGACCAGCTGGTGACGGCGGAAGACTACAAACGCCTGATCATCACGTATAAAAATGGCGCGCCCGTGCGCCTGTCCGACGTGGCCAACGTGGTCGACAGCGCCGAAAACACGCGCCTGGGCGCCTGGTCCGGCAAGCAGCCGGCCATCATCCTGAACGTGCAGCGCCAGCCCGGCGCGAACGTCATCAAGACGGTCGACGCTATCAAGGCCCTGCTGCCGGAACTGCAGGCCAGCCTGCCGGCGGCCATGAAGCTCGACGTGCTGAGCGACCGCACGACGGGCATCCGCGCCTCGGTCGAACACGTGGAAATGGAATTGCTGTTGTCGGTGCTGCTGGTGGTGCTGGTGATCTTCGCCTTCTTGCACAGCATGCGCGCCACGGTGATCGCCAGCCTGTCCGTGCCAATCTCGCTGATCGGCGCCTGCGGCGTCATGTATCTGCTCGGCTACAGCCTGAACAACCTCTCCTTGATGGCCTTGACCATCGCCACGGGCTTTGTCGTCGATGATGCCATCGTCATGATCGAGAACATCGCCCGCTACATCGAGGAGGGCGAAACGCCGATGGCCGCCGCCCTGAAAGGCGCGTCGCAGATCGGCTTTACCATCATCTCGCTGACCGTGTCGCTGATCGCCGTGCTCATTCCCCTGCTGTTCATGGGCGACGTGGTGGGCCGTCTGTTCCGCGAATTTGCCATGACCCTGGCCATCACGATTCTGATTTCCGCCGTGGTCTCGCTGACCCTGGTGCCGATGATGTCGGCGCGCTGGCTGAAAAGCCACGCCGATGAAAAGGTCAGCGCCACGGGCCAGCGCATCCAGGCCTTCCTCGACCGTGTCATCGTGCAGTACGACCATGCGCTGGTATGGGTGCTGAAACGCCAGGGACTGACCCTGCTCGTCGCCCTGGCCACCCTGGTGCTGACCGTCGTGCTGTACATCGTCATCCCGAAAGGCCTGTTCCCCACGCAGGATACGGGGCAGCTGCAGGCGCGCCTGGAAACGTCGCAAGCCGTCTCGTATGTACGCATGGCGGTCTTGCAGCAGGCGGCGGCCAGCGCGCTGCTGGAAGACCCGGACGTCGATACCCTCAGTTCCCTCGTCGGCGTGGACGCGGCCAACAACACCATGCTGCACACGGGCAGCATGCTGATCAACCTGAAGCGCTCGCGCAGCGACAGCCAGGAAGACATCATGGAGCGCCTGCGCGGGCGCGTTGCCAAGGTGGCCGGCGTGACCCTGTATCTGCAGCCGACGCAGGATCTCACCATCGATGCGGAATCGGGGCCGACGCAGTACCGCGTCTCGCTCGAAGGGGCCGACACGGCCACCGTCACCGAGTGGGCCGGCAAGCTGGCCGCGCGCATGCGCGAAAAATCGCAGCTGCGCAACGTCGTCACCGATGCAGGCGCCACGGGCGCCGCCGTCACCGTGGCCATCGACCGCGACAGCGCCGCGCGCATGTCCGTCACCACGGCCACCGTCGACGACGCGCTGTACAACGCCTTCGGCCAGCGCATCATCTCGACGATTTTCACGGAAACCAACCAGTACCGCGTCATCCTCGAAGCGCAGCCGGGCATCGTTACCACGCCGTCCGACCTGGCCGACCTGCAGGTACGCACTGGGTCCGGCAAGTCGACGCCGCTGTCCGCCTTTGCCAGCGTCAGCGAAAAACAGGCGCCGCTGCAGATCACGCACGTGGCGCAATACCCGGCCACCACCCTGGGCTTCGACACCACGCATGGCGTGGCCCTGGGCAGCGCCGTCGACGCCATCCGCCAGGCGGCGAAAGACATCGCCTTGCCCGCCTCGGTGACATTGACGTTCCTGGGCGCGGCCGGTGCGTATGAAAATTCGCTGTCGAACCAGCTGTGGCTCATTCTCGCCGCCGTCGTCTGCGTGTACATCGTGCTGGGCGTGCTGTATGAAAGCTACATCCACCCGCTGACGATTCTGTCGACCCTGCCGTCGGCTGGCGTAGGCGCCTTGCTGGCGCTGATGATTTTCGGGCAGGACCTGGGCGTGATCGGCATCATCGGCATCATCCTGCTGATCGGCATCGTCAAGAAGAACGCCATCATGATGATCGACTTCGCCATCGAGGCCGAGCGCGATGAAGGCAAGAGCCCGCAGGAAGCCATCCACCAGGCGGCGCTGCTGCGTTTCCGTCCGATTCTGATGACGACCCTCGCTGCGCTGTTCGCGGCCGTGCCGCTGATGCTGGGCTGGGGCGAGGGCGCCGAGTTGCGCCGTCCGCTGGGCCTGGCCATCTTCGGCGGCCTGATCGTCAGCCAGGTGCTGACGCTGTTTACCACGCCGGTGATCTACCTGGCCTTTGACCGCCTGGGCCAGCGCTTCGCGCGCAAGACAGCCGCGGTGAACCTGGACAAGCCGGCAGATAATGCGGGGAGCGCCGCGTGAACCTGTCCGAACCGTTCGTCAAGCGGCCCATCGCCACCGTGCTGCTGACCATCGGCATCGCGCTGGCGGGCATCGGCGCGTTCTTCGTGCTGCCCGTCTCGCCGCTGCCGCAGGTCGATTACCCGACCATTTCCGTCAGCGCCAGCCTGCCCGGCGCCAGCCCCGCGACCATGGCCACGTCCGTGGCCACGCCGCTGGAACGGCGCCTGGGCGTGATTTCCGGCGTCAACGAGATGACCTCGTCGTCGGGCACGGGCTCGACGCGCATCAACCTGCAGTTTGACCTGAACCGCAAGATCGATTCGGCCGCGCGCGAAGTGCAGGCGGCCATCGCCGCCTCGCGCGTGGACTTGCCGGCCACCCTGCGCAGCAACCCGACCTACCGCAAGGCCAATCCCTCCGATGCGCCCGTCATCATCCTGGCGCTGACCTCGAAGACGCGCACGCCGGGGCAGATCTACGATGCTGTGTCGAACCTGGTGCAGCAGAAGGTGGCGCAAGTGAAGGGCGTGGGCGACGTGGAACTGGGCGGCGGCTCGCTGCCGGCCGTGCGCGTGGAACTGCTGCCCTACCAGCTCAATCACTACAGCGTGTCGATGGAAGACGTGCGCGCGGCCATCCAGACCAGCAACGCCAACCGCCCGAAAGGGGCGATTTCCGGCGACGAGCGCAGCCTGCAGATCTATTCGGGCGCGACCACCGCTTCGGGCGGGCGCAGCGCGGCCGACTACCGCAGCCTGGTGGTGGCCTGGCGCGACGGCGCCGCCATCCGCCTCGACGACGTGGCCGAAGTGGTCGACGGCGTGGAAAACAACAATACCCTGGGCCTGTTCAATGGCGACCCAGCCGTGATCGTGCTGATCACGCGCCAGCCCGGCGCCAACGTCATCGCCACGGTCGACGGCGTGCGCGCGCTGCTGCCGCAACTGCAGGCGCAGCTGCCGGGCGACATCAAGCTGCAGGTGGCGTCCGACAGCACCAATTCCATCCGCTCGTCCCTGCACGAAATCGAGTTCACCCTGATCCTCTCCATCGTGCTGGTGGTGCTGGTGGTCAGCGCCTTCTTGCGCAGCGTGCGCGCCACCATTATCCCCGCCGTGGCCACCATCGTGTCGCTGCTGGGCACCTTCGGCGTGATGTACATGCTGGGCTTTTCGCTGAACAACCTGTCGCTGATGGCGCTGACGGTGGCCACCGGCTTTGTTGTCGACGATGCCATCGTGGTGCTGGAAAACACCCAGCGCCACATCGAGGCGGGCATGGACCGCTTCAAGGCGGCCCTGCTGGGCGCGCGTGAAGTGGGCTTTACGGTGCTGTCGATCAGCCTGTCGCTGGTGGCCGTCTTCATCCCGTTGCTGTTCATGGGCGGCCAGGTGGGACGGCTGTTCCGCGAGTTTGCCGTGACCCTGTCGGCCGCCGTGATGATTTCGCTGGTCATTTCGCTCACCACCACGCCGATGATGTGCGCCTGGCTGCTGAAAAGCGGCGGGCAGCACAAGGCGCCCGGCGCCATCGCGCGCTGGTTCGAACGGGGTTTCGAGCGCATGCTCAAGGTCTACGAGCATTGCCTGGACTGGGCCCTGTCGAGCGCCGCGCTGGTGATGGCGATCCTGGTGTTTGTGGTCGGCCTGAACGTGTACCTGTTTGCCGCCGCGCCCAAGGGTTTTTTCCCGCAGCAGGACACGGGCCAGATCAATGGCGGCATGCGTGCCGACCAGAGCATCTCCTTCCAGGCCATGCAGGGCAAGCTGCGCGAGCTGGTCAACATCATCAAGGACGATCCCGCCGTCGCCACCGTCGTCGGATTTACGGGCGGCGGCAGGGCAGGGGGCGGCTTCATGTTCATCGACCTGAAACCCGCTTCGCAGCGCACCGACAAGGGCCAGGCCGTGATCGCCCGTCTGCGTCCGCAGCTGGCCAAGGTGACGGGCATCTCGCTGTTCCTCAACCCCGTGCAGGATTTGCGCATGGGTGGGCGCACGAGCAATTCCACCTACCAGTACACGCTGATCAGCGACAACCAGGCGGACCTGAAGAAATGGGCGGCCAGGCTGGCCGACCAGATGAAGGCGCAGCCGGCCCTGATCGACGTCGACACGGACCAGGCGGAAAACGGCGTGGAAACCTTCGTCTCCATCGACAAGGACCGCGCCACGCAGCTGGGCGTGCAGGTGCGCGACATCGACAATGCGCTGTACAACAGCTTTGGCCAGCGCCAGGTGGCGACCATCTACGATGAGCTCAACCAGTACCACGTGATCATGGAAGTGGCGCCCCGCTATGCGCAAAGCCCGGAGGCGCTGCGCTCCGTGTATGTGCCGGCGTCGAATGCCGCCACTACCACCACGACTACCAGCGCCGTCGCCTCGGCGGTCAGCGCGACGACGTCGAACACCACGGCCGCGCGCGACCCGTCCAGCGGCACGGCCCTGAGCACCACCTTGGCGACGATGGTGCCGCTGTCGTCGTTCAGCAGCTTTGCGGAAAGCTCGACGGCCACCTCGATCAACCACCAGGGCGGCGAACTGGCGACCACCGTGTCGTTCAACCTGTCGGACGGCTATACCCTCAGCGACGGCCAGGCGGCCGTGGCCCAGGCGGAAGCGGAAATCGGCATGCCCGTGAATGTGCGCGGCAGCTTCCAGGGTTCGGCGAAGAGCGCGCAGGACAGCAACAAGGAGCAGCCGCTGCTGATCCTGGCGGCCATCGTGGTCATCTACATCGTGCTGGGTATTCTGTACGAAAGCCTGATCCACCCGATCACCGTGCTGTCGACCTTGCCGTCGGCGGGGGTGGGCGCCGTGCTGGCCCTGCTGATGTTCCGCATGGAGTTTTCCATCATAGCCCTGATCGGCGTGTTCCTGTTGATCGGAATCGTGAAGAAAAATGCTATATTGATCATCGACTTCGCGCTGGAGGCCGAGCGATCGCGCGGCTTGACGGCGGTGGAGGCGGTGCGCGAGGCTTGTTTGCTGCGTTTCCGCCCCATTCTGATGACCACTCTGGCGGCGGCGCTTGGCGCCTTGCCGCTGGCGATCGGTTTCGGCGAGGGGTCGGAGCTACGCCAGCCCTTGGGGGTCGCCATCATCGGCGGCCTGATTGCCAGCCAGTTACTCACATTGCTGACCACCCCGGTGGTCTACATCCTGCTCGACAAGCTGCGCACGCGCAGCGCCGACGAGCAGCAATTGAGCCGCATTCCTGGGCCAGATAACCCGAGCACACAATCATGAAGCATGTAAAACCTATCGTATCGAGCGCACCGGCACGCCATCTCCTGGCACTTGCCGCCGCCGCTCTGCTGGCCGGCTGCGCCGTCAGCCCCACGTATGAAGTGCCGACGGCCGCCGCGCCGCAAGCGTTCAAGGAGGCGGCAGGCTGGCAGCCCGCCGTGCCGGCCGATACCCTGGAACGGGGGCCGTGGTGGACCCTGTTCGGCGACGCGCAGCTGAACCAGCTGGCCGACAGCATCGACATCTCGAACCAGAACGTGGCCGCCGCCATCGCCTCGTACGAGCAGGCGCGCGCGCTGGTGCGCGAACAGCGCGCCTCGCTGTTCCCCAGCGTGAACCTGACGGGCAGCGGCACGCGCTCGGGCGGCGGGGGCGAGCAGCAGACGGCGAACAACTACCGCGCCGCCATTGGCGCCTCATGGGAGCCGGACGTGTGGGGCAAGCTGCGCGCCGGCGTGAC
>NZ_NRDQ01000184.1 GCF_002878455.1 Janthinobacterium sp. AD80
GGCCACGCTGCGTGCCAGCGCCGCGATGGCCAGGCCCAGGTTGACGCGCGCCGGCTGCTGGCCGTTGTCGAGTTGCAGCGACTGGCGCAGCGCGGCCGCCGCCTGCGCATACTCGCCCTGCAGGTACAGCACATAGCCCAGGTTGTTGTAGGAGCGGGCGCTTGGCGCTTCGCTGCTCAGCGCCTGCAGCATGCCGCGCGCCGTTTCCAGCTGGCCCAGTTGTGCGTGCAGCACGGCGGCGCCATTGCGCGCGTCGGGCAAGTCGGGCAACAGCTGCAGGGCTACTCCATAGGCAGCCAGCGCCGCGCGCAGGTCGCCCAGTTCCTGCATGCGCTTGCCCAGCTTGCAGTACGCGGCGGCACGCGTGGCAGGGCTGTCGTCGGCGCGCGCCTGCGCCGGCGCAACGTGGCTGCCCTGGCTGGCGGGGCCGGACAGGCTGCCGCAGGCGGGCAGCAGGCTGGCGCAGGCCAGCATGAACGTCAGTGTGGTGTGCTGGGACATGGCGGTTCTCCGGTCAGCTGCCACCGCCCATGCTGGGCAGGAGCACGCGGTAGATTTGCAGGAAGGCTGGCCCCATCAGGACGACCAGCAGCGAAGGGAAGATGAAAAAGATCAGCGGGAACAGCAGCTTGAGGGCGATTTTCGCCGCCTCTTCCTCGGCACGCTGGCGCCGTTTGGTGCGCAGCTGGTCCGATTGCACGCGCAGCGAAGCGCCGATGCTGGTGCCGAAACGCTCGGCCTGGATCAGCATGGCCACCAGCGCGTCGACATCCTCGACCCCGGTACGCAGCGCCAGGTTGCGCAAGGCACGTTCCTTGGCATTGCCGGCGCGCAGTTCCAGCATCACCAGATGCAGTTCCTCGGCCAGCACGCGGCTTTTCAGGGCGATTTCCGCAGCTACCCTGGCCAGCGCCGCATCCATGGCCAGACCCGCTTCCACGCAGACCGTCATCAGGTCGAGGGCATCGGGAAAGCTTTCAAAGATGTCGCGCTGGCGCCGCTTGATCATTTGCTGCAGCACGACGTTGGGCAGGTAGTAGCCGATGGCGGCCACCGTCAGCAGCCAGAACAGGATAGCCTTGCCGGCCATCTGGTGGCCCGATGCGCTCAGCCCCAGGAACAGCAGCAGCGGCAGGCCGATGGCCAGCATGGTCTTGGCGGAAAAAAACAGTACCGGCGTGGAGGCCTGGCGCAGGCCGGCATTCATGAAGCGCCGGCGCATGACGGAGTTTTCCCAGCCCTGGTCGGGGATCGACAGCCTGGCCAGGGGGCCCGTCAGGCGCACCACGCGCGCCAGCCAGGGACTGGATGCCGGTGCGCCCGGCTGCGGCACGCTCTTGCCGGCGGCCGTGTCGATGCGCTGGCGCAGCAGGTCCGGCGACAGGCTGCGCAGGGCCACCAGGGCCGTGCCGAAGACGGCAATGAACAGCAGGGCGAGAAAGGCGATATGCACGGGGTTCATGAGGTTCTCCTTCGGCTCAGACGCGGATGCGGATGATGTTGCGCATGACCAGGATGCCGCACGCCATCATGACCAGGGCGCCGACGAGCATCTTGCGGCCACCCGGATCGACAAACAGCATTTCCAGAAACTGGGGATTGGTCAGGTGGATCATGGCGGCCGCGCCGAACGGCAGCATCGACAGGATCCAGGCCGACAGCTTGCCTTCGGCCGACAGCACGCGTACCTGTCCCAGCAGCTTGATGCGTTCGCGGATGATGCGGCTGATGCTGTCGAGCAGCTCGGCCAGGTTGCCGCCCGTTTCGCGCTGGATCAGCACGGCGATGACGAAATAGCGCAGGTCCGTGCTGGGCACGCGCGTGGCCAGGTTCATCAGGGCATCCTGCATGGCGATGCCGAAGTTGACTTCATCGAAAGTGGCGCGAAACTCGGTGGCCAGCGGCGCATTCATTTCATCGCCCACCATTTTCAGGGCGGTGGGGAAGGCGTGGCCGGCGCGCAGGGCGCGCGACATCAGGTCCAGCGCATCGGGCAACTGCTGCTCGATGCGCTGCAATCGCTTGGCCTTGGCGCGCAGCACCAGCAGCAGCGGCAGCAAGGCCGCCAGGGCAGCCAATGGCAAGCCCAGCAGCCACGGCGTGCCGAAGTAGGCGAGCAGCAGCAGCGCCGCGCCGCCCGACACCAGCACCATGCCGGCGAAGCTGGCGACGCTCCAGCTCATGCCCGACTGCTCCAGCAGGCGGTCCAGCGCATGCACGCGGGGCACGCTGAGCAGCAGGCGCTGCAGCGACGGCGTGTCGCTCAGCAGGCGTTTGCGGATCATCGAGCTGCCCGTCTCGCCGTGCGCGCCGGCCGACATGGTGCGCAGGCGCCGCGCCACCCGTTCCGCCTCCGGGCCGCGCGAGGCATTCCACGCCAGGTACAGGCCTTCGATCAGCAGCACCACGGCGATGAAGGTGAGGATGGCGAATACATAGTAGAGATAGTCCATGGTGTTCCCCTTAATGGTACTGGCGGGTCGGATCGAACAGGGTTTCGGGCAGGCTGATGCCGAAGGCGCGCAGGCGGTCGAGGAAGTGCGGCCGCACGCCGCTGGCATGGAAGTGTCCCTGCACCGCGCCGTCTTCGCCGATGCCCGTCTGGCGGAAGGTGAAGATTTCCTGCATGGTGATCATCTCGCCTTCCATGCCGGTGATTTCCTGGATCGAGGTGACCTTGCGCTTGCCATCCGTCAGGCGCGACACCTGCACCACCACGCTGATGGCCGAACTGATCTGCTGGCGCATGGCCTTCACGGGCAGGGCGGCGGAAGCCATGCTGATCATGTTTTCCAGGCGCGTCAGCGCGTCGCGCGGGGTGTTGGCGTGGATGGTGGCCATCGAGCCTTCGTGGCCCGTATTCATGGCGCCCAGCATGTCGAGCGCCTCGGCGCCGCGCACCTCGCCCAGGATGATGCGGTCGGGGCGCATGCGCAGCGCATTGCGCACCAGCGCGCGCTGCGTCACTTCGCCCTTGCCCTCGATGTTGGCCGGCCGCGTTTCCAGGCGCACCACGTGCGGCTGCTGCATCTGCAGCTCGGCCGCATCTTCGATTGTGACGATGCGTTCGGCCGTGCTGATGAAGCCGGAAATGGCGTTCAGCATGGTGGTCTTGCCGCTGCCCGTGCCGCCGGAAATGAGGATGTTGATCTTCGCCTTGCCCAGTGCCTGCAGGGTGCTGCTCATTTCCTCGGTCAGGCTTTGCTTGAGCATCAGATCGGCCAGGCGCAGCGGCTGCGCGGAGAAGCGGCGGATCGACATCACGGGCCCGTCGATGGCCAGTGGCGGGATGATGGCATTCACGCGCGAGCCGTCGGGCAGGCGCGCATCGACCATCGGGCTCGATTCATCGATGCGCCGGCCCACGCGCGAGACGATCTTGTCGATGATCTTCATCAGGTGCGCGTCGTCGGTGAAGCAGATGTCGCTCAGCTCCAGGCGGCCGTGGCGCTCGACATACACCTGGCGGCAGTTGTTGACGAGGATGTCGGACACGCTGGGATCGGCCAGCAGCGGTTCGAGCGGGCCGAAGCCCAGCACCTCGTCCTGGATGTCGCGGATCAGCGAGCGGCGTTCCAGTTCGTTGATCACCACATTGTCTTCCGTGAGCACGTCGCTGACGAGGATCTTCAGCTCTTCGCGTATCTGTTCGCGCGACAGGCGCTGCATGCCTTCCAGGTCGACCCGGTCAAGCAGCGCCTGGTGGGTGCGGTGCTTGAGTTGCTGGTAGTTGTGGTTCGATGCCCCCTGGTGCGTGGCTCCGTCGTTCAGGCTGGCGTCATCCTGGGCATAGCCCAGGCGGTCCCGCAGGGTGAGTTTTTCGGCAGTCATGGTCGGTCTCCGGTAAATGGGCGTAGGCGGTTTGAGGGTTGGGCCGGGGCATCAGGCGCGTGCCAGCAGGCGTGCCACCCAGCTTTGCGCCGCTGGCAGGGTCTCGCCTGCCACGCTGGCGGCCAGTTCCTGCAGCGAGCGCGACACGGGGTTGTGCGGCGCCAGCTTGAGTATCGGCACCCCCTGGCTGACCGACGCCGCCACCGCTTCATACTGGTTGGGGATGGACTTGTAGACGTGCTTGCCGTAGGCGGCTTCGAGGTCCGCCACGCGGATGCTGTCACTGCTGGCATAGCGGTTCAGGATCAGGCGGATCTTGTCATCGCGGTAGCCCAGGCCGCGGAACACGTCGAGCAGGCGCTTGCCGTCGCGGACATACGGCAGGGTGGCTTGCAGCACGGGGAAGATCAGGTCGGCGCGGTCCAGCGCGCGCACGCTGACGGGATCGAGCCCGCGTCCCACGTCGAGCAGGATGTAGTCGTACTGGCTGCGCGCCAGCGTCAGCAGGCGGTCGATATGCTCGGCCTCGACGTCGGCGGCGTGGGCCGGATCGTCGGCGGCGGCCAGCACGCTGTAGCTGGGCGTGATCTGGATCATGCTGGCGCTCAGCAGCGAGGCATCGAGGCGCACGATCTGCTGCGCCAGCTGCGACAAGGTGGTGGCCGGCTTGTGGTCCGAGACAAACAGGGCGGCATCGCCGAACTGCAGGTTCAGGTCGAACAGCGCCACCTTGCGCTGATCCCCGGCCGCCAGCGCATAGCCGAGATTGGAGGTGATGAAGGTGGCGCCGCTGCCGCCCTTGCACGAGACAAAGGCCAGCACCTGGCCATTGCGCGCCACCTGTTTCTGCAGTTTCTCGCCGATGCGGCGCAGCGCCGCGATGAGGGCCGTGTCGTCATCGGGCGGCAGCACTTCGCGCACGCCGGCGCGCATGGCGCGCAGCAGGAACTGCGGATGTTGCTGCGGGCATTGCACGATGATGGCGAGGTTGGGGTAGCGGCTGCCCAGGCGTTCGAGCAGGTCGAGCTCCTCGTCGCCGATCTGTTCCTGCTCCAGCAGCAGCAGGTCGGGCGTGGCGCCGTTGTCGAACATTTCCGGCGTGCTGGCCAGCAGCGAGACGCGGTCGGCCGCGCTGCGTTCGCGCAGCAGGCGGCTAAGGCGCTTGAGCTGGACTTCATTCTTCGAGACGATAACGATATTCACTTGGCACTCCCGGTAATGGCATTCAGTTGATCTGGAAACCCAGGCTTTCGGCATGCATGACCACCACCGAGGCGGGCAGGGCGATATTGAGAAAACCGAACAGGCTGACCATCGGCGTGTAGCTGACGTTGTCGATCGACACGCGCACGCTGTCGATGCAGCTGGCCGTGCGCGTGTTGTCGCCGCAGGCTGACAGGTTGTCGCCCGGATCGAGCGGCAGCAGGGTCACGTCGGCGCCGCTCTTGTTCAGGTAGCGGATGGTGATGTTGGCGGCCGTGACTTCGGGGGCGGCCGGCAGCGACGTGCCGCCGAACAGGGCCAGCGTCTTGACGGCATCGGCCTGGTCGACCCAGCGCACGACGGCTTCGCGCGCCGCGCGGCGGCTCACTTCCTGCACCGTGTTGTACAGGTACAGCATGCGGCCGAATTCCAGTACGCCGAACAGCAGGGTGAAGAACAGCAGCGCCACCAGGGCGAATTCCACGGCGGCGGCGCCGCGCTGGCCGCGGGGCTGAACTGGCGAGGGGAAGGGCGGGCGCATGGCGTTCTCCTTACAGCATGTAGCGCATGGTGGTGCGCGGCGCGAGCGGCGTGGCGTAGCTGCTGGCCGAGCCGATCACGAAAGGCAGGTACTGCCCCACCGACAGCGTGTAGTTGATGATTTCGACGCGGATGCCGCCCGGCGCGGTGCCATCGCTGCAGCTGCTGTCGTTGAAGTTCTTGTCCAGGCAGGTGACGGCCACATTGGCCGTGCTGAAGCCGCCGATGCCGGCGCTGGTGGCGGCATCGACCACCGTCTGCTTGGCGGCCGCCACGCCTTGCGTGGCAATGCCGGCCTTGGCCTGGATGGACATATTGCGCGCCGCGTCGCGCGTGGCCTTGGTCAGCGCGTCGTAGTACCAGAACGCGCGGCCGAAGCCGAAGATGCCGGCCAGCAGGGTGACCAGCAGGGCCAGCACGATGCCGAATTCGACGGCGGCGCCGCGTGCTGCTTTCCAGGGAGGAGAGGGATGCGCATGGCCGTCTCACTTATAGAGCTTGATTTCGGAATTGGGCACCGGCTCGATCAGGCCGGTGAACTCGACGTCGAGGCGCGCGCCGCCGCTGAAATCGGCCTTCATGGTCATGAAGAACTTGCCGATGCCGACGGCGTCCATGGCGCCGCACGAGGCCGGGCCCACGGGCGCCGTGCGGCAATCCACCAGCACCACGTTGAGGATGCGGCGGTTGCGCTGGCCCGGATGCGATGCCGATGGTGCCTGGAAGGTGGGGCCGCTGGTCTGGTTGTAGGGCGATGGTGGCGTCCCTGCGGGAAAGCCGGCGCCGGCGCTGGCAGGGTAGCTGGCCGTGTCGAAATACGTCATGGCGGCCGTGTTGTACATCGTGGCGTTGGCGTTGGCGTTCGTCACCGTGAACGGCGTGCCTGCCTTGGCTGGCGTGGCGCCGTTGCTTTGATAGGCGGGACCGTAAGACCACAGCACGCCGTAGCCGGCAAACTGCGCGAACGTCGCGGAGGGCACGGGCACGGCGCCGGCGGACGGCAGCTGGTAATTGGGCTTTTTTGCCGCATTGAGCGACACCGACTGCTGGCTGGGCAGGTTGGCCGCGCCCGGCTCCATCCAGCCGGTGGGCGGCGAATTGGCGGCACTGGCGACGCAGGGCGCGCCACTGCCCTTGCATGGGTACTCCTTGATGTTGGTGTCGGGTGGCGCCGTCACGGGATCGCAGACGGAGGCGCCGCCATACACGTCGAAGCGCGAATTGAGGGCGCTGGCGATCTTGGTGGCGCTCAGGCCCGTGTTGGTATACACCTTGCCGCTGCCGCTGCTGATGACGGCGCTGCTGCCCGTGCACATGAAGGGCGCGGTGGAATTGGCGCTTGAATGCGAGGCATTGCAGGCGCCTGGCGGGGCATCGACGGGATTGATCAGGTAAGGGTCGGAAGAGCCGCCGAGCGGGTTCAGACCGAACAGATTGTAGGTGACGCCGCGGCGGAAACCGAATTCCACCAGCTCCGTCATGCCGGTGGCCGCGTACGTATATTTCGCCGTCTTGTTGGCCGGATCGACAGCGCACACGCCGATCGGCGTGACGTCGTTGACGAAGCGGCCGGCCACGGCCACGCCGGAGGTGCTGGTACTGGCGATGCCGGCAATGCCCATCAGGTAAGTGGCGAAGGTCTTGCTGCCCGTGTCGACGCGGATGAAGGTTTGGCCCTGCGGATTGGTACGGGCGCTGGCGCCGGATGACCAGGGGCCGTCGGGCCCGGGGCCGAAGCTGATGTCGGCGGCGGTGAGGGTCAGCGGCGTGGAAAAGTCATAGCGGTTCTTTTGTGCCACGGCGATGGCCTGTGCCTGGGCATTGTCGATGCCGGCGGCGCTTTCATTGAGTTCCACGGCGCCGCCCAGGGCGGCGCTGTCGGCGCCATTCTGCAGTTCCGCCTTGGCGATGTACAGGTGGCCCAAGTCCAGCACCAGGCCGCCCATGGCAAACAGGATCACCAGGGTCAGTCCGAGCACGATGGCGATCGCGCCCTGCTCCCTGTTGTGCCTGCGGTATGCTGTTTTCATGTGCTTCTCCTGGTGGCCTGGGGTGGTATGCCGGCTCCCGCTAGCCGGCTAGCGGGAGCCGGTTAGCGGGAGCCGCCGACGCCGATGGTGAAGACGTTCGGCTGCGGCTCCGGTGCGGCGAACGATTTCTGGTAGCGCTGGTAGGCGCTGACCCCGGCCTTGCCGTCGATGCCGCTGACGGGGTTGGTATTGCGGTAGGCGTCCGGATACAGGATCTGCTGCGACTTGAGCAGGGCCACGGATTCGCCGAAGTGGCTGTCGAGCACGGGCGTGGTGGTGGCGGCGCAGCCGGCCAGCAGCGACAGCAGCGACAGCAGGGCGGCGCAGGGCAGGCGGTGTGAGGTTGTCATGGTGTTCTCCTATTTGAGGTCGAAGCCGCCGGCGGCGGGCTGGACAGTGGCTGCCTGCGGCGGCACGCTGGCAGGCGCTGCTGGCGTGGCCGGTTGCTGAGCCGGGGCCGTGCCTTCCATTTTTCCCTGCATGAACATGTCGCCGCGCGTCGGCTGGATATAGCCGTCGGTGGGCAGTTTGTAGTCGGGCGGCAGCGGCTTGACCAGGTGCGGCGTGATGATGAAGACCAGTTCCGAACGGTCCGTCTGGAAGTCCGTGCTGCGGAACAGCGCGCCCAGCACGGGCACTTCACCCAGGCCAGGCAAGGCCTTGATGTTGCTGGTCACGTTGTTCTTGATCAGGCCGCCGATGGCGAAGCTCTGGCCGTCGAACAGCTGCACCGTGGTGGTGGCGCGCCGCGTAGTGAACGACGGCAGGACGGCCGTGGCCGAGATGCCGGTGGCCGTGATGCCGATGCCATCCTTGTTCAGGTCCGACACTTCCGGCGCCACTTTCAGGTTGATGCGGCCGCCTTCGAGCACGGTGGGTGTGAATTTCACGGCCACGCCATATTCCTTCTCTTCCAGCGTGATGGTGGACACGCCGCCCGTGTTGGTCTGGTTGACGGGGATGAAGATTTTGCCGCCCGCCAGGAAGCTGGCCTCCTGGCCGCTGATGGCCATGATGTTCGGTTCGGCCAGCACCTTGATCAGGCCATCGCGCTTCTGCGCGTCGAGGTTGAAGAAGTTGTTCGAGTTGGAGCCACTCAAGCCGCTGGGGTTATTGCTGAGCAAGTTCGACAGCAGCGAATACGTCCAGCTGCCCATGGTGCGGTTGATGCCGACGCTGGCGCCCAGCTGGTCGACCAGTACCTTCGACACTTCGGCCACTTTCACTTCCAGCATCACCTGCTGTGGCGCGGCGATCGCCAGCAGGTTGATCACGCGCGGCATGCCCGCATCCGGCGCCCCTGCGGCGGCGGGAGCGGCAGCGCC
>NZ_NRDQ01000185.1 GCF_002878455.1 Janthinobacterium sp. AD80
CCGGCGTTGTCGCAGGCGATGTAGGTCGGATTAGCGGGAACCGCGTAATCCGACACCATTGCCGGCCCAAGCTGCCAAGGCGCCTGGCATGGCCTGGCGCATCATTGCGGCAAGATCAGCCAACAATGTTGTCGGATTACGGCCTTCGGCCTGATCCGACCTACGCGGCATCCGGGGTACGCTGCTCATCCAACGCTGCCACCCATGCCACCCGGCAGCCGTCAGGCCGACGCCGGCTCCTGCACCAGCAATTTGTTCATCAGCAGTTCCGTCGCGCCGTAGCCGTACAGGGAGTCGCTTTCCATGCCCGGCGTGTCGAAGGGGATCGATTCCTCGCGGTCCAGCTTGGCGGGATCGGCATCCGCATAGCTGGCGCGCCAGGCGCGCTGCAGGGATTCGTTGCGTCGGATAAATGCCGGCATGGGCCAGGCGGCGCGTTCCCAGTGGCGGCTGTCGCCCAGCAAGGGCCAGCGCTCGTTGAGCAGGGCCATGTCGCCCGTGCGCAGGCGGCGCACGGCCTGTTCCGGCCGCAAGCCTTGCAGTTCGTCCAGCGATGGCAAGACATCGCGCTTGGGACCGAACATATATGCCAGCATGATGCGGCCGGCAGGCGCCGTGCGCGCCACCACGCCGACGGCATAGCCGCCGCCCGGCAGGGGCACGGCAAACCAGCTGCCTTCTCGGTATGGTAATGATTTCATCTCTGTAAACTCCCGCAAAATCGTGTTCGGGGCACAGTCTACGCGAAAGAATGCGCAAGTGGCGTATGGTACGCCACGGCAACAAACCAACAGTTACGACGTTTTAGGTGATTTTTTCATCGTAGTGATACTGGGCCACGATGGGGCCGGCCTTGAACAGCGCTTCCTTCATTTCCTTGTCCAGGCGCGCGTCGCGGCGGCGCATCCATTCGAGCAGCATGGACATTTCGCGCCGGCTCGTGTCGCCCGCGTGGGCCAGCACGCGGCGCAGTTCCGGGTCGGTGCAGGCTTCGAAACGCTGGCTGTTCAAGTCCAGCGCCTGCAGCGCGGCGATGGTGGCGCCGATGGCGCGGTGCATGTCCAGCGCGGTGGCGGGCAAGTCGGATTCTTCCAGTGGGACGGTGGTCATGCGCATTCCTTTTCGCGTGGTGGTGACATCGGCTGCATTCTCCACCGCGCGGAGGAAAAGCTCAAGCGTCCACGACACGTTTCCACCCGTTCGGCCATAATCATGGCTCAGCATTAGCCTACACAGCGGGAGCCACATGTTCAATTTCGACTTTTACAATCCAACGCAAATCCTCTTCGGCCAGGGCCAGATCGCCAGCATCACGGCGCTGATCCCGCCCCAGGCCCGGGTGCTCATGACGTATGGCGGCGGCAGCATCCGGCAGAATGGCGTCTATGATGAAGTCAGGGCCGCGCTGGCCGGCCATGCCGTGCTGGAATTTGCCGGCATCGAACCCAATCCCAGCTATGAAACGCTGATGCAGGCCGTGGCCCTGGTGAAAAGCGAGCGCATCGATTTCCTGCTGGCCGTCGGCGGCGGTTCTGTTGTCGATGGCACCAAGTTCATCGCCGCCGCCGCCCTGCATGAAGGGGACCCGTGGGACATCCTGGCAAAAGGCGGCAAGATCGTCGAGGCCGCCCTGCCCTTCGGCACCGTATTGACCTTGCCGGCCACGGGATCCGAGATGAATGGCTCGGCCGTCATCACGCGCAAGGCGACGCAGGAAAAGCGCTCGTTCATGAGCCGCAAGGTATATCCGAAATTTTCCGTGCTGGACCCGTCGAAGACCTTTACCTTGCCGCTGCGCCAGGTGGGCAATGGCGTCGTCGACGCCTTCGCGCATGTGATGGAGCAATACCTGACCACTCCCGTCAACGCCTCGGTGCAGGACCGCTTCGCGGAAGGCATCCTGCTGACCCTGATCGAGGAAGGGCCGAAGGCGCTGTCGCAGCCGGACGACTACGACGTGCGCGCCAACGTGATGTGGAGCGCCACCCTGGCCTTGAACGGCCTGATCGGCGTGGGCGTGCCGCAGGACTGGTCGACGCACGCCATCGGCCACGAACTGACGGCCTTGTACGAACTCGATCACGCACAGACGCTGGCCATCATCCTGCCCAGCATGCTGCGCGTGCGCAAGCAGGCCAAGCGCGCCAAGCTGCTGCAGTATGCGGCCCGCGTGTGGGGCCTCGATGGCGGCGACGAGGATGGCCGCATCGAGGCGGCCATCGCGCGCACCGAGTATTTCTTCCGCCACATGGGTGTCAAGACGCGCCTGGCAGACTATGGCCTGAACCATGCCAGCGTGGACGCCGTCGTGTCTGCGCTGGAAGCGCACGGCATGACGGCGCTGGGCGAGCAGCGCGACATCACGCCGGAAGTCAGCCGCAAGGTGCTGGAACTGAGCCTGTAGCGCCGGCTGCACATTCGACGCACACTGTTGTAAAACGGTCAGCCAGGTGGGACAGCGGGCCGTGGTTCATGCTAAGCTATCCGTTCGCTAGGGGTCCTGGAGCTGTTATCCGGGTGAGAGATACCCTTCGTACCTGATCTGGATAATGCCAGCGAAGGAAAGCGCAAAGTACCTCCCTCCTTTGATAGCTCCTGCGTTGGCGCCAGCCGAACAAGCAGCCTGCCGTGCTCTTTCCAGAGACGGCTTGAACCACGAGCAATCTATGTCCACACCGAATTTATCTGTTTCTGTACTGACCCTGGCCATCCTGCACGCGTTTGCCGCGCCCGCCTTTGCCACGAACGACGCCGCCGAAGCTGCCGACCCGCAGGCCAAGGCCGAGGCGCAAAGCATGGCCGAAGTGGTCGTCACGGCCAGCAAGGCGCCGGCCGCCAAGCGCGCCTCCGTCGGCGGCTTTTCCGACGCGCCGCTGCTGCAAACGCCGGCTTCCGTCACCGTCATCGGGCAGAAGGAAATACAGGAGCTGCAGATCCGCAACCTCAGCGACGCTGTCAAGCTCGACGCCAGCATCAACGAGTCGTACAACGCCGTCGGCTATGCGGAACAGTTCACCATCCGCGGTTTTAAACTCGACACGAACTCCAGCTACCGCAAGGATGGCGTGGCGATTCCCGGCGACACGCAAATTCCGCTGGAAAACAAGGAACGCATCGAAGTGCTGAAAGGCCTGGCCGGCTTGCAGGCGGGCGTGGCGGCACCGGGCGGCGTGATCGACTTCATCGTCAAGCGCCCCACCGCCGCGCCGCTGCGCACGGTCACCGTGGAAGCGCGCGAACGGGGCACCCTGTACGGCGCCGTCGACCTGGGCGGACGCCTGGAAGACAAGCGCTTCGGCTACCGCATCAACGTGGCGGCCGAGCGCCTGCGCTCCTACATCCGGGGCGCCGACGGCAACCGCAAGTTCATTTCCGGCGCCTTCGACTGGCAGATTTCCCCGCAAGCGCTGCTGCAGCTCGACGCCGACTACCAGGACAAGGCACAAGTGACGGCACCGGGCTTCCAGCTGCTGAGCAATGGCAGGCTGCCTTCCAACGTCAGCGCCGACACCATGCTCAACAAGCAACCCTGGACGCACCCCGTGGAAACCGTCACCAGCAATCTCGGCCTGCGCTTCCAGTACGCCTTCAACGAGGACTGGCACGCCACCGTCTCCGCCAACCAGCACTCGTTCAAGCGCGACGACTACACCGCATATCCGTATGGCTGCAGCCCGGAAGGCTGGGCGCCCGTCTTCTGCAGCAATGGCGATTTCTCCGTGTGGGACTTCCGCAGCCTGGGCGAGACGAAAAAGCCGCTGAGCGCACAAGCCATGATCCAGGGCAAGTTCGCCACGGGCAGCCTGCGCCATGAAGTCACGGCCGGCGTGTCGTATTTCAACCGCAAGGACCGGGCCGGCAAGTATGTGTATGACGAAGTGGGCATCAGCAACATCTACCGCCCCGTCATCGTCGCCCCATCCGACGGCGTCACGGGCCCCGTGCGCCTGGTGCGCAACGACAAGGAAAAATCCGTCTTCGTGCAGGACATCGTCAGCCTGGCACCGAACTGGAAGCTGCATGGCGGCGTGCGCCACATCGATGTCGATGGCTACCAGTACGTGCTGAAGGCCGACAAGGAAATCCGCGCCAAACACGACTTCCTGCTGCCGAACGTGGCGCTGGTGTACAACCCGCAAGACAATATCGCCGTGTACGCCTCGTATTCGCACGGCATGGAACACGGCGGCACGGCCGACCGCTATGCGGAAAACGCCAACGTGGAACTGACGCCAAGCCGATCGAAGCAGCTCGAACTGGGCGTGAAGGCGGACTTGACGCCGGACTTCATGGTCGCCGCCACCCTGTTCCAGATCCGCAAGGGTCTGGAATTCAACCAGTACCTCGACAGCAGCATGAGCACCTACAACTTCGTGCGTGCGGGCCAGGCCCAGCATCGCGGGCTGGAACTGTCGGCGCAGGGCAAGGCTGGCGCCAACCTGAACCTGGGCGCCTCCATCACGGCCCTGAACAGCCAGCAGTCGGAGACGGGCAGTGCGGACTATGATGGCAAGCGCGTACCCAACGTGCCGGCATTCAAGGCCGCCGTGCGCGCCGACTACGCCGTGCCGCAAGTGGCGGGCCTGAGCGTGAATGGCAGCTGGGAATATGCGGGCAAGAAGGCGTTTGAGAACAACAACACCACCTTCGTGCCCTCGTACAGCGTGTTCAACCTGGGCGCCGCCTACGCCACGCGCCTGGCCGGCACGCCAGCCGTGCTGCGCGCCACCGTCAACAACCTGACGGACAAGTTCTACTGGCGCGACGTGACGCCGGAAGCAGGCGGCTACCTGTTCCCGGGCGCAAGCCGGACACTCAAAGTCTCGGCGCAGTTCGACTTTTAAACACCGAACCAGACCTGCTGCGCGTCGCGGATCGCAGCCTCCGATGCTCACTGTGCATTCGCACAGTGGCGCATCTCAACCACAATTCGCTGCCGCCCGCTACGGTTTTGTCAGGTGTTCCGAAGAGAAGAGAAGGCAGGCGCCGCATCAAGCGCCTGCCGCAGCAAAGGCGCGGCCTGGGCCAGGCGCGCCTCCAGGCTGTCGTGCAGCACGTGGTACACAATGCCGCGCGCATCGAGTTCCTCCAGCAGCAGGCGATAGATCAGCTGGCGCACGGCTTCCGACTCGCGCTGCAAGCCGTCGGCCACCCACGGGCTGTCGGGCGCCGTCACCAAGGTCACATCGTAGTGCGTGGCATCGGCCAGCGCGGCCAGCCGCGCATCGGCGCCATCGAAGTAATGGCGGCTGTAGACCACCGTCATCAACGGCGTCGTATCGCAAAAGAGGAAATGCCGGGCCTGCGCGGCGGCGGCTGCTTCGCGTTCGACTTGCGTGCGCGCGATGCCGTACTGGTCGGCAGCGACGGGCACCCTGCCCTGTGTTTCGACAAATTCCCGCAAATACTCAGGCACCCAGACGGTGCCGTAGCGTTCGGCCAGGGCCGCCGCCAGGGTCGACTTGCCCGACGATTCCGCGCCAAGGATGGCCACGCGCACGCAAGAACCCATCACTTGAGGACCATGGCGCTCGGGGCGGCAGGCGCGGACTTTTTCCACGCCAGCAAGCCGATGACGGCCATCACGACAAAGAAGCCATACAGCACGGCCGTCAGGGTCAGGCCCTTGTGCAGGTACAGCCACACGTACAGCACGTCGACGATGATCCAGGCGATCCAGTTTTCCAGTTTCTTGCGCGACAGCAGGAACTGCCCCACCAGGCTGCCTGCCGTGAGGAAACCGTCCGCATGCGGCACGTCCGTGTCCGTCGTCGTCAGCAGCCAGGCGATGAGCAGGAAGCCAACCAGCCAGCCCGCGGCGCACGCCAGCCAGCCGCGTGCGGTCAGGCGCGTGACGGGCAGGGTCTTGCCGCCGCTGACCGGGTGCAGCCATTGATACCAGCCCCAGAACGAGACGCTGATGAACAGCAGCTGCAAGGCCATGTCGCCATACAGGCGCGACTCGAAAAACACGAAACCGTAGGCGGCCGAAGAGATGATGGCGAACAGCCAGGCCCAGTGGTTCTGGCGGATGTTCAGCGCAACGGTTGTCAATGCCAGGACAAAGGAAATCAGTTCAAGCGGCGTGGTGGCAAAACCCAGCAGGAGAAGCGTATCGTTCATGGGAATCGTGATGAGGCTGGTGGTGCAGTATGCAATACCGGGCATGAATAAGCAAGAATGCCCCTACCCCCAGCCCGTTTTCCCGCTCAGGCAAAACCCTGCCTGGCCGCGCGCGCCAGCGAGCGCTGCACGATCAGCTTGTGAAACGGACGGATCAGCAGGATGTACGCGCGTCCGACCCAGTTGTGGCAATGCACGACGCAGGACATGGTGATGCTGCCGTGCCGCCCCGCTTCCCTGTTGCGCAGCACCGACAGGCGGAAGTCCAGGTGGCTGTCGTCCTCGCCCAAGATGATCTCGTCGTCGCTGACGCTATAGATGCGGAAAATGCCGATGCGCTCGCCACGCTTGGCTTCCATCTGCCTGGAGGTCTTGATGCCGAACAGCGAGACGATGGCGTCGCGCACCACCATCAGCCACCGCGCCCAGCGCGGCTGGCTGCCCAGCAGGACGCGCGCCAGGCTGGGCATGTCCATCTGCCGCGCCTCGTCGGTCGGCAGTTCAACGGCATAGGCGTCGGCCAGGTTGCTGCCCTGGTACAGGGGCGCGATGCCGGCGCCGGGCGGCAGGGCTACCGCGCGCACCGCCATGTTCCCTGCCTTGTTCATCTCTTGCATGTAATCTCCATGTTTTCAGTGATAACATGGCCATCATACACCACAATGTGAACAGCGATAACATAGAATGAGCAACAACAGTAACTACCATCACGGTAATCTGCGCGACACCCTGGTCGCCGCCACCATCGCGCAATTGGCGCAGCAAAGCGATGCCAGCCTGTCGCTGCGCGAACTGGCGCGCACGGTGGGCGTCTCCGTCGCTGCCGTGTACCGCCACTTTCCCAGCAAGGAAGCCCTGCTGGCCGACGTGGCGGCCGCCGGCTTCGCCAGCCTGATCGCCAAATGGGAGGCACAACTGCCGCCCCCCGGCAGCCTGCCCGCCGACCAGCGTTTCCAGCTGCTGGGCCAGCAATACATCGAATTCGCCCTGGCCGCACCGGCCCACTACCGCCTGATGTTCGAACACCAGGACGTGCGCCAGTTCCCCGTGCTGCAGGAAGCGGCGCAAGCGTGTTTCCAGTACGTGCTGCAGACGGCGGGCGCCGCCGTGCGCGAAGCTGGCCTCGATGCGCGCTGGGACAAGGCAGCCGCCAGCGCCGGCTGGTCGCTGGGCCACGGCTACGTGATGCTGCTGCTGAGCGGCCGCCTGGCCATGGCGGACGGCGGCGACGACCTGTCGCCGGCCATGGTGCCGCGGTTTTTTCAGTTGCCGGTGGAGGCGTTGACGTCAGCACCGCTGTCCTGATTCCTATCCATATACGCTATGAGAAATAGCGTGAACGTGAAGCGTCAGCCTGGAAATCCAACGGACGCATCCATCAAATGCCACGTCACGTCCTCATCCGGCAAATCGAGCAGCCAGTCGCGGCGCGGTCGCGGGAACGGCGCGCCCTGGGCCAGCCACGCCTGTCGCCAGTACTGGTTGACGATGGCCTGCAGCGGATGGTCCGCTACTACCCACGGTTGCCAGACACCGCTGACCGGACAGGCCTGCTCGCAAGCGCAGCTCAACCATGGCTCGGGCAGCGCCACCTCGCGCAGCACACCGTGCACCGCGCGCGGTTCCACGGCGCCATGGTTGTGTCGTAGCGTCAGGCACTGCTCCCACGTCACAGGGCCGTAACTGACCTTGCCAGCGGCATCGGACACGCTGAAATGGGGGAACTCTTCGTCTTGACGGAACAGCCGGGCCGGCTGGATCACGCCCTGCCCACCGGCTGGTTGCCAGTACGCGGAAAATGGCGCGGCCGGCGCGTCGCTGTGCAAGCCGGCAGGATGCAGCGCATAGTCGGCGGCCAGGAAATACGGTTCTTTTGAAAGCGACGCGGCGCTTGGCTGCGGGATGGCTGGCGGCGGGCGGACGCCCATGGCTGCGTCAAGCAGGCTCTTTCGCTGGCCATCCCACGGCGGCAGATCGGCCGGTGGCAATGGCAATATTTTATCGAGGTTGGGGAAGCGGCGATTGGGGTTGAAGCCGAGGGCATCTCCTAACACTCCATATCGTAAGCCTCGAGCTTTATCGATGTACGGAGTAAACATATTGGATAAATCAAAGGGATGGTCAAATTCTATTTGCAACGCGTTAGCGCAATTTTCACAACCGAATTTGACACCCTCATGCAATACCTTTAGAGCGCGCGCTTTTGTTTCAGGGGTACTGTCCCCGTTTGCAGTCCCATCAGATGATCTTAAAACCACATACAAATAATGCAAATCAAAAGCGGCTTGGCCGTACCCTTGTGCAAGCGCGCATTCGAGCATTTTGGTTGCTACAGGAATGTTGCCCCACATATCAATACCTGGATGATCTCCTCCAGCCGTCAATTTCTCGCCTAAAAAACCCAGCAGCTTGGGGGTTACCCATCTGCGCCGCCTTTTGCCAAAAGGCATAAGCCCGGGTAATATCGCCAGCCACACCCGTACCGTTCGCATAATACGTTCCCATCCGGTCATAGGCCGCCGGTATGCCCAGCTGCATCGCCTTTTCCACCAGTTGCACCGCCTCTTCCTCACCATTTAAAGGATCGCGCCCTTCCACATACAAGCTGGCCAGATTGAGCATCGCCTTCCAGTGCAATCGCTCTGCCGCCTGACGCGTCAGATCGACGATTTTTTTATAATCGCGGTCTTCCACGAAAATTTCGGGATCTTCCAAGGCGCGCGCTTCGAGGAACCAGTCCTCCGCTTGCGCATCGACGGGCGGCACCTTGCTCGCCTCGGTTTCACAGATAAAATCCGCGACATGGGGGTTGAAAAGTGGCAGGCTTTGGTTGCGTGGCCAAACCTTTTCGTCTGGCATTTTGCAGGCAAGCAGGCAGCACAAGAAAATAAGCGACGCAAGGCATCCTCTCATGGCAGCCTTGCTGGATTGGGTGCCATTCATTGCGCGCTCCCTCGCTGCGGCGTTGCGTTATCCAAGATCGGGAAGGGACGCATCCATCAAATGCCACGTCACGTCGTCATCCGGCAAATCGAGCAGCCAGTCGCGGCGCGGTCGCGGGAACGGCGCGCCCTGGGCCAGCCACGCCTGTCGCCAGTACTGGTTGACGATGGCCTGCAACGGATGGTCGGCCGCTACCCACGGTTGCCAGACACCGCTAACCGGACAGGCCTGCTCGCAAGCGCAGCTCAACCATGGCTCGGGCAGCGCCACCTCGCGCAGCACACCGTGCACCGCGCGCGGTTCCACGGCGCCATGGTTGTGTCGTAGTGTCAGGCACTGTTCCCACGTGACTGGGCCGTAACTGGCCTTGCCAGCGGCATCGGACACGCTGAAATGGGGGAACTCTTCGTCTTGACGGAACAGCCGGGCCGGCTGGATCACGCCCTGCCCACCGGCCGGTTGCCAGTACGCGGAAAATGGCGCGGCCGGCGCGTCGCTGTGCAAGCCGGTCGGGCGCAGCGCATAGTCGGCGGCCAGGAAATACGGTTCTTTTGAAAGCGACGCGGCGCTTGGCTTTGGAATGGCTGGCGGCGGGCGGGCGCCCATGGCTGCGTCAAGCAAGCTCTTTCGCTGGCCATCCCACGGCGGCAGATCGGCCGGTGGCAATGGCAATATTTTATCGAGGTTGGGGAAGCGGCGATTGGGGTTGAAGCTGAGGGCACGATTAAGTACCGCATAACGTTCGCCGCGCGCTTTGTCAATGAACGGCACTAATATGTCGGACAAATTAAAAGGTTGGCTAAACTCTATCGAGAGATCGCGTGCGCACTGCGCGCAACCCAGGCGAACACCTTCATGTAAAATTTTTAGGGCACGGTCTTTTGTTTCTGGCGTCCGATGATCGCCAATTATTGTGCCGTCTGCAGTTCTTGGCGCAGCATATAAATAATATAAATCGTATGCCGCTGGACCATAACCTTGGGCCACCGCACATTCCAACATTTTGGTCGCTATCGGAATGTTGCTCCACATATCAATACCGGGATGATCCTCTCCAGCTGTCAATTTTTCGCCGAGAAAAGCCAGCGATTGCGGATTACCCATCTGCGCCGCCTTTTGCCAGAAGGCATAAGCCCGGGTGATATCGCCTTTTACTCCAGTGCTGTTAGCATAATACGTCCCCATCCGGTCATATGCCGCAGGTATCCCGAGCCGCATCGCCTTTTCCACCAATTGAACCGCCTCTTCATTACCATATAAGGGATCGCGTCCTTCCACATACAGGCTGGCCAGATTGAGCATCGCCTTCCAGTGCAATCGCTCTGCCGCTTGACGCGTCAGATCGACAATTTTTTTGTAGTCGCGGTCTTCGACGAAAATTTCAGGATCTTCCAGGGCGCGCGCTTGAAGAAACCAGTCCTCGGCTTGCGCATCGATGGGCGGCACCTTGCTTGCCTCGGTTTCACAAATAAAATCCGCGACATGGGGGTTGAAAAGGGGCAGGCTTTGATTGCGTGGCAAGACTTTGTCGTTAGGCATTTTGCAGGCGACTAGAGAAGTAAAGAGAAGAACTGCCAACACAACAAATGGCAGGCGGAAGAAACTGGTATCGTTTTTACTCATAATCAGCCCAAGCGTATGGTGGAGCTGCGTTTATCTTCCAATGGCAGCAAAAACCCTGTCATTTTCTTAAAAATTGCAGTTTCGGACTTGTTGAATTTTCTCTTGCGGTTTTCCACCATAAGTTTTGTCCAATTTTCAAATGCCAATACAATCTCCGCCTTCGTCCCTCCCCCTCCATCGACCAGTCCCCCGCTATGCATGCACCACACCCGCTTGCGCAAATCGTGGGCCACGCGGCGGTCGATGGTGGCGATATTGATTTCGCTGTCGACGGCCATGCTGCGCTGGTTCAGGTTGGCGCTGCCCAAGGTCATGAACACGTCGTCGACCAGCATCAATTTGGAATGGATGTAGATTTCACGGTAGCGCCAACGGTCGTTGTCAAACGCGCTGACATTGAGCATGGCCACCGAGACCTTCAGCCCGAATTCGCTCTCGAGCGTCATCACGCCGGGTTTGTTGATGCCGTTGGAGTGCCGGACCACATCGGGCAACTTGACTTCAACCTCGTTGGTGATGCCGAATCCGCCTCTGACATGCCGGGTTTTCGGCTGCTTGTTGTAGTCATCGATCATGGTGTTTTGCCCCGTCATGCCGGCGTGCTGCCCCAGCGCCGCCAGCGTGTCGTGGGTGCGCGGCACCATCTGCGCGCGTTCCGGCACAGGGATGACAATGAATACGTGCATGACCGGCATATCTTCAAGACTCTTGCCCGCCTTGACACTGCCGGCCTTCCAGGCGGCGACCACCTTTTTGCGCTCGCTCAGCAAGTGTTGCGCCCAATCTTCATACTGGAAATACTGGTTTTCCACGTACAGGTAGCCGGCCGCCAGGCTGGCCTGGGTCACGGCGCGGAAATACGTTTCCTTGATGGTCTTGTCTTGTTCCTCGGGCTGCGTCAGCACGATCTGCACGGTGGAATCATCCGGCCCGGCCTCGCGCAACAGCCGCGCCGGCGGGCTGCCCTGTGGCAACTCGCGGCTCACACTGGCATTGGCGGCCGCATGCGTGCGATCATCGGCCGCGCGATCCCATGCCTTCACAAAATTATTGTAGAGCGCGATGAGCGCCCTGCCTCCGTCGATGCGGCAGGCATAATCCTGATAGGGCTTCAAGGTGGCGAAGCCGCCGTCCGCGACCATTCCCTGCAAGCACTCGCGCCGCTCGTTGACGCCGCCCTGTTCGCGCCGCGTATCGTCGAGCAGATGGGCCGTCGTGTCCCAATAATCGGTCACCGAGTTCAGGCCCATCACATAACCGACGGCCTTGGCGCCCTCTTCGTGATCGAAGTCGATCAGGACCTGCTTCTGGTGATGCGTGCCCAGGTATTGCATGCCGGGCTTTTCGATTTCCCCCATCGTCAAGCCGCGCGGCTGGTTTATTTCGGTCGAGATACTCTTGCTGATCGCACCGCTGTCGCCGTGGCGCAAACGAATCGTGATACCACTCAGCATGCCCTTGAACGCCGCCGCATACCAGCTGTGACAATATTCTTCACGCGCCATCGTCGGGATATCCTCGGGCCTGACGTACTCGCCCCAATAACCGTTGCCTAAAATAGGTTTCTTTTTTTGGACCGCATCGTGCAACATCGCCAGGCTGGCTTTTGCGCTGAGCTTGTCGGCGCGCTGTCCATCGGTTTTCCATGGCGAGGTGCCGTGCGAATGGCCCGGCATATTGTGCACCATCGGCGAACCGATCCGGTCATGCCAGACCAGCAGGCGCACCCTGACGTGACGCCGTGCTGCGGCGATCAGCAAGTCGCCAAACGTGTCGCCACGCGGCCAGGTCGCGCCGTTGGCGCGCACCAGCTCCATGCCCGGGTCGAAGCCCCAGCAGCACAGGTCGATGGACTTTTCAGCCTTGGCGATCTCGCCGGCGATGTCGGCAAAGCCTTCCTGTCCGCAAATAAACAGCGTCAGCTTGTTGTTGTGCGTAATCGGATGAGTGGCCTTGCCCTTCAGGTTGCGGTTTTCCAGCAGCCACTGAAGCGCACTGGTCGCAGTCCTGCCAACCTCGTCGATGTGGGTAGTTTCGATGCGGCTGGTCGATTCCGGCATGGCGCTCTCCCGTCAGTGCAAGGTGATCATTGAAACCAGCGGCCGTCGCTGGTATCGTCAAGCGCACGCAAACCACGGTTGGACAGCGTCTGTTCGCCGTCCGGCGCAGCGCTGGCATCGAAGCACGCGCTCGCCTGCAAGGCAAACTCTTCGCCGTTGCCCAGGACGACACGGTAGCGCGGCGTGCCGTCCTGATGCGCGATCAGGATGCGGCCGAATTCGTCGGTCAAGCCGCGTTCGACTTCGGCGTCCCCCTTGTACAGCGTGTACGGCACATGCGCGTATTGACCGCCATCCGCATGGGCCTGGATCGTATGCTGCAATTGCCCCGCTACCGGCGCGATGGGCGGTTCCAGCTCCGGTTGCGGCCGGTTCTTGGGCGCCAGTGTTTCCAGGTTGCCATGGAACAGCGTCGGCGACGCGGTAAAAAACTGTACTTTGTCACTAATTTCAAGCATGCAATTGGCACCATGCAGGCGCACGCCTTTGCGGCCGCGAATATCCACCCAGTCGGTCTGGCTGATCAATTCCAGAACCTTGTTGGCGACGATATCGACCGCATCGGTTTGCGCCGCGATCTGCACCGGGCCAGCTGCGGCGATCAGTTTCATGCCCGCCTTGTGGACGAACAGGCGAAACGCTGCGCCGATGCTGGCGAACAGGCCGCCGCCGGCCGCCATCGACAGGTCGCGCCCGGACGTCAGCGCGGTGTGCCCTGCGCTGGCGATGTGCGTCGATTGCGAGGTCGTCGTTTCGATACCAGCCGGACTGGCCAGCACCAGATGCGGCTTTGCCAATTCCGGAAATGCGTTTTCGCCACTGCCGGCACCCTGGATCCCGGCATGCTGGGCTTTCAGCTCATCGGCGGCGGCGCCCTGCTGGGCGGCGCTTTCTTGCGCGCCGTAATG
Source organism: Janthinobacterium sp. AD80 (assembly GCF_002878455.1). GTDB lineage: Bacteria > Pseudomonadota > Gammaproteobacteria > Burkholderiales > Burkholderiaceae_D > Janthinobacterium. Next base: position 13,658 of record NZ_NRDQ01000185.1, read on the forward strand.
CTGCGCCAGGGCGGCAAGCGCCTTGTGCCGCTCAGCAGCCTCGGCCAGCCGGCGCAAGGTTTCATCCATGCTCTTGATATGCGAGGCGGCGCCAGGGCGCGCTTCGGTGGTCAGCAACATGCCGCGGCCGGCGCGCGCCACGCCCCAGGCGTCTGACGCCAGTTCCCAGCCCTCGCCACGCGCATCCTTGCGCCCGCTGGCGTCTTCGATGCGGCTGATGCAGCCGAGCGACAATTGGCTGTGTTGATGGTCGCTTTTCAGTTGCGCCTGGATGCGCTGGTGCGTATCGTCGAGCACCAGCTGGTTGCCACGCACGCCGTAACCGCCGCCAGGCATCAGCTCGGCGCTACGCCAGCCGCCAAGCATGCATTGCCCCGGCAACTTCCACGGCGGTGCATGGTTGCCGTTGTACACCGCGCCGACAATGACGGGACGGTCGATATTGCCGTTGAGAAATTGGATCAGCACTTCCTGGCCGATGCGCGGCAGCGCGATCTGGCCGAACGCCTGGCCCGCCCATGGCGTCATGACCCTGATCCATGGCGAACTGCCCGCGTCGAACTTGCCCAGCCGGTCCCAGTGGAATTGCACCTTCACCCGGCCCAGCGCGTCAGTATGGATGGTTTCGCCTGCCGGCCCCGTGACAATCGCCGTCTGCACGCCGGGCAACGCACAAGGCGTGCTGTTGAACTGCCGCCCGGGATACCAGCGGATGCTCTTGCGAATGCAGCTAAAACGGTTTGCATACTGCGACTTCGCGCCCGTGCCTGCCTGGTAATTGTTGCTGGCGATATGCTCGACCGACAGGATCAGGTATTCGCGCGAGCGGATGTCCGGGCGCGCCGCTTCACCTTTGGCCGGCATGGATTGCCTGCCGCTGAAGTGGCCGCCCAGCGTGAAACTGCGCCCGGCCTGGGCGCAGCGGTGGTTGCCGCCAGCTTCGAAGTATTGCGCCTGGCGGTTATTCTCCTCCAGGCGGCGTTGTGCCAGCGCTTCACCGTCGTCCATGTCGGCATAGCCATAGCCGGTGTCCTGATACAGTTCATGGGCAAACACGTCGCCCTGCTGGTGCAGCGCATGGCCGCTGGCGCGGCTGGCATATGGCTGCTTGTAGTTGAAGCTGGACAGCGTGAGCGAGCCTGAAGCGATCTTCCGTATTGCCTGCCAATCGCGTATGCCGTCAGCCTCCAGCGAACCCGCGCCGCTGCGAAACAGCATTTCGTCGGCGACACTGGCATCGAGATCGCTTGGATCGATGCTGTCGCTCAGCCAGGTATTGTCGCCCAGACAGAGCGTATGACCGTCGGCGCGATGTTCATACCAATAATGGAGTCCCTGGTCTTCCCAGCGCCGGTGCAGATGGTTGTAATCGGTTTCATTATGCTGGTTGGCGCAGCTTAATATCGCTTTTTCCTCATGCAGCCGGTTTTGCCAGTCGCGCTGTACATAATGATCGAAGGTCGTTTCGCTGATGTCGATGACCGTGCGTCCGTGGAACGAGACGTTGTCCATGCGCAACCTGGAAAAGGCCAGCCACGGTTGCAGCACCATCTGGTAGAACGCAAAACCGCCATCGCTGCGCAACAGGCGAAATTCACCGACATAACCATTAAAAAAGCGCAAGCTGCCGTCATCGCGCACCATCGATATCGTGACCATGCGTCCCATCATCGCTGTCAGGGGCACGTGGAGATTGTCGGACAGCAGTTCGGCCTCGAAGCGGAAGTCGCGTGACATTTCCTCATGGGCCCGCAAGCTGTTGACCAGCAGCGCGGTATCGGACGGACCGTCCTCGCGCGGAAAATCCATGCGCAGCAAGCGGCTGTCCTGGACTCTCCTGCCGGCGTCGAAAAGCCGCGCAAGATCGGCTGCCAGCCCGCCATCGTCCATATCGCCTCCGTCGCATTTGTTTCGCTAACCCATGCTAACCATGGTGGAGGCTGGCATCTTGATGGAACTCAAATTAGTTGGCCATACGCAAAAAAGCCGCATCCCCATTCAAGCGGATGCGGCTTCCCAGTAGCGCAAATTAAAACTTACTTCTTCGCCGCCTTGGCAGCCTTCGGATACTTGATCGTCATTTCCTGCAACAGATTATCCGCGTGGTCCACTTCCTTCATGACCCACAGCAGGTAGCGGATGTCGAGGTGGATGGCGCGCGTGATGGCCGTGTCGAAGTACCAGTCCTTGGTGATCGATTCATACGTCGAATCGAAGTTCAGGCCGATCAGCTCGCCGCGCTTGTTCATCACGGCCGAGCCGGAATTGCCGCCCGTGGTGTCGGCGCTGGTGAGGAAGTTGACGGGTACGGTGCCCAGCGCCGGATCGCGGAACTGGCCATAGCGTTTTTCCTTGACGGCGTCGAGCAGCGCTTGCGGTGCTTCGAACGGCGCCTTGCCCGTGACTTTCTCGACGATGCCTTCCACGGTCGTGAACGGGCCCTTGGTGATGCCGTCGCGGGGCGAGTATGGCGAGACCGTGCCATACGTCACGCGCAGGGTCGAGTTGGCGTCAGGATAGACCGGCTTGCCTTGCGACTGTTTCCAGGCGATCACGGCTTGCATGTATTGCGGAATCACGCGCTCGAGGTTGCCGTCGATTTCCTTGCGGCGGTCTTCCAGCGCCATTTCCACGGGCTGCAGTTTGATGGCCAGCTGCATGAAGGCGTCGTCGGACTGGGCAACGGCAGCCTGGTCCTTGTCCAGCCAGGCCAGGCGCTTGGCCGTGTCGGCCAGCTGCGTCTGCTGGTACAGGGCCGCCACGGCGGCTGGCGCCGGCAGCAGCGCGTCCAGGCCTTGCGGGTGGCTCTTCGCCGCCAGCTGGGCGTAACGCTTCAGGCCCGCTTCAAAACGCGCCTGGTCGACCTTGTTCACATACGACTGTTCCAGGCGCGCCAGGCGGGCCTTGATGAAGGCCAGGTCGCGCTGCTGGAAGCCCGACTCGCGCTCGGCATCCGGCTTCTGGCGCTCTTGCGACAAACGGTAGACGGTGCGCGCGCTTTTCAGCAAGTCGCTGTTGGTGGCTACCGTCCAGGCGAACTCTTCTTCGCTGAGGGCCATGTCGCTGGCGATCGCCGCGTCCAGTTCCGCCAGCAGGGTCGGCGAGACATTCGGCTGCTTCGCGTACCAGGCGCGGAAATCCGCATCCTGCACGTCCTTGATGGCGGCGATATCCTTGCGCGCAAAACCGTCGAGCAAGCCCTGGGTTTTCTTCAGCACGTTATTGATGCTTTTCACCACGCTGGCGTAGCGCACGGCGGAAGCGGCGTCGCCATTCGTCGCCTCGGCCATCACGGCAAGGTCGGCTTGCAGTTCCGCTACTTTCAGGGGGAAGGCCGTGTCGCGCGCGAAGCGGATTTCCGCCGGCAGCTTGTAGCGGCTGGTGCGGCCGGGGTAGCCCGCCAGCAAGATGCCGTCACCGGCTTTCAAGCCTTCGGCCGAGACCACCAGGAAGTCCTTCGATTTGTAGGGCACGTTATCGGGCGACGGGTCGGCCGGACGGCCATCCTTGCCCACGTAGGCGCGCAGGAACGAGTAGTCGCCCGTGTGGCGCGGCCATTCGTAGTTGTCGATGTCGCCGCCGAAGTTGCCGATCTTGTCCGATGGCGCATACACCAGGCGCACGTCGCGTATCATCATCTGGCGGATGCGGTAGTACTCGAGGCCGCGGTGGAAGGCGGGCACAGAGCAGCGGTACATCTTGTCCGTTTCGCATTCGGCGATCAGGTCCTTGATGCGCTTTTCCACGGCTTCGTGGCGGGCGCGGCCCGTCATGTCGGCCGTCAGGCCTTTCAGCACGCGGTCGCTGACATTTTCCACCTTGTCAGTCACATACACCAGGCTGTTCGGACCGCCCGGCAGCTCTGCGGCGCGCGTCTTGGCCAGGAAGCCGTTGGTGATGTAATTGTGTTCCGGCGTGGAATTGCGCTGGATGGCGCCATACGCGCAATGGTGGTTCGTCACCACCAGGCCCGCGTCGGAGACAAACGAGGCCGAGCAGCCGCCCAGCGAGACGATGGCACTCATCGGGTGTTTGCTCAGGTCGGCCAGTTTTTCCGCCGGGATGTCGATGCCGACCCGTTTGAGTTCGGCTTTCAGCTGTGGCAGCTGGTGTGGTTGCCACTGCCCTTCGTCGGCGTGTGCGCCGGCGAACGCGCCCATCAAGGCGACTGGTAGTACGATTGTCTTGAACAAAATTTGCTCCTCCATAAAAAGCAGGCGAAAGTATAGCCTGTCCAGGCCGGACGGGGCGGCAAAAAATGATCCTGCGGCAACGCCGATCTCAGGTGGCGGGCCGGGGCGGCGCCTGCAGGGGGAGCTGCAAGGCCAGGCGGCACCCCGCGCCGGCGGCCGGCAGGCCGATCTCGAACTGCCCGCCCAGCGCCGTCACCCGCTCGGCAATGCCGATCAGGCCGAAGCACTGTTTCTTGCGCTGCTGCTGCGGCGTGATGCCGATGCCGTTGTCGCTGATGGCCACGTAGACGGCGCAGGCATCCCAGCTCAGTTCGATCTCCACCTGGCTGGCCTGGGCGTGGCGCAGGACATTGCTGAGCGCTTCCTGCACGATGCGGAACAGCACGGTTTCGACCTGGCTGCCGATGGCCGCGAACAGGGCCTCGTCGCGTACCAGCAGCCGGCATGCCACGCCGCTGCGCTTGCGGAAGTCGCCCACCTGCCATTCGATGGCCGCCTGCAAGCCCAGGTCCAGCGCCATGGGACGCAATTCGTTCATGATGCCGCGCACGCTCTTGATGGTAGTGTCGACATTGCTGAGCACGGCGCCCACGCGGCGGTGCAGACGCGGGTGGGAATCCTGCGTGCGCGCGCTGAGCATGGAAATATCGATGCGCAGCGCCAGCAGGTTTTGCCCCAGTTCATCGTGGATGTCGCGCGAAATACGCTTGCGCTCGTCTTCCTTGGCCGTTTCCAGGTGCAAGGCCAGCTGGCGCAGCTGCGCGTGCGACTGGCGCAGCGCGCCATCCATCACCTTGCGCTCCGTGATATCCGAGTGCGCCACCACCACGCGCAGCGGCCCTTCGCCCAGGAAGCGGCTGACCCTGGCCTGCGACCAGCGCGGCCCGGCGCGCGTGCTGAATTCATATTCGAGCGCGTACGCATCGGCCGTGCCGGCAATCACGGCGCGGATGCCGGCGGCCAGCTCGCGCCCGGCGCTGCGCTGCCAGCGCGGGTCCGTCTCGCAGAAATGCAGATAATGCAGCTGGTGCCGCGTATGCCCGGCAAACGCCAGGCAAGCCTGGTTGGCATGCACGAGGCAGCCCGCCTGATCCAGTACCAGCACCCGATCCGTCAGCGAATCGATGGTGGCATGGAAGAAACGTTCGGCATCGCGCAACGCCTCCTGCGCCCGCTCGCGCTGCTGCACTTCCAGCTGCAGATGCTGGTTGGCCCGCACCAGCTCGGCCGTGCGATCGACCACGCGCTGGTCCAGTTCGCGGTGCAGCTCGCGCAGGGCCGCCTCGGCCAGCTTGCGCTCGGTGATGTCGGAAAACACGCCGACAAAATGGCTGATGGCACCGTCCGGCGTGCGCATGGGGGTGATCGACAGCGATTCGACGAAACGCTCGCCATTCTTGCGCCGGTTCACCAGCTCGCCATACCAGCTGCCATCCTGGTGCAGGCTGCGCCACATGGCTTCATAGAACTGCGGCAAGTGCGCGCCGCCGCCGAGGAAGGACGGATCGCGGCCGATGGCTTCTTCCGCCTGGTAGCCGGTGATGGTGGTAAACGCGGGATTGACGGAAATGATGCGGTTGTCGCTGTCGGTGACCAGCACGCCTTCGCGAATGGAATCGAGGATCACAAAGGCGCGCCGCAGCGCCGAGTCGCGCGCATGCTCGTCACCCAGGTCCGTCACCAGCATGCGCATGGTGGCGCTGTCCGCGTCGACATTGGCCTCGATGCGCACCATGCCGCCAGCGCGGCCCGCCTCGGCCTCGAACAGTTGCGCCTCGAACACTTGCCGCGCGCCGCTGGAAAAGGCGGCGTCAAGGAAGCCCCGGAAGCCGCCCTGCGTCTGGGGCGCGACGAATTGCTCGAAGCGCCGTCCCAGCAGGTGGCTCTTTTCACGCCGCAGCAAGCCGCAGGCGGCCACGTTGGCGCGCGTGATGACGCCTTCGCGCGCCAGCGAAAAATAACTGACGGGCGCCTGCTCGTACAGCTGCGCATAACGGTCGCGGCTGCTTTCAAATTCATTCTTCAGCTGTTCCAGCTCGGCCAATGCGGCATTCTGCATTTCCAGTTCGATCTGGCTCACCTGCAATTCATGCAGCTGGCGCACGACCTCTTCACTCGACAACGGTGGCGGTACAGCCTGGCGCTGCTGGTCCGCTAACTGCTCGGCCTGCTTCCTGAGCCCGGCCGGGGCGACACCTCTGTCGAGTGGCTCGCTCATGGCACGCTCTCGCCCGCCGTGCCGCCAGCCACGGCGCCGGACTGGATCTGGCGCAGCTGGGCTTCCAGCAGCTTCGATTCCGTGATGTTGATGAACGTCACCACCACGCCATCGATCACGTTCTCGATCGTGCGGTACGGCATGATGCGCACGTTGTACCAGCGGCCCGTCTTGGTTTCCACCTGGCGTTCGCAGAACACCAGGCTGCGGATGACTTCCAGCGCATCGGCTTCCAGGGCGGGATAATCGAGGTCGTTGACGATGTCGCTGAGCGGGCGGCGCAAATCCGTCTGGATCAGCTTGTAGATTTGCGTGGCGGGCGCCGTGAAACGGCGGATGCGCAGGTCGCTGTCGAGGAAGATGGTGGCGATGTCCGTACTGTTGAGCAAATTCTTCATGTCGCTATTGACCAGCGACAAGTCATCGACTTTCGATTGCAGCTCGGCATTGACCGTGTACAGCTCTTCATTGAGCGACTGCATCTCTTCCTTCGAGGTGGTCAGCTCCTCGTTCGTCGATTGCAGCTCTTCATTGGTCGACTGCAATTCCTCGTTGGCCGATTTGAGTTCCTCGCGCGAGGTCTGCATCTCGTCGCGCACGGCCTGGATTTCATGGCGCGCCTGCGCCAGCTGCTGTTCCAGTTCCAGCACCTTGGGGTTCGGCGAGCGGCCGCGGCGCGCCTCGGCCACCAGAGGCACACTGGAAAACGTGACGAAGACCATGCCGCGCAGCGATTCGGGCTGGCTCAGCGCCTCGGCGCTCAGGTCCACGCCCAGCGACTGGCCCAGGTGATCCTTGACCACCAGCCCCTTCAGGCGCACCACGCTTTCGCTTTGCAGCGCTTGCTTGATCAGGCCCGCCAGTTCGTAGCGCAAGCCTTCGCGCGCCATCGCATGGATGTTCCAGTTGGCCTTGCCGGCCGCCGGCTCCAGGAACGCGCCCGTGCGGCCGTTGATGTACAGGATGTCGCCATCCTGGTTCAGCAGCGCGGCGGCCGGCGAATATTTCTGGAGCAATAATTGCTCGACATGGGATTGTATCTTTCCGGTCATGCTGACTTCTCTCGTGTCGCTAGGTGTAGGGGGGGATGCCAACGATACCTTGGTCGGGAAATACGTGGGCAGGCGCTGGCGCGCCAGGTTGTCGAGGCGGCGATACAGCCGCGTCGACGTGGTCAGGGGCGAAAACAGGTCGGAAAAATGGCCGGGCGTATCGGCACTGCCCAGCAGCAGGATGCCGTCGCGGTTCAGCGCATAGTGGAACAGGGGAATCAGGCGCTGCTGCAGCTTGGCATTCAGGTAAATCAGCAAATTGCGGCAGCACAAGATGTCGAGCTTGGTAAACGGCGGGTCCGAAATGATGTTTTGCTGGGCAAAGATGATCGTGTTGCGTATCTCTTTTTTCACGTGGTAGTCGTTCTTGTCGCCCAAGAAGAAGCGTCCCAGGCGCTCGGCCGACACATCGCTGCTGATGCTGTGCGGAAAACGCCCCTGGCGCGCGCGGTCGATGGCGTCGGCCGACAGGTCGGTGGCAAAGATCTGCAGGCTGTATTTCGACGGCGGATTGATGCTGGCCACCACTTCATGGAAGACCATGGCCAGCGAATACGCTTCCTCGCCGGTGGAGCAGGCAGGCACCCAGGCCTTGAAGGCGCGCCCGTCCGGATGGGCCGCCAGCATTTGCGGAAACACCACCATCTTCAGGTATTCCCACACCTTCTGGTCGCGGAAAAAGCTCGTCACGCCGATCAGCAATTCCTTGAACAGCAAGTCGATCTCGGCAGGATTGACGCGCAAATACGGCACATACTCTTCCATCGACGTCATTTGATACAAGCTCATGCGCCGCTCGATGCGCCGCAGCACCGTGTTGATCTTGTAGTCGGTAAAACTGTTACCCGTGTGTTCGGATAGCAAAGCAACAATTTCCTGCAAGGAATTGCGCCCGTTCGGTTCATGCCCCGGCAAGCTGAGAAAACTGCTGCGGAACAAATAACTGATGATCTTGTCCGGCAACTTGTCGGGGAAGTCGACCAGGTCGACCACTTCGGCGGAAATCGCGCTTTGCGGCATCATGTCGAACTTGGCCGTATCGGGATGCTGCGCCAGGGTCAGGCCGCCCGCCTGCTTGATCGCCTGCAAGCCGCGCGAGCCATCGCTGCCCATGCCGGAAAAAATCACGCCGACGGCCAGTTCACCCAGCTCGCTTGCGAGACTCTCGAAAAAGGTATTGATCGGCAGGCGGTGGCCACGCAGCTGCACCGGCTCGCTGAGCAGGAAACGCCCCTTCGACAGGCCCAGGTCCGCGTTCGACGGGATCACGTAGATATGGTTGGGGCGCAATTCCGCCTGGTGCGTGATTTCCGTGACGGGAATGCTGGTGGCGCGCTGCAGCAGTTCCGGCAGCATGGCCTTCTGCGTCGGGTCCAGGTGCTGGATAACGACAAAGGCGATGCCGCTTTCCTGCGGCACATTGGCCAGGAAAGCGACGATGGGATCGAGTCCGCCGGCGGAAGCGCCAATGGCCACCACAGGGAAAACAATGGTGGCCACTTCTGGGACGGAAACATTGCTGTGTTTGCTGCGTGTCATCGTCGGCAAGAATGCAGCCACGGCGAAACCGTCAGGCTGGGAATTGATAATCTTGCATTCTAGCACCCAAGATGCGCGGCAAAACGCGAATTTGGCGCAGGTTTTGAGCCTGCGCCAGGCCGGCCCTTGTTGGCCCTTGTTGGCTCTTGCTTGCCCTTACTGCGCCTGCGGCACCTGCCAGCCGCCGCCCAGCGACTGGATCAGGGCCACGGCCGTGGTCTGGCGGTCCGCCTGCGCCTGCACCAGCGAGCGGCGCGCCGACAGGGCCGTCACCTGCGCCGTCACCACGTCCGTGTAGCCGACCTGGCCCGCGTTGTAGCGGTTCAGCATCTGCTGTTCCACCTGGTCGGCGGCGGACGACGCCTGCTGGCGCAAGGCCAGCTGTTCAGCCAGCGCGCGCGTGGCCGACAGCTGGTCTTCCACGGCGCCAAAGGCAGTCAACACCGTCTGGCGGTAGCGCGCCACGGCCGCCGCATGTCCCGCTTTGGCGGCATCCACGCTGGCCGTGGTGGCGCCCGCGTTGAACAGGGTTTGCGCGGCCGACACGCCCAGCGACCACAGGCTTGACGATGCATTGAACAGGTCGCCCACCTTGCTGGCGCCGGAGCCATACGACCCTGTCAGATTCAGGCTCGGGTAATACGCGGAACGGGCGATGCCGATCTGCTCGTTGGCCACGGCCACCCTGCGCTCGGCGGCGGCGATGTCGGGACGGCGCTGCAGCAGGGTCGACGGCACGCCCAGCGGCACGTCCGGCACGGTCAGGGTCCATGGCGCCACGGCCAGGCTGAAGTCGGACGGCGCGCGGCCAAGGAGGATGGCGATGGCGTGTTCGAGCTGCTGGCGTGCGCGGATCTGCCCCGACAGGTCGATCTGCGCATTGGCCAGCTGCGTCTGTGCCTGCAGCAGGTCGGACTTGGCGGCGATGCCCGAGTTAAAACGGTTGCCGGTGATATCGAGCACGCGCTTGTAGCCGTCGATGGTGGAATTGAGCAGCGCGATCTGCGCATCGCTCTGGCGCAGCGAAAAATAATTGGTCGCCAGTTCGCCCTGCGCCGACAGGCGCGCGGCGGCCAGATCGGCGGCGCTGGCCGCCGCGCTGGCATCGGC
>NZ_NRDQ01000186.1 GCF_002878455.1 Janthinobacterium sp. AD80
CTGCGTGGCGCGCATTTCCGCCAGGCGCGCGGCAATGCGCTCGGACAGGTCGACTTCGGCCGCCTCTTCCTTCTCGCGCGCCGTGGGCGCCACGGTCACGGGCGCCTTGGCCTCCTTGCCCTTGACAGACTCGGTCAGGGTTTTCATGGCGGCCGCGCGCGCCGACGCCGACATGGGGGCGCTCGCCGGCACGGATGCGGCGGTGGTTGCCGCAGCGGGGGCATCTTTGGCGCTGGCCATCGCCGTGACCACGGCAAGGCTGCAAGCTAACAGGGCGCTCAAATGTCGCATGGAAATCCAGAAAGTAAGAATACCTTCTGGTTTACGGCTCGAAAGCAACAAAACTTGAATCAGAGCAGGAGGAAAACAGCAATACGGAAGAGAAAAACCGGTCCAGGGCTGCCGCGGGCGGTGCCGCGGCATGTTTGCCCTGGATCAATACAGCGCACGGCCTCAGGCCGACTTGCCAACCATGCGCTTGTAGAGTTTCCACATGCCGCCCAGTACCACCGGCACGACGGCGGCGCCGACACCGATCAGCACGATCAGGGTCAGGTGGTCGCGGATCCACGGGATGTTGCCGAAGAAGTAGCCAGCCGTCACCAGACCCACCACCCACAGCAGGGCGCCCGTCACGTTATACATCTGGAAGCGCGCATGCGTCATGTCGGAAATACCGGCAACAAACGGCGCGAAGGTGCGCACCACCGGCACGAAACGCGCCAGGATGATGGTCTTGCCACCGTGCTTTTCAAAGAATTCATGCGTGCGGCGCATGGCATCCTTGTTGATCCAGCGGTAGTCGTGGGTAAACACCCTCTGTCCGATGGCTTCGCCTATCCAGTAATTGAGCGTATTGCCCGTGATGGCGGCCGTGACCAGCAGGAAGATCAGCAAGCCCAGATGCATCTGTCCCGTCGCGCAAAACGCGCCGGCGATGAACAGCAAGGTATCCCCGGGGAAGAAAAACAGGACCACGAGGCCTGTTTCACAAAAAATAATGGCAAACAGCACCGCATACACGAGGGTGCCGTACTGCTCGATCAAGATACCCAGCGTCTTGTCGACATGCACGATCATGTCGAGGAATTGCACAAAATCCATATATTTTTCCCTAAAGGTAGCGGCGGAATCATACACCACCCGGCCAGCGCAACGGCAGTCCCCGCGCCGATATTTTGTGATTAATTATGCGGCGCCCGTGCGGGCGTGGCGTTTTAAGGAAAGGTTAAGGAATGCCTTCGTCGCCACCGGCTGCGGAGCATGACAATACACAAGGTTTTTTCATCGAAACATTATCAATCTGGTATACACTTTCTGACCGGCACAACCCGCGCCGACCAGGAGAGACCATGTATCTGCATCGACTGAACGGCCTGACCATGGCCGCCGTACTGGGCCTGGCCCAGCTGCCCGCCCACGCGGCGCCCATCCGGATCAAGGCGCCCGCCGAGCTGCCCGCCAAGGCCAGCGTCGCCGACGCCATCAAGGCATCGAAACCATCGGACTGGCGCGCGCTGGACCCGGACAACACCCTGTACCTGGAAATCCCTGCCGGCCGCGTGGTGATGGAGCTGGCGCCCGAATTCGCCCCCCAACACGTGGCCAACATCAAGGCGCTGGTGGCCGAACAGTATTACGACGGCCTGGCCATCAACCGCGTCCAGGATAACTGGGTGGCGCAGTGGGGCGATCCGAACGAGAAAAACCCGAAACCGATCCAGCACGCCCGGCGCACCCTGCCCGGCGAATTCACGGTGCCCCTGAAAAACGTCAGCAGCTTCACGCGCCTGCCGGACGTGGACGGCTACGCGCCGCAAGTGGGCCATTCGAACGGTTTCCCTTCCGCGCGCGACCCTAAAACCGGCACGGCCTGGCTCACGCATTGCTACGCCACCGTGGGCGTGGGCCGCGACAATGCCAGCGACAGCGGCGGCGGCACGGAACTGTATGCCGTCATCGGCCAGTCGCCGCGCCACCTGGACCGCGACATCACCGTCATCGGCCGGGTCGTCGCCGGCATGCCGCTGCTGTCCACCCTGCCGCGCGGCACGGCGCCCATGGGCTTCTATGACAGCCCCGAAAAAAGCGTGCCGATCAAGGCCATCCGCCTGGCCGCCGACGTGCCGCCCGAGCAGCGCGCCAAGCTGGAAGTGATGCGCACCGACAGCGCCGCCTACCAGGCCGTGCTGGAAGCGCAGCGCAACCGCGGCGGCCCGTGGAGCAAGGTGGCGGCCGGACATATCGACGTGTGCAGCGCGGCGATTCCCGTGCGGGAGGCGGGGAAGTAAGCCGAACCGAAGTCCAAGTTCCGGGGTCGTACCCTGAGGGTACGGCCCCAGCCTTTCGTTTTGGGTTTCAGGCATCAGCACAGCAGCGCCTCCCCTTGCGAACCCGCTATAATCTGGGGATGAACGCTCCCATCACGCCCCGCCGCCCGATCCAGGCCCTGCCTGACCAGTTGATTTCGCAAATCGCCGCCGGCGAGGTGGTCGAGCGGCCGTCTGCCGTGGTCAAGGAGCTGCTGGAAAACGCGCTCGACTCGGGCGCCACGCAGATCACGGTGCGCCTGGAAGAAGGCGGCGTGAAACGCATCTCCATCACCGACAACGGACGCGGCATCGACAAGGAACAATTGCCGCTGGCCCTGGCGCGCCATGCCACCTCGAAAATCGCTTCCTTGCACGACCTGGAAAACGTCGGCACCCTGGGTTTCCGTGGCGAGGCGCTGGCCTCCATCGCGTCGGTGGCCGCCGTTACGCTGACCTCGCGCACGATGGACGCGGCCCACGCGTGGGAAATCGTCGGCTCGCACAACGGCAGTGTCTCGCCTGCGTCGGGCGCGCACGGCACCACGGTGGACGTGCAGGACCTGTATTTCAATACGCCGGCGCGGCGCAAATTCCTCAAATCCGAACAGACGGAATACGGCCACTGCGCCGAAGTCGTGCGCCGCATCGCGCTGGCGCGGCCGGACGTGTCGTTTTCGCTGTCGCACAACGGCCGCACCATCGACCAGTGGAATATCAGCGAACTGGCCAGGCGCAGCGCGCACATCCTCGGCAACGACTTCGCCGAAGCACGCCTGGCGCTGGACGAATCGGCCGGCAGCCTGCGCCTGCACGGCTTTGCCGGCTTGCCAACGGCCTCCAAGGCCCGCGCCGACGGCCAGTTCTTCTATGTGAACGGGCGCTTCGTGCGCGACAAGCTGCTGGTGCACGCCGTGCGCATGGCCTACCAGGACGTGCTGCATGGCGACCGTTTTCCATCGTATGTGCTGGCGCTCGACCTCGACCCGGCCCTGGTCGACGTCAACGTGCACCCGTCGAAGATCGAAGTGCGCTTCCGCGACAGCCGCTCCGTACACCAGTTCGTTTTCCACGCGGTGCAGCGCGCACTGGCGCAAACCTCGGCCACGGCCTTCGGCAGCGTGCCGGCGCCCCTGCCTGCCGCCTCCACCCTGAGCGGTGACAGCGCCGGTGCGGGTTTGGGTGGACCCGGCATCTGGCGCCGCGAACAGACGCAAACGTCGTTCGGCGCGCAGTTTACAAACACCTACGCCCCCGCCTCCCCCGGCGCGGCGCGGCCCTTCTTTGCCGATGCACCGGGCGTGGCGCAGGACACGGGAGCCTATGGCGCCCTGTTCGGCGGCAGCGGCGCGGCCAGTTCGCCGATCACGCAGGTGGAACCGTATATCGCCTCGCCCGAAGCCATGGCGCGCGAAGAATATCCGCTGGGCTTTGCCCTGGCCCAGCTGCACGGCATCTATATATTGGCGCAAAACACCAAGGGCCTGGTGCTGGTCGACATGCATGCGGCGCACGAACGCATCCTGTACGAACAGCTGAAAAACGCGCTGCAGGCGCAGGTCTCGGGTCAGGACATGCAGGTGCAGGCCTTGCTGATCCCCGTCACTTTCTATGCAGACGCCATTGAAGTATCGACGGCGAATGAAAACCAGGACACCTTAAAAGCGCTGGGCTTCGATATCGCCGCCCTGTCGCCCACGACGCTGGCCGTGCGCAGCGTGCCGACCCTGCTGAAAAACGCCGACGCGCAAACCCTGGCGCGCGACGTGCTGCGCGACGTGCGCGAATACGGCGGTTCGCGCGTGCTGATCGAGCGCCAGAACGAATTGCTGGGCACCCTGGCCTGCCACACGGCCGTGCGCGCCAACCGCATCCTGTCGGTACAGGAAATGAACGCCCTGCTGCGCCAGATGGAGAGCACGGAACGCGCCGACCAGTGCAACCACGGCCGGCCCACGTGGGTGCAGGTCGAGATCAATGCGCTCGACAAATTATTCCTGCGCGGCCAATAGACAGTAGGGACAGTAGGTCGATTAGCGCAGCGTAATCCGACACTGCAGCGGCAGCATCACGTCGGATTACGCTTGTGCTAATCCGACCTACGCATCACCTTAAAGAATCAATATGCTAAACACCCCACACCTCCCCCTGGCCGTCGCCATCATGGGTCCCACGGCCAGCGGCAAGACGGCCAGCGCGCTGGCCATCGCCCAGGCCATCCCGTCCGAGATCATCTCCGTCGATTCCGCCCTCGTCTACCGTGGCATGGATATCGGCACGGCCAAGCCGTCGAAGGAAGAACTGGCCCAGGTGCCGCATCACCTGATCGACATCATCGACCCGCTCGATGCGTATTCCGTGGCGCAGTTCCGCAACGACACCTTGCGCCTGGTGAGCGAGATCTCCGCGCGCGGCAAGCTGCCGCTGCTGGTCGGCGGCACCATGCTGTACTTCAAGGGCCTGGCCGATGGCCTCGACGACTTGCCGGGCGCCGATCCCGTGCTGCGCGCCCGGCTGGAAGAAGACGCGGCCGCCATCGGCTGGCCTGCCATGCATGCGCGCCTGGCCCAGCAGGACCCCATCACGGCGGCGCGCCTGGCGCCGCAGGACGCGCAACGCATCGGCCGCGCGCTGGAAATCATCGCCCTGTCCGGCCAGCCCATGTCGGCCCTGCTGGACCGCCGCGAAAAGACCGTGCTGCCATTCCAGCTGCAGTCGTTCGCGCTGGAGCCGTCGGACCGCGCCGTGCTGCACGCGCGCATCGCCACGCGCTTTGACGTGATGCTGAAAAACGACGCGCTGCTCGATGAAGTGGATGGGTTGCGCAGGCGCGGCGACCTGCATCCGGGCTTGCCCTCGATGCGCTGCGTCGGCTACCGCCAGGCCTGGGATTACCTGGACGGACGCATCGACCGCGCCGCCTTGCGCGAGACGGGCATCATCGCCACGCGCCAGCTGGCCAAGCGCCAACTCACCTGGTTGCGCTCGATGCCTGAACGCATCGTCATCGACTGCCTGGGCCCTGACCCGGCCGCGACCATGCTGGCGCAAATCCAGCCATTGCTAAAGTAACCACCACCGATGCGCGCGCAGAAAAATCCGCACATTTTTTTGCGCCAGCATTGACAAGGAAATCGGAAGACTGGATAATGCTCGGCTGTTGGGTGATATAGCTCAGTTGGTTAGAGCACAGCATTCATAATGCTGGGGTCGGTGGTTCAAGTCCACCTATCACCACCAAAGAACATCGATCAGTTTTTTTACTGGTCAAAACCAGCATCCGGTCTGACCGGTCTGTTTGGTGATATAGCTCAGTTGGTTAGAGCACAGCATTCATAATGCTGGGGTCGGTGGTTCAAGTCCACCTATCACCACCAAGAATCTGCAGGATGAACAACCCGCCCTTGCCTTGCGCAGCGGCGGGTTTTTTCATTTCCGGCTACCACTTCACCGCCCCATTGCGGCCTCTACGCAACACCTGCCCGCGCCACATGCAATCGGGGATTGTCGCAAGCGGCCCCTGCCGCTTACAATGAGAATAATTCTCATTTATATTATTCATCGCCCATGTCCACCATCCAGCCCAGCCTGCAACAGCAAGTGCAGTCGCTCTACAGCGATCACCACGGCTGGCTGGTGGGCTGGCTGCGCAAAAAGCTCAGCTGCCCGCATGGCGCGGCCGACCTGGCGCAAGACACGTTTTTGCGCATCATCACCTCGCGCGACGCCCTGTTCGGCATGCGCGAGCCGCGCGCCTACCTGTCGACGACGGCCAAGCGTTTGCTGCTCGATCGCGCGCGCCGGCAAGTGCTGGAACGCGCCTACCTGGCGGAACTGGCGCTGCTGGCCGACAGCCTGCCCGGCGCGCCCTCGCCGGACGAGGTGCTGATGGCCGTGCAGGCGCTCGAGCAAATCGCCGGTGCGCTGGCCGGCCTCTGCGTCAAGGCGCGAGACGCTTTTCTGCTGCATTACCTGGAAGAGCTGCCGCAGGCAGCCGTCGCCGCGCAGCTGAACGTCTCCACGCGCATGGTGCAGAAATACCTGGTGCAGGCCTTGCTGGCCTGCCGCCACGCCTGTCCGGGCATGGCGGCATGATGCGCACGCACCCGGATATCGTGGCCGAACAGGCTGCCCACTGGATCGTGCAGCTGAGCGCGGACGACCCGGCCGAGCGCGAACAGGCGCGGGCCGGCTACGCCGCATGGAAGGCGGCCGACCCGCTGCATGCGACGACGGCGGCCGGCATGGAAAACCTGCTGGGCCAGCTGCACGCCGTGCGCGAACCGGCCGGCGG
>NZ_NRDQ01000187.1 GCF_002878455.1 Janthinobacterium sp. AD80
AGCGCTGCAGCTGCGCCGCCGCCGCGCGCAGCACCCAGTCGCCGATTTCTACGATCAGGCCGCTGCTTTCAGCCAGCGCGAGAAAATCGGACGGGCACACCACGCCCCGCTGCGGATGGTTCCAGCGCAGCAGCGCCTCCGCCTTGACGATGCGCCCGTCCCGCAGCGCCACGATGGGCTGGTAGACCAGCTGCATCTGCTGCTCGCGCAAGGCGGTGCGCAAGTCCGCGCCCAGGCGCATGCGGTTGACGGCCGCCACCTGCAGCGCCGGCGTGAAATAACTGTAGCGGTTGCGTCCCGCGCCTTTCGACACATACATGGCCTGGTCCGCATGCTTGAGCAAGTCTTCGATCGTGCCCGCGTCATCGGGATACAAGGTGATGCCGATCGAGGCGGAGACGAAAGCCTGCTCCTGCCCCAGCAGGAATGGCGCCAGCAAGCCGTCGAGAATTTGCCGGGCGATGCGGTCCACTTGCTGCAAGTCGTCGAGGTCGGACAGGATCACCGTGAATTCATCGCCGCCCAGGCGCGCCACCGTGTCCGTCTCGCGCACGCCCACGCGGATGCGCCGCGCCGCCTCGATCAGCAGGATGTCGCCCTGGTGGTGGCCGAGGGTATCGTTGACTTCCTTGAAGTGGTCGAGGTCGATGAACAGGATGGCCACGCGGCTGGCATCGCGGCGCCCTTGCGCCAGCGCCTGGCGCAGCCGCTCGTGGAACATGCGGCGGTTCGGCAATTGCGTCAGGGTATCAAAATTGGCTTGCTGCCAGATCAGCGCTTCCGACTGGCGCTTGTCCGTCACGTCTTCCAGCATGCACAGGTGGTGCGGGCCGCCATGGCGCGCCGTGGCGATGGCCGTCACGGAAGCGTCGACCCACACGACGGCGCCATCGGGACGCACGATGCGCTTCGAGTGGCGAAAGCCGAGCACGCTGCGCGCCAGCAATTGCGCCACCTGCTCCTGTTCGCCGGACACGTCGTCGGGATGGCTGATCTCCATCCAGCTGCTTTGCTTCATGTGTTCCAGGCTGCGCCCGGCGATGGCCAGATAGCGCGGATTGATGTCGAGAAACTGTCCGCTCACGGTATCGATCAGGGCAATGCCCATCGGCGCTTCCTCGAACATGGTGCGAAAGCGCAATTCGCCCTGGCGGATGGTGTCTTCCGTGCGGCGCCGTTCGCGCGCCAGGTTGCTGAAGTGAAAAGCGGCCGCCACGGCCAGCAGGCTGCCCGCCACGCCCAGCGACAAATACAGCCAGCCCAGGTCGGCGCCCGGCACGGGACGGTAAAGAAAACCCTTGTAGGCGCTGCTGGCCGTGGCATCCGCCGGCAGCAGGCCCATGGCCGCATAGGTATCGGCGATATGCTGCCAGCGCTGGGGATTCATGTAGCCCGGCTCCACCAGCACGGGCTGCAGCAGCAGTTCCATCTGCTGCGCCTCGTACAGCAGGTGCGCGCGGTCGTGGCGCTGGCTGTAGCTGGCGTGGATCAGTTGCGCCATCTGTTCGCGGTGCGCCATCGCATATTGCCAGCCGCGCATGCTGGCCGCGCGGAAAGCCTTGGCCCGTTCAGGATAGCGGCGCAGTTCCTGCTCGCTGGTAAACAGGTTGTCGCCGTAAAAATCGATGCCGGCCGAGCGCGGCGTGAATTGATAGTAGGAAAATCCCGCCCGGTCCAGGTAGTCCGGTTCATTGGTCGAATACGCAGCGATGGCCTCGACCTTGCCATTGATCAAGTCCTCGACCCGGTAGCTGGGCGGCAAATGCTGCATCTGCCCGGGCGCGACGCCCATTTTCTGCAGGAACAGCGAGACTTCATCGGCGCCGGCGGGCTGGCCGCCGGGCATGCCGATCATCACGGCTGCGCCCGCCAGCTTGCGCACGTCGGGCGCGCCACCCTGCTGGCGCATCAGCAGCACGCTGGGCGAATGCTGGAACACCACGCCCAGCACCACCACGGGCTTGCCGGCCAGGCGGCTGAGCAGCAAGGTGCTGTTGCCGACACCATATTCGGCCCGCCCATCCAGCACGGCGGCCTCGGCGCTGCTCCCGGCGCCGCCTTCGAGCAGCGTGACATCCAGCCCCGCCTCGCGGTAATAGCCCTGTTCGATGGCCGCGTAATAGCCGGCGAACTGGAACTGGTGGGTGAAATTGAGTTGTAGCGCGACCCGCTCCAGGGCTTGCGCCCGGGCCGGCACGGCAAGGAACAGCAA
Source organism: Janthinobacterium sp. AD80 (assembly GCF_002878455.1). Taxonomy (GTDB): domain Bacteria; phylum Pseudomonadota; class Gammaproteobacteria; order Burkholderiales; family Burkholderiaceae_D; genus Janthinobacterium. The sequence continues at coordinate 2,213 of NZ_NRDQ01000187.1, forward strand.
CAGGAAAAGACAGCCCAGCCAGCCATGCGCGCGCCTGCCACCGGGCGGCGGCAATCGAGGTCGGCAAGCACGCAATGCTTCCATTGGCATGGCAGGGCACCACAGGAGGACTGCCGGACTGGCAGGGATGAGGCTATTGTAGCCGTCCCTTTTGCCAATGGATAATTATTTCACTCAGGGCAATATCGTTGATGTTTTTGGCAAACAGTCTGGCGCTTGTTTGCGTTAAAACACCACGCCGGCCACCAGAATGACATTCGCATACGGGCTGCACTCGCCCGTGCGCACGATGGCGCGCGCGCCCTTGCTCAATTGCTTGAACTCTTCATGCGTGACCTGGCGCGCATCGGGCAAGGCCAGGGCCGCCACTTGCGCCGCCATGGCCGGGTTGTGTTGCGGCAATTCGCTGGCCAGCAGGTGGTACTCGACCTGCATTTCGCTCATTACCGTTTGCACGGTCTCGATGAAGCCGGGCACGCCGCGCGTCAGCGCCAGGTCGATCAGGGGCACGCCCGGCTGCGATGGCAGGCCGGCATCGCCGATGACGAGCATGTCGCCATGGCCCAGCGAGGCGATCATGTGCGACAGTGCAATATTGAGCAGCGGAGTTTTTTTCATGGTCTTAAAACAGCTCGTGCAGGAAAGGAATCGACGTTTGCGCGCCGGGCTTGGTCACGCTCCAGGCGGCCGCGCGCTGCCCCTGGCCAATCGCTTCGGCCTCGTCCATGCCGGACGCCAGGCCGGCGACAAAGCCGCCGATGAAGGTGTCGCCGGCGGCCGTCGTGTCGACGGCTTTCACCGCTTCGGCCGGGAAAGTGGTGTCGCCGCCATACAGGGCCGCGTGCACGCCCTTGGAACCCAAGGTGATGATGACGTTGTCGCTGCCCTGCTTTTGCAGCGCGGCGGCCAGGGCCGCGATATCCGTGCTGTCGGGCGCCACGCCGGCCAGCATGGCCGCTTCGATTTCATTCGGGATCAGGTAGTCGACCAGTTCCAGCACGCCGTCGGGCAAGCTGGCGGCCGGGGCCGGGTTCAGCACCACAGTCTTGCCCAGCGAGCGGGCCAGCCTGATGGCGTGCACGACGGTGTCCATCGGCGTTTCCAGCTGCAGCACGACGATGTCGGCCTGCTCAATTAAGCCTTGCGCCGCGTCGATGTGGGCGGGGCTCAATAAATCGTTGGCGCCGCCGGCGATGACGATGCTGTTCTGCCCGTTGTCGTCGACCAGAATGGAAGCAATGCCGGAAGCCACGCCCGGCAAGGTCGTGATGTGGCTGTCGATGATGCCGTCGCCGACCAGCGCGGAGCGCAACGTCGCGCCAAACGCATCGTCGCCCACGCAAGCGACCATGGCCACTCGCTGGCCGCCGGCCTCGGCCTTGCCGCTCATGCGCGCGCAAGCGACGGCCTGGTTGGCGCCCTTGCCACCAGGAATAGTTCTAAACGCGCCGCCCGTCAGGGTTTCGCCGGGCAGGGGCATGCGCGGCACGCGCAAGACCAGGTCCATATTGATGCTGCCGATAACCACGATCATGATGTCATTCCCATCAGTTCAGTTGCAGGAGAAGAAGCAGGTACAGCAGAAGGTACGGCTGCGGCACTGGAGCCGCGCACGTGCAATTCGGGGGCGATGCTGCGCTGCTGGCGCGGCAAGGCGGGGTCGGCGATGCGGGCCAGCAGGCAGGCCGCCGTGATGTGGCCCAGCTCGCGCGTATTTTGCGCCACGCTGGTCAAGGCCGGATGCACGAAGCTGGCCAGGTCGATGTCATCGAAGCCGACGACAGCCAGCTCGCCCGGCACGGCAATGCCGCGCTCGGCGGCGGCGCGCAGGGCGCCAAAGGCCATCAGGTCATTGCAGCAGAACAGGGCGTCCGGACGCTGGGCTGTTGGCAGCGCCAGCAGGTCGAGCGCGGCCGCATAGCCGCCCGCGCTGGTGAAGTCGGCATGGCGGCACAGGGCGTCGGCCAGGGTCACGCCCGCGTCCGCCATGGCATCGCGCGCGCCGGCTATACGCTCGTTGGAAATACGCACTTCACGGGGACCGGCGATGCAGGCCAGGCGCCGGCGTCCCAGGCCCAGCAGATGGCGCGCGGCCAGGGCGCCGCCGGCACGGTTGTCGACGGCCACCGCGTCGATGGCCAGGTCACAGGGCGCGCGGTCGAGCAGCACGGCCGGCACTTTCATTTTGCGCAGCAATTCGCCATCGCTGTCGGCCAGTGCGGACAGGATCAAGCCGTCGCAGCGCTTGGTCAGCAGCACGTTCAAATACTCGCGCTGCTTGACGGGGTCGTCATCCGAATTGCACAAAATGACGCTGTAGCCGGCCGCGTAGCAGCTGTCTTCGATACCGCGCGCCACTTCCGAAAAATACGGATTCGTATTGTTGGGGATGATCAGGCCAATGGTGCGCGTGCTGCGGCTGCGCAAGGAACGCGCCAGCGCGCTGGGTACGTAATGCAATTGTTCCACGGCCGCCAGCACGGCGCGGCGCGCCTCGTCGCTGACGGGGCGCGTGTTGTTGAGGACGTGCGAGACGGTGGTAAACGACACCCCCGCCGCCTGCGCCACTTGCTTGATGGTTGCCATGGGACGGGATTATGAACGCTCGCCGCGGCGGCGATAGGTGTCGAGCACCACGGCGGCGACGATCACCAGGCCCGTGACGATGCGTTTCACGGGTTCCGACACGCCCACCTGCGCCAGGCCCGCTTCCAGCACGGAAATGATCAGCACGCCGATAAAGGTGCTGATGACGGAACCACGGCCGCCCATCAGGCTGGTGCCGCCGATCACCACGGCGGCGATCACCTGCAATTCCATGCCCACGCCGCCGTTCGGGTCGGCCGCTTCCAGGCGCGACACCTGGAACAGCGCACCGACGCCGGCCAGAAAGCCCATCAGCGCAAAGACCAGCACCTTCGACGGTTTTGTGTTGATGCCGGACAAGCGCACGGCTTCTTCATTCGTGCCGATGCCGATCCAGTGGCGGCCCAGCACCGTGCGCGTGAGCACCAGATGGCCGATGACAACGATGGCGATCGAGGCGATGAAGGCAGGCGACAGGCCGAAGGCGATGGGCGAGCTGATGCCCTCGACGGCGCTGCCGATGTATTCCGTGCGCGAGTTCGTCACTTGATAGGCCATGCCGCGCGCCATTTCCAGCACGCCCAGCGAGACGATGAACGAGGGTATGCGCCAGCCGACGGAAATCAAACCCGTCGTCGCGCCGCAGGCGGCCGCCACCGCCATGCCTAGCATGGCCGCGCTCCACACGGGCCAGCCCCAGTGCACGACAGCGAGCGACAGCACGGAAGCGGCCAGCGCCATCACGGAGCCGACCGACAGATCGATGCCGCCGATGATCAAGACAAACGTCATGCCGACAGCCATCACGACCAGGGTCGGGATATTGTTCGACAGGGTACTCAAGGTCGCCAGGGTAAAGAAGTTTTCACTGGCAAACGAGAACAGCACGCACATGGCCAGCAGGGCGCCAATCAGGCCCGCATAGTTTTTCAAGTCGGCCAGGCTGCGCTGCAGATACGAAGGAGAGGAATGGGTGGTCATGGGAATCTTTCCGGCGGATCAGGCCGCAGCTGGAGTGGAAGTGGGTGTCAAATAGCCGGAGAAGGCGGCCGACAGCAGCGCGTCCTGGCTCCAGGCGCCGCGCTCGAAGGTCTCGACGATGCTGCCGGCGCTCATGACGGCGATGCGGTCGCAGATCAGCATCAGTTCGCGCAAGTCGCTCGACACAATGACCAGACCCTTGCCCTGGCGCGCCTGTTCGGCCAGCACCTGATAAATATCAAACTTGGCGCCGATATCGATGCCGCGCGTGGGCTCGTCGAACAGCATCACGGGGCAGTCGCGGTACAGCCAGCGGGCGATCACCACCTTTTGCTGGTTGCCGCCGGATAGCTCGGCCACCGTTTGCGCGCTGTTGCGCGAGCGGATGCCCAGGCGTTGAATATAGTCATCGGCCACCGTCGCTTCGGCCGCGTCGTTCAGCCAGCCAGCGCCACTGACGGTGTCGAGCGAGGCCAGCGTCGTGTTGACGGCGATGGACTGGCGCAACAGCAAGCCTTGGCCCTTGCGGTCTTCCGTGATCATGGCGATGCCGGCTTTGACGGCCGCCTGCGGCGAGTGCAAGGCGGCAGGCGTGGCGCTGTCACCGAGGAACACCTCGCCCGCATCGGCGCGGTCGGCGCCGAAGATCAGGCGCAGCAGTTCCGTGCGGCCCGAGCCGATCAGGCCGGCGATGCCGAGGATTTCGCCGGCACGCAAGTCGAACGAGGTGGGGTTGACCACCGTGCCGCGCGTCAGGCCGCGCACGCGCAGCAGCGGCGCGCCCAGCGTGCGCCCGCTCAGGTCCACGGCGTCGTCGGCCGAGCGGCCCACCATCAGGCCGACCAGGTCGGCGGCCGAGTGGCCGGCGATGGCGTCGTCGCACACCAGCTGGCCGTCGCGCAGCACGGCGATGCGGTCGGCCACGCGCTTGAGTTCTTCCAGTCGGTGGGAAATATAGATGATGCACACGCCTTCGGCTTTCAGGCGCTCGATTTGCAGGAACAGCAGTTCCACTTCGCGGTGCGTCAGCATGGCCGTCGGTTCGTCAAGCACCAGCAGGCGGCAGGCACCGATCAGGTTGCGCGCGATCTCGATCATTTGCTGGTGGCCAATGCCCAGTTCGCCCACGAGGATCCACGGGTCGAGGCCGCCCAGGCCGACTTTTTCCATCTGCTCGCGCGCGTCGCGTTCGAGGCGCGTACGGTCGATGAAACCGAAACGCTGCGGCAGATTTTTCAGGTACAGGTTTTCCGCGATCGACAGGGTGGGAATCAAATTGAGTTCCTGCATCACCATGCGGATGCCCAGCGCCTCGGCGGCACCGCGCGAAGCGGGCTGGTACGGCTTGCCGTCGAGCAGCATGCTGCCCGTCGTGGCTTGCTCCAGGCCGCAGATGATCTTCGACAAGGTGCTCTTGCCCGCACCGTTTTCGCCCGTCAGCGCCAGCACCTGGCCAGCCGCGAAGCGCAAGCCCACGCCGCCCAGCACGGGGCCGACATAGGACTTGCCGATGTTATCCAGGGTCAATAGAGGGGGGGCGGCTGATGGCGCCGGGGGGATGTCGGTAGGCATGATAAAACTCCGCGGAAAAAGACGGCGGGGCCGGCGCCAGCAATGCTGCTATGGCGCTGGCCCCGGCGGGATCAGACGATCAGGCGATCAGGACTGGGCGCCCTTGGTGACCAGTTCGACCTTGGTTTCGATGACGCCACCCAGATCGGCTTGTTTCTTTTTCTGCGCCAGGGCTTTGAGCACGGTGTCGATGCCGAACACGGCTTGCTGCGAACCGAACTGGTCGGCGGTAGCCAGCACGCGGCCATCGGCCAGCATCGGCTTGATGGCGTTGATGTTGTCGTAGCCGACGACCAGCACTTTGCCCGTCTTGCCGGCCGCCTTGATGGCGGAAATGGCGCCGATGGCCATGTTGTCGTTACCGCAAAGCAAAGCCTTGATGTTCGGGTTGGCGTTCAGCATGGCGGCAGCCACCGTGTTGGCCGGGGCGATTTCCCACTGGCCCGACTGCACGCTGACGACTTTCGCACCAGCCGCACCCATGGCGTCCTGGAAACCCAGGGTGCGCTGCTGCGCGTTATAGGTGGTCGAGACGCCTTCGATGATGCCGACGGGGTCGCCCTTCTTGATCTGCTTGGCCAGGTAGTCGCCGACCACCTTGGCGCCCTTGCGGTTGTCCGGACCGACGAACGGCACGCTGATGCCTTTTTCTTTCAGGGCGCCTTCGTCGAGCTTGTTATCGATATTGACGACGATGATGCCCGCGTCGATGGCTTTCTTCAGCACCGGCACCAGCGCTTTCGAGTCGGCCGGCGCGATCACCAGCGCGTTGACGCGCGAGACGATCATTTGCTCGACCAGCTTGATCTGGCTCGACGTATCCGTTTCATCCTTGATGCCGTTCGACAGCAGGTCGTACTTGGCGGCATTTGCCTTCTGATGCGCCTTGGCGCCATTTTCCATGGTCAGGAAGAATTCATTGGCGAGCGACTTCATCACCAGTGCGACCTTCGGCTTTGCTGGCGTTTGCGCCATCGCCGGCACGGCGGGCAAGGCGCACACCAGGACAGCGGCGGCAATCATTTTCAGGCGAATACGGGATGTCATGACAGTCTCCAGAGTTGTTGGGCAAGCACGTGTACGCCATGCTTTTTAGGAAATACGTTGCGCGCAAACGTTTGCGCGAAGCGAATAGTGCCTCAATGCCCTATAACAGTGCAAGCAAAACTGTAGCTGCGGTGCAGCAAAAACACGGCGCCCAGAGGGAAATGGGCAAGCTGATGCGATCAGCCTGCCGGGTAGAATTGGCCGCAAATCAAGCGTTTGTTGCAGGGCGGGCACTGCTCCATTGCACGGCCAGCACGCTGGCCAGCACCACCAGCAGGCCCAGCATCGACCAGCCCGTCATGGCCTGGCCCAGCAAGGCCCAGCCCAGCACCACGGCCATCAGGGGACTGAGCAGTCCCAGCGAGGAGACGGCCACGGGCGACAGGCGGGCAATGCCGCGAAACCACAAGGCGTACGCCAGCAGGGCGCCGGCCAGGCACAGATAGGCATAGGCCAGCACTTGCTGCACGGATAAGAACGGCAGCGGCGCATCGGCCAGCCAGGCCACGGGCGCCAGCATCAGGCCGCCCAGCAGCAATTGCCAGCCCGTCAGCGCCAGCACGGGCAAGTCCGGCTTCCAGCGCCGCGTCAAGTAGGTGCCGGCTGCCATGCAGGCCGTGCCGCCCAGCGCGGCGGCGATGCCGACCGGTTCCCACACCGTGCGCGGCGACAACAGCAACACGCCCATGCCGGCCACGCCCAGCA
>NZ_NRDQ01000188.1 GCF_002878455.1 Janthinobacterium sp. AD80
GCTGCGCACGCTGGACGGCGAGTCCGTCAGCCTGGCGGCGCTGGCCGCCGGCAAGCCCATGGTGGTCAACCTGTGGGCCAGCTGGTGCCCGCCATGCCGGCGCGAGATGCCCGTGCTGGCCGCCGCGCAGCAGGCGCGCGCCGATATCGTTTTCGTGTACGCCAACCAGCGCGAGGATGCAGCGGCCGCCAACGCCTTTTTGGCGCCTTCCGGCCTGGCGCTGCGCAATGTGGTGCTCGACAGCGAGGCGGCGCTGGGCAAGGCGGCCGGTTCCTCCGCCTTGCCGACCACCCTGTTCTATGACGCCAGGGGGCGGCTGGCCGATACCCATCTCGGTGAATTGTCCGATGCCTCGCTGGCCAGCAAATTGCAGAAGATCGCGCCGCCCGCGCCGTAGCGCATTCCCGCTCACCGGGCCGCCCATCGTCGAGGATGCGCGGCTTTTTTTATGCCTTGCCGCATGCCGCATGCCGCACGCTTTCTGATACTATACCCCCCTATAGTATTTTTCAGGATGAAGACATGGGACACACGGCGCACAACAAGACCAAGCTGCTCAATCGCGTGAAGCGTATTCGGGGACAGGTGGAAGGACTCGAGCGGGGCCTGGAAGAGGGGCGCGATTGCGGCGAGGTGCTGCAGCTGATCGCCGCCGTGCGCGGCGCCGTGAATGGCCTGATGGCCGAAGTCATCGAAGAGCACCTGCGCGAACACGTCGCCAGTCCCGATATTTCCGCCGACGAGCGGAGCCGGGGCGCCGACGACATCGCCGGCATCCTGCGCACCTATCTCAAATAAGGAGCACGCCATGCACGCCCCATCCCTCAAGGAAGACCTCTCCGCCTGGCAGCACGATCACGTTTTTGACAGCAGCAATGGCAAGGCCGAACGCCGCGCGCGCATCGTCATGTGGATCACCCTGGCCACGATGGTGCTGGAGATTGCCGCCGGCTGGTGGTACAACTCCATGGCACTGCTGGCCGACGGCTGGCATATGAGTTCGCACGCGCTGGCCATCGGCCTGGCCGCGTTTGCGTATGCGGCTGCGCGCCGCTATGCGCGCGACCCGCGCTTTGCCTTCGGCACTTGGAAGATCGAAGTGCTGGCCGGCTATACCAGCGCCATCCTGCTGCTGGGCGTGGCCGTGCTGATGGTGGTGGCCTCGATCGAGCGCCTGTTCTCGCCGCAGGCGATCCATTATCCGCAGGCGATGGCGGTGGCCAGCTTCGGCCTGGCGGTCAACCTGGTGTGCGCGCTGATCCTCGGCGGGCATCATGACCACGATCACCACCATGGCCACGATCATCACGGTCACGACCACCACGGCCACCACGGCCACGATCACCATGGCCATGACCATGGCGAAGACCTGAACATGAAGGCCGCGTATGTGCACGTGCTGGCCGATGCGGCCACCTCCGTGCTGGCCATTGTCGCGCTGGGCGGCGCCTGGCTGTATGGCTGGAACTGGCTCGACCCCGTGATGGGTATCGCCGGCGCCGTGCTGGTGGCGCTGTGGGCGAAAAAACTGATGCAGGAGACGGGCAAGGTTTTGCTGGACCGCGAGATGGACCACCCGGTGGTGGCCGAAATCCGCGAAGCCGTGGAAGTCGAGCAGGACGGCGATACGCCACGCATCGTCGACCTGCACGTCTGGCGGGTTGGCAAGCAGTTGTACTCGTGCGCGCTATCGGTGGTCAGCCGCGATGCCAGCCTGACGGCGGCCCGGCTGCGCGCGCGCATCGGCATGCATGAGGAAATCGTCCACAGCACCATCGAGATTGTGCGCCGGACTTGATAATGATGGTGAAAAAAGCACGCTGATGCGGGGCGTAGGCAGTATACTGTCGGCTTTTACAGCACAGCGCTGTTCACCAGACAGAGAGAAGTATGAGCACATTACCCCCATGCCCACAATGCACATCCGAATTCACGTACGAAGACGGCAGCCAGCTGATCTGCCCCGAGTGCGCGCATGAATGGTCGGCCACGGCTGGCGAGGCGGTGGAAGAGGGCGCCCGGGTATACCGCGATGCGGCCGGCAACATCCTGCAGGACGGCGACACGGTCAGCGTCATCAAGGATTTGAAATTGAAGGGCGGCGGCGGTGTCGTCAAGATGGGCACCAAAGTCAAGAACATCCGCCTGGTCGACAGCGACCACGATATCGACTGCAAGATCGATGGCTTCGGTTCCATGAGCCTGAAGACCGAGTTCGTGAAAAAAGTCTAAGCTTTTATTGCCATACGCGGCGCGCCTCGCAATCCTGCCGGCGCGCCGTTCTTTATTCAGACGCCATGCAAATCGACACCATCCGCCAGCGCCTGCGCGCCTTGGGCGCCAAGCCCTTGCACGAACAGCGCGTGCTGCGCGACTGGATACAGGCGCAGCCGCACGACCAGGGCCGGCGCCGCGCCGAGGATTTCCTGCCGCTGCCCGTGCGCGTGGCCTTGCCCGCGCTGGACGCGGAATTGCAGGGCATGCTGAAACTGTTGAGCAGCCACCCGGGCGCGGACGGTTCGGCGCGCCTGCTGGTGGGCCTGCACGATGGCCAGACGGTGGAAAGCGTGCTGCTGCCGCGCGATGGCCTGTGCGTGTCCAGCCAGGTCGGCTGCGCCGTTGGCTGCCAGTTCTGCATGACGGGGCGCGACGGCCTGATACGGCAAGTCAGCAGCGGCGAAATCGTCGCCCAGGTGGTACTGGCGCGCACCCTGCGGCCCGTGAAGAAAGTTGTCTTCATGGGCATGGGCGAGCCCGCGCATAACCTGTCTAATGTGATGGAAGCCATCGAACTGCTGGGCACTGAAGGCAATATCGGCCACAAGAACCTGGTGTTTTCCACCGTGGGCGACCCGCGCGCCTTCGAGCGCCTGCCGCAAGGGCGGGTCAAGCCGGCCTTGGCGTTGTCTTTGCACACGACCAAGCCGGCGCTGCGCGAACAGCTGCTGCCGCGCGCGCCAAGGCTGTCGCCGCGCGAACTGGTGGACTTCGGCGAGTCGTATGCGCGCCTGACCGGCTATCCGGTGCAGTACCAGTGGACGCTGATGGAAGGCGTGAACGATGGTGACGACGAGATGGATGGCATCGTCGAACTCTTGAAGGGCAAGTACGCGGTGCTCAACATGATTCCGTACAACACCATCGACGATCTGCCGTTCCGGCGCCCCAGCTGGGAAAAGGCGCGCGCCATTGCGGCCGCCCTGCACGCGCGTGGCGTGCTGACCAAGCTGCGCGATTCGGCCGGGCAGGATGTGGAGGGCGGCTGCGGCCAGCTGCGCGCGCGCGCGGCGAAAGGCAAGGTCATTCCCATCCGTGCCAGCGTGACGGCGTAGGTCGGATTAGCGGAGCGTAATCCGACATTCGCACATGCGCCAACCATGGTGTCGGATTACGCGGTGCCCGCCAATCCGGCCTACGTGACGCTCTCTCGCAATCCCAGCCGCGTAATCCGACTCTTTGCCAGCGTATCTGAGCTTGTCGGATTACGCGGCGCCCGCTAATCCGGCCTACCCGGCTCACACGCCACCCAGCAAATCGTTTTCATTCAGGATCGCAAACGCGATCTCGGGATGCGCGGCCAGGCAGCGGCGCACGGCGGCGGGGATGGCTGCGCGTGTCTTGCGGCACAGGCCCGGTTGTTCCAGCAGGCGTATCTGGAAGCCGCGCACGGTGCGTACTTCGCCGCTGCCAGGCGCGATCTGCAGTTCCACGCCCAGGTTGTCGCGCAGGCGCTGCTGCAGTTTCTTCAGCTGCGCATAGTCGCCGATGTTCTCGATGTGCGCGAGCAGGCGCTTTTCTTCCGTCAGGTTCAGGCGCAGGATGGCGATGTCCGCCAGCGGATCGTGCAGCAGCTGCTCGCGTTCGCAGTCGCACAGCTGCCGCGGGCACTCCTTGCGGACTTCAAAATCGACAATGCGCATGCTGGTGTTCCAGAGGCGTTCGAGGAGCAACTGCGGAAAAATCCAGTATCGGCCGGCGCCTGGCGCCTGTCAATCTGCGCCGCAGCATCGCCCGGCAACAAGCGGCATCAGCGCGGGCTGACGATCAGGCGCCAGCGGATCGGCCCCTGCTCGCTGCTGTGCTGGTGGTGGTTTTGCGGCGGCATGACGTGGCCTTCCGTCGAGACGATTTCGTGCGCGCAGCCGTCGCAGCGGTAGATGCCTGAATACGGCACGGCTTCGCCGGGCGAGGTCAGCTCATCGAAGCGCGGGTGCATGGAGCGGGCCACGTAGCTGGGGTTCTTGTAGTCGGCCATGGGTTCCTCGGGAAGTGGGCAAGGACTCATTCTGGCACACAATCGCGCGCGGCCTTGACCGCGTGCCTTGGCGTGCGCGCTGCGCCGTGTTGTAATGTTGACCATCCAACTCGAACATCCCAGGCCATGAGAACCCGCATCAAGATCTGCTGTATCGCTTCCATCGACGAAGCGCAACTGGCGATTGCCGCCGGCGCCGACGCGCTGGGCCTGGTGGCGGCCATGCCGTCCGGCCCCGGCGCCATTCCCGATGCGCGCATCGCGCAGATCGCCGCCTGGACCCCGCCGCCCGTGGCCACGTTTTTGCTGACATCCGAGACGACGGCGCAAGCCATCGCGCAGCAGGTGCGCGTCACGCAGCCATCGACCGTGCAGATCGTCGGCCATGTCGATCCTGGCGAAGTGGCGGAACTGGCCCGCTTGCTGCCGCAGGTGCGGCGCGTGCAGGTGATCCAC
>NZ_NRDQ01000189.1 GCF_002878455.1 Janthinobacterium sp. AD80
CATCCGCACCTGGACCTGGGCGATTTCGCGCTGGCGCCGCACCGCCGCCATACCTGCGGCCACTGCGGCCACGACGCCAGCCACAGCGCCACCGCCATCGTTTCCAGTCCCTTGTGGCGGCTGCGCGAGTTTGCCTTGCGCAATCCCCAGCGTATCGCGCAATGCTTCTGAAGGTGCGCCCGCCCACAGTCAGCCTTGCCTCTGCAGCGTAGACTGGCTACCTTGACCATCACGAGGACCACGCCATGCCGCACGCTCACCCCAGGGACGACGATGACCAGTCAGGCGAGGAAGGCGACCTGTCCGACCTGCTGAGCGAACTGCGCATCCTGCTGCCCGGCGCCCAGATGCTCACCGCCTTCCTCATCATCCTGCCCTTCAATGGCGGCTTTGCAAAGATCGTGCAGGCGGAAAAGGTCGTCTTCCTGCTGACGTTTTTCCTCTCCATGACGAGCCTGGTCCTGCTCAGCGCACCGGCCATCCAGCACCGCGTCATGCGGCCCCTGCAGGACCGCGAGCGTTTTAAGAGAGTGGCCGACCGCATCATGATGTGCGGCGCATTCTCGCTGGCGCTGGCGTTTATCCTGGGGACGAACCTGGTGATGTCGGAAGTCTTCGGCCATATCGCCGGCATCATCGCCGCTGTGCTGATGGGGTCGCTCATCATCTGCATGTGGTGGTGGCTGCCGCTGCACCTGAAACGCCACCGGGATATCTGACACGGCCGCCTGACGCGGCCGCTTACTTTTGCAAAATGGTGATCTTGCCATCCGCTTCCAGGAACGCGCATTTCATGTCGGCCAGCGGGCAGTCCGCCTCGCGCAGCGCCTGCTCGACATCGCCGCCGGCCACGCGGCATTTCTTGACGACGTCATCGAAAATCCGCCCGTCGCGCCCCAGCAGCACGGGCGTGCCATCCACCAGGTCGGCCAGCTTGCGGCTGCGCGACGTGATCCACGCAATCAGCATGTTGAGGCAGATCAGGGTCAGGGCCAGTATCAGGCCGGCAGGTACGGAATCGTCGCCGCCCGACAGGGAATTCGATACCGCCTCACTCAGCAGCATGACGACCAGCAGGTCGAAGGGCGTGAACTGTCCCACCGTCCGCTTGCCTGTCATGCGCACCATCAGCAGCAAGGCAAGGTAGATGATGACCGCGCGCACAACCAGCTCCCACACCGGCACTTGCATGGCAAACATGGCAATCCTCCCAATAGATGATTGCCTTATTTATACGTCTTTTTACGCCGCGATGGCCACACCGCTGGCCTGCTCCAGCAAGGTTGCGCGGAAGATGCCCACCAGCGGACGCAAGTTGACCTTGTGCCAGGCCAGCCACAGGGGCGTACGGTAGCTGAACCATGGCAACTCGCGCACGACCACGCCGGCCGGCGCGTGCTGGCGCAGGCTGTGCTGGATCATGGCCATGCCCAGTCCGGCCGCCACCAGGCCCAGCGCCGTCAACGGCTCCGTGGCCTGCAGGCGAATATCGGGCGTAAAGCCGGCGCGGGCGCAGGCGGCGATGAAATTGTCGTGCTTCAGCACGCTTTCCTTATGCAGCACGGCAATCCACTCCTGGCCTGCCAGGTCGTCCGGGGTCAGCTCGGCCTTGGCCGCCAGCGGGTGTGTCTCCGGCAAGGCCAGCAGCATGGGATCGCTCAGCACTTGCGCGCAATCGAGGTCGGGATCGTTCGGCAACGGCGGTTCGCACAGCAGCGCGATATCCAGGCTGCGCTGGCGCAAGCCCTCGATCTGCTCGGCCGAATGCAGGTTGTACAGGGCAATGTGCACCTGCGGCCGGGTGGCGCGCAAGGTGCGCAAGCCGTCCGGCAAGACGCCCGCATGCATGGCATTCTCGATATAGCCGATGCACAGCCCGCCTTCGTCGCCACGCCCCAGGCGCTTTGCCAGCGCTTCCAGACGATTTCCGTGGGTAATGAAGGCGCGCGCCTCGGCCAGGAAGGTATGGCCGTCGCGCGTCAGGCGGATGCGCTGGGCGCTGCGCTCGAACAGGGTCAGCCCCAGCTTGTCTTCCAGTTGGGCGATTTGCCGGCTCAGCGGCGATTGGGAAATATGCAGGCGCTCGGCGGCGCGTCCCACGTGTTCTTCTTCGGCGACGGCGATGAAGTATTGCAATTGGCGCATGTCCAGCATGTCAGACCTTTCAGGACTCAAGTTGCGCCAATTATGTCTTGGACAGGCTTAACTTGTCCAGCTATTCTGTTTTCACTCCTCCACACATTGAAAGAAAACACCATGACGATCAAACACTTACTGACGGGCAAACTGGGTTTCGGCACGGCGCCGCTGGGCAATATGTTCCGCAACATTCCTGAAGAGGAAGCAATGGCGACGGTCGACGCGGCCTGGGACAGCGGCATCCGCTATTTCGATACGGCATCATTCTATGGCGCCGGCCTGGCCGAGCTGCGCCTGGGTGCCGCCCTGAAACAGCGCCGCCGCGACGACTACATCCTGAGCACCAAGGTCGGCCGCCTCATCCTCGACGAACTGGAAGACCCGGCAGCGCGCGAACTGGGCGAAAAAGGCGGACTGTTCGAATTTGGCCGCAAGAACAAGATCGTCGACGATTACTCGGCCGACGCCACCCTGCGCTCGATCGAGGCAAGCCTGAAGCGCCTGGACACGGACCACCTCGACATCGTATGGGTCCACGACATCGCCCAGGATTTCCACGGCGACAACTGGCTGGCGCAATTTGAGACGGCCCGCACGGGCGCGTTCTGCGTGCTGACCCGCCTGCGCGAAGAAGGCGTCATCAAGGCCTGGGGCGTGGGCGTGAACAAGGTGGAACCGCTGGAACTGACCCTGGACCTGGCCGAAGCCCAGCCGGACGCCTTCCTGCTGGCCGGCCGCTACACCCTGCTTGACCATGAACGTGCGCTGCAGCGCTTGATGCCTGCCGCCGCGAAACAGAATGTCGACATCGTCGTCGGCGGCCCCTACAGTTCGGGCATCCTGGCCGGTGGCGCGCACTTTGAATACCAGAAAGCCTCGCCCGAGATCATTGCCAAAGTGGAACGCATCAAGGCGATTGCCGCGCGCCATGGCGTCAGCGTCAAGGCCGCTGCCCTGCAATTCTCGCTGGCCAACCCCGCCGTCGCCGCCGTGATCCCCGGCGCCAGCCGTCCGGAACGCCTGGCCGAAGACCAGCAAGCGCTGAACAGCGTCATCCCCGCCGCCTTCTGGCAAGACATGCGCGCCGAGCAACTGGTGTCGGCATTCGCGCCCCTGCCAACGGGCAGCAACTAATACAGAAAGGATGACCATCATGGCGCACACCACCACCTCCATCGACATCGCCGCCACGCCGGCGCAAGTGTGGCAACTGATCGGCGGCTTCAACTCGCTGCCCGACTGGCTGCCGTATATCCCCAGCAGCACCTTGAGCGCAGGGGGCCGCATCCGCCACCTGGCCAACCCGGCCGGCGACGTCATCGTCGAGCAACTGGAAGCGTATGACAACACGGCCCGCAGCTACAGCTATTCCATCCTGCAGGCGCCGTTTCCAGCCAGCGACTACTTGTCGACCCTGCAAGTGAGCGCGATTGCCGGCAGTCAGCACGCCAGGGTCACGTGGTCCGGCCGTTTCACGCCCGTGGGCGTGAGCGATGAGGAAGTCACGCAACTGTTCCACGGCATCTATGTGGCGGGGCTGGAAGCACTGCAGCAAGCATTGGCCAGGTAACAGGCAAGCAGGACCATTTCCGCCACAGCCGGGCTTTCTTCCCGTCCCTGTGGCGGAATCGCGCAGATTCCGTGTTATCGTTAACAACAAGGGCATTCCTTGTGGTGTGCAGTGCAGCAGATTTTTGCCATCGCCCAGCAGAGCTAGCCCGAATCTCTTACAATGTTGTCTGTGGGCAGCTCTTCTAGCCCGAAATGCGGGGCGCTTGCCCGCCCCTGCCTTTCTTCACTTCGCATCCGGTGGCGCATTGCCACCCCTGCGGCTGAGCCACAGCACGCAACTTCACCCGGTTTCACCCTTACCCAACCAATAAGAACATGCACGCCTCCGTAGATCCCCTGATTCCGCGCGTCACCGCGCCTTTTGGCGCTGGATACGCCGACCTGGCCCTGGCCATCGGCGGCCTCGCCATCGGCACGGGCGAATTCGCCTCCATGAGCATCCTGCCCGTCGTCGCCGACGACCTGGGCACCACCTTGCCACAGATGAGCCACATGATCAGCGCCTACGCGCTGGGCGTGGTCATCGGCGCGCCCCTGATCACCATTTTCCTGGCGCGCATGCCGCGCCGCTTGATGCTGATCTGCCTGATGCTGATGTTCGCGGGCGGCAACTTGCTCAGCGCCATCGCCCCCAACTACGGCTTGCTGGTGGTGGCCCGCTTCGTCGCCGGCATTCCGCACGGCGCCTATTTCGGCGTGGCGGCCCTGGTGGCGGCCGCCCTGGCCGAACCGGACAAGCGGGGCCAGGCCGTGGCCAGGGTCCTGATGGGCTTGACGGTGGCCAATATCTTCGGCGTGCCGCTGGCCACGTATATCGGCCAGACCCTGGGCTGGCGCTCGGCCTTTTTGCTGGTCGCCGCGCTGGGCTTGCTGACCATGCTGATGGTGCGCATCTTCGTGCCCATGGTGGCCGCCGGCGACTCCAGCCCGCGCCGCGAACTGGGCGTGTTCCGCCGCCTGCAAGTGTGGCTGACCCTGCTGATGGTGGCGATCGGCTTTGGCGGCATGTTCGCCGTCTACACGTTTATTACGCCAACCTTGCTGGAAGTGACGAAAGTGTCGCCGCTGGTGATTTCCGTCTTGCTGGCCATTATCGGTATCGGCATGACGGTGGGTAATCTGATCGGCGGCTGGCTGGCCGACCGCTCGCGCCTGTGGACCATCTTTGGCGTGCTGCTGTGGAACGTGGCCGCGCTGGCCGCCTTTACCTATACCAGCAGCAATGTCTGGCTGACAGCCATCAACCTGTTCGCCATCGGCGCCGGCATCGCCGTCGCCCCCGCCGTGCAGACGCGTCTGATGGACGTGGCAGGCGACGCGCAAACCGTGGCCGCCGCCCTCAACCATTCCGCCTTCAACATCGCCAACGCGCTCGGCGCCTGGGCCGGCGGCATCGCCATCGCCATGGGCATGGGCTTGCGCTCGACGGGCTGGGTCGGCGCCATGCTGGCCTGCGGCGGCATCGTCGTGCTGGGCATTTCCGTACTCGTGGAAAACCGCAGCCGCAACGTGGGCGGCGCACAGCCGGCCTGAGCTTGAGTACGGCGGCCGCGTGTCCGGGCCGCCGCTTTACGCTTCAAGCCACAGGAGCACGGCTTTTCCCGGCGTCGCGCAGCGCTGCCAGTTCGCTTGCAACTCCAGCAGAAAGCCCGCCAGGTCGAAGGGATTGACAGCCGACCCCGCCCAGGGGGCCATCGCTGACCACGCCACTGCAAGCTCGTTCACCTCATCGGCGGCCAATTCGCCCAGCGCTTGCGCCATATCCTCCCTGAACATGCACAGATCGCGCCCGGCGATGTTTGCGGGCAACAGCGCGGGCGCGGCCGAGCCGGTCAGCAACAGCGCCAGTGAGGCGAAATCGAGTTCGCCCGGCAAGCTGATGCCGGTGACGGGAAAAGCGTCAACCGCCTCCGTCCAGCTGGCACACGCGCGCATGGCCGGCAGGGAACAGATAAACATATCGACTTTTTTCATCATGCGCTCAAGCATCAGCCCACATCGTGCCCGTTCGACGTCGCGCGGGAATAGCGCTGCTCAAACTCGGCGACGCTGTCCGCCCCTGCCCACAGGCCGGCGATGTACGCGAATTCCCGCTCGAACGGCTGCACAAATTCAGGCACGTCCGTCGCATACTCGCAATTGCGGCTCAGCATGACCAGCCAGTCGGGATAGGCGAGCGCCGGATACAGCCGGGTCAGGATGACGTCGAGCGACTGCACGCTTTCGCGCCCCGCCAGATAGGCATCGCGCAGTTCCACCAGATATTTGCCAGCCAGAAATTGCTCCGACAGCCATTGCGTGCTTCCGTAGCGTTCAATGATGGCCTCGACCAGCGGCAGCGCCTCGTCTGCGCCGCGCGCGCTGGCCAGCAGGACGATATCCAGATCGTCGCCTTCCTGGTCCAGGCGCAGGCGCTCCACGGCCCAGTCGACACAGCGGTCGGGCTGGCCGTAGCCGTGGCGCAGCTGGAAATACGCCTGTTCAAGTTCTGACAATTGGTGCATTGCATTTCATCCAGGAATCGTGACGGCCACGACCTTACGTCAACTGCAGCATTTTCTGCAACACCGCATCGAGCTCATAAAAATCCACGGGCTTGGTCAGGTGCAGATCGAAGCCTGCGTCGGAGGCCATCTTGCGGTCCCTGTCCTGGCCCCAGCCCGTCACCGCCACGAGGATGGCCAGTTCACCGCATGGCAGCTCGCGCAAGAGGCGCGCCACGTCGTAGCCGTTCATGTGCGGCAAGCCGATGTCGAGCAGGATGACGCGCGGCATGAAGCTTTGCGCCGTTTCAATACCAGCGGCGCCGTCGTAGGCCGTGCGCACTTCGTAGCCGAGGATGTCGAGCGCCAGCGCCAGGCTTTCGGCGGCGTCGGCGCTGTCGTCGATGACCAGCACTTTCCCTTCGCGCGTGCCGGCCAGCAGGCGCCGGTTCACCTCGGGCGGCGGCGCCAGCGGCACGGCCGGCAACGGCAGGCGCAATTCGAAGGTGCTGCCCCGCCCCACGCCATCGCTGTGCGCGCTGACCGTGCCACCGTGCAGTTCGGCCAGCCCGCGCACCAGCGACAGGCCGATGCCCAGGCCGCCCTGGGCGCGCGACAGCGCCGGTTCCAGTTGCGAAAACATGTCGAAGACGGTGTCCAGGTGCTCGGCAGCGATGCCGATGCCCGAGTCGCGCACGGTAATGTGCACCTCGTCCGCCGTGCACGCCACATTCAGCCAGATGCTGCCATCCGGCGGCGTGTACTTGACGGCATTGGTCAGCAGGTTGGCGATCATCTGCCCCAGGCGCGTGGCGTCGGCATCGAGCCAGATGGCGTGCGGCCACTGCGCCACGTGCACCTCGTGGCCGGCTTGCGCCGCCATGGCCGCCACGCTGTGCAGGGCCGCTTCCACCACGGGCGCCAGTTCCACGCTGGCGCAGCGCAATTCCAGGCGGCCCCGCGTGATGCGCGACACTTCCATCAGATCGTCGACCAGGTGCGTCATGTGGCCCACCTGGCGTCCCAGCACGTCGCGCACCCAGCACAATTGCGGGTCGTCCAGCTGCGCCAGGCGCAACACTTCCAGCACGTTGCGCATGGGCGCCAGCGGGTTGCGCAGCTCATGCGCCAGGGTAGCCAGGAACTCGTCCTTGCGCCGGTCGGCGGCCGCCAGCTGCTCGTTGAGCTCGCCGGCCTCCCTGCGCGCCAGCTGCAGCTGCTGCTCGTATTTGCGGCGGTCGCTGGCGACGAAGACGGCGATCTCGTCATAGCGCACGCCGCCATGTTCGCGCCGCACGGCGTTGAACAGCATGGGAATCGACTGCCCCTGGCGCTGGCGCATGTCGAGCAGCACTTCCGACACGCTGCCCTGCACCTGCATCAGCGGCAGCCAGTGCGTCTGGTGGAACACGCGCCCGCCGATGGTCAGCAAGTCCTGCAGCGTCTTCTTGCCGATCAATTCACCGGCGCCATAACCGAGCCAGCCGCAAAAGGTGGCGTTTGCCTGCACGATGGTGCCGTCGCTGGCGCACAGCAGCAGGCCGCAGGCCGCGTGCTGGAACAGGGTTTGGGCGTCGGGCAAGGAAGGCATGGACATGGAGTCGCGCATCACAGGTGCAGGCCGTCGAGAAAATGGCGGATGGCGCGGTAGCTGGCGTCGGGCGCGCTCATGTGCGGGCAATGGCCTATATTCTCGACCACCTGCAGGCTGCTGCACGGCAGCATCGCATGCAGGTAATCGCCCACCGGCCGCGGCGCGATGAAGTCGTCGCTGCATTGCACGATCAGGGCCGGCGTGGTGTTGCGCGGCAGGATGGCCCGGTGGTCGGACAGAAAGGTCGCCTGGGCAAAATGCCGGGCGATGGCGGGGTCGGTGCGGCAAAAGCTGCGCGTCAGGTCTTCGCCCAGCGCCGGCTGCCCGGGCGCGCCCATGATGGCGGGCGCCAGCGTGCCGGCCCAGCCCAGGTAATTGCTGTCCATGGCGCTGAGCAGGTCGTCGATGTCGGCGCGCGTAAAACCGCCGCGGTAGCCAGTGGCAGGTTCATCTATATAGCAGGGCGATGGCGCCAGCATGACTTGGGCGGCGAACAGCTCGGGCGCGGCGATGCTGGCCAGCAAGCCGGTCATGGCGCTGACGGAATGACTGATGCACACCACGGGACCGCCGGTGGCATCGGCCACGGACGCCACCACGGCGCGCAAGTCGTCCGCGTAGCCGTCGAGCGTCGCGTAGCGCCGCGTGTCGTAGGCGGCCAGGTCCGACTGGCCGCTGCCCACCAGGTCGAACAATACCGTGCGGTAGTGCTGGCGGAACTGCGGTTCCAGGTAGCGCCACATTGTCTGATCGCAACCGAAACCATGGACAAACACCAGGGTCGCCGGCCCTTCACCAGCGACACGGACGTTGTTGCGAATCTGAATATGCATGCCCACCCCGTTCACTTGTTTCCGCAGATTGTTTCCGCAGAAATACATTTCTTATTAAATTTCTACGCAAGAATACCCCAGCCGGCCACAATGCGCCACCCTTGAGCCCGCATCAGCCACGTGCGCTTCCTCGTGGCGACAGCACGCCAGCCAGCCATCGCCTTTCTGCCAAGTGACTTTCATTTGAATAGTCACTGTCATTCCGGCATGCAGCTTAATCCCGCGCCCAGCTCCGCACATAATCCAAAACCAGGCAGATCCGGCCACGCAGATAATGCCTGTCGTCAATACGGCAGAAAACTCACAGATATTCACACACCGCAATTTCATTTAAACCTAAAGCATTTTTATGCGCAGATGGCGGCCACTTCATGAAAGTTAGCGATTCCGCCTTTCGACATTCATATTTTCCGCCTCATCACATACCATAGTTTTGATAGTAAATATCTACCGAGTCACATTAAATTATTTTATTTTCATATGCGCTTTCCTTATTTTGCAATTTAAATATAGGAAATCACTTATATCAAAAATGAATGATGAAGATGATAATTTCCGTGAATAGATGGAAACGATGTTTAATACTTAAGCAATTATTAAATTGCTGACTATTGGTATCTTTTTCTGCGATCAGGCGACTGTAAAATGCCGAATGCATGGGGCTTTCAACGGTTGGCAACAACATTCAGACCGGCAGCGTGCCACAACCAGAATGCATTTAGCCCCTGTCACGATCGTAAATTTTGCTCATCTACATTATGACAGAATTTTTCATTAATATTTCATACATTTCAGTACATTATTTCATCATTATGAATATTTAAAATATTTTCGATGTTTTTGATAATTACTAAAAATTACAAGTAGTTAACATGGTTTCATGGCTGACATCTGCGCATCTTATCAATTTACCCACTGTCGTAACCCTGCCTTATTCTCGTGCACTGCACCATTTTTTTCCACCCCAGTATTTCCCCGTCGCCGCATCGCTGCAGCCCGCATTAGGGCTTGCTCACCTGCTAAATAATTCTTATCGGCAAGCCATTCATTGCACCAGGATTGTGCATCCGCGTGACTGTCCGGATATTCACGCGCCGATATAAGCACCGTTTCGCGGCCTCACCGAGATTAGCAAAACAACCTTGATCATGGCGCCCGCCCGTGCGCACGAATAATCGAAAACTTAGCCAAAAAATCATTATCAGGCCCAAGTGTTGTTATTAAGTTGAAAACACCAAGATGCCCGGGAAATGAAAATCCCGATGCTATATTCGCAACGCTGATTTCCCGCCCCGATCCCGTACCAGCCTCTTTTGGCACGGACCGGACTGACTCACCGCCCCATTTTTCGGTGTACACCATGGCTCTGACAGACTATTTCGACACTCTTCGGCTAAGCCGCCAGGCAAGTGCCACGCCAGGCCCCGGCCTTCTCCCCGCCCTGACGCAGGAGCAGGCCGGCATCTGGCGCCAGCATTTGCACGGCGCCCCCGTCCTGCTGGAACTGCCCGGCGAACGATCCCGCCCGGCCCGCCAAAGCTGGCGCATGGGCAGCGTGCCCTTCGCCCTCGATACGGATACCGCCTCGCGCTTGCGGCAGCTGGCCCAAAGCACTGGCAACCAGGTGTCGGCCGCGCTGCTCGCCGCCTGGAGCGCCTTCCTGTGCCGTCTCAGCGGCCAGCAAGACCTGGTCATCGGCGTGGACGGGCATGGCGGCATGGCGCCGCTGCGTTTGCGCCTCGACGACGCCAGCACGGGCCACAGCCTGCTGGCGCAGGCCGCTGCCGCACTGGTCATGGCCGAGCGCCACCCCGTGTGCCTGGCGCAGCTGGCCGAAACGCTGCAGCCGCCGCGCAGCGAGAGTTTCCATCCGCTGTTCCAGGCCGTGCTGGCCTACGGTTCGCGGGCGATGGCAGAAGCGCAGGAAACGCCGTTCGACCTGGCGCTGGTGCTGGCAGACGCCAGCGGCGATGGCCGCCTTGCGGGCCGCATCGACTTTGCGCTGGACCTGTTCGACGCGGACGGCATTGCCGGCTGGGCGCAGAATTTCCAGCAGCTGCTGCGCTCACTGCTGGCCGATCCCGCCCTGCCGCTGGTGCGACTGGACCTGCTGCCGCCCGCGCAGCGGCAGATGCTGCTGCACGACTGGAACGCCAGCGGCCTGGCCCTGGGCCCGCTGCGCAATGCGCACGATTTCGTCGACGCACAGGCGGTCCGCACGCCGCAGCGCACGGCCATCGTGCATGGCGGCCATCGCGTCAGCTACGGCGAGCTGGCGCGCCGCGCCGACGGCGTCGCCGCGCGCCTGATGGAACTGAGCGTGCAGCCGGGCGACCTGGTCGGCCTGCATTTGCACCGCGGACCGCAACTGGTGGCCGGCCTGATGGGCATCCTCAAGGCGGGCGCCGCCTACGTGCCTCTCGACCCGGCCTATCCGGCCGAACGGCTGGCCTTCATGCTCGACGATTCCGGCGCGCGCCTGGTGCTCGGTGAACACGCGCTGCAGGCGCAACTGCCAGCCGGCGCGCGCACATTCGTCGCCATCGACGACATCGCCGAGCGGGCGGAGGACGCGCCAGCCGTCAGCGTGGCCGTCGATCCCGCCTCGCCCGCCTACGTGATCTACACGTCCGGCTCCACTGGCCGCCCCAAGGGCGTGCTGCTGCCGCACCGCGCGCTGGTGAATTTTTTCGGCGCCATGCTGCACCAGCCGGGCATGACGGACGGCGACACCATCTGCGCCGTGACCACCCTGTCCTTCGACATCGCCGTACTCGAGCTGCTGCTGCCGTTCACCGTCGGTGCCACCGTCGCCATCGCCGACACGGCCACGGCGGCCGATGGCCTGGCGCTGGCCGAACTGATCGACGCCTGCGGCGCCACCCTGGTGCAAGCGACGCCCGCCACCTGGCGCATGCTGCTCGATTCGGGCTGGAAGGGCCGCCACGGCTTGCGCATCATCAGCGGCGGCGAGCCGATGACGCGCGAACTGGCCGATGGCTTGCTGGCGCGCGTGGGCCAATTGTGGAATCTGTACGGCCCCACCGAGACGACCATCTATTCGACGGGCGAACAGGTGCTGCCCGGCGATGGCCTGATCACCATCGGCAAACCGGTCAGCAATACCCAGGTCTACCTGGTCGACCGCCATTTGCAGCCGGTGCCCGTGGGCGTGCCCGGCGAACTGCTGATCGGCGGCCTGGGGGTGGCCATCGGCTACCATGCGCGGCCCGAACTGACGGCGGAAAAATTCATCGCCGATGCGTTTTCCGGCGTGCCGGGCAGCCGCCTGTACCGCACGGGCGACCTGGTGCGCTGGACGCGCGACGGCCGCCTGGACATGCTGGGCCGCATCGACAACCAGGTCAAGCTGCGCGGCTTCCGCATCGAGCTGGGCGAAATCGAGGCCGTGCTGGCCAGCCATCCCGCCTGCCGCCAGGCCGTGGTGGTGTGCCGCGAAGACCGTCCCGGCGACAAGCGCCTGGCCGCCTACGTGCGCGCCGATGCCAACATGACGCAGGCGGACGGCGCCGCCTTCATCGCCAGCCTGCGCGCGCAGCTGGCGCAGGCCGTGCCGGCCTACATGGTGCCGCCCGCGTTCGTGCTGCTGGAGCAGTTTCCCATGACGCCAAACGGCAAGGTCGACCGCCGCGCCCTGCCCGTGCCTGGCCGCGCCGCGCTGTCCGGACGCCAGGTGGAAGCGCCGCTGGGCCTGCAGGAAATGCTGGTGGCGCGCCTGTGGCGCGAACTGCTGGGGCTGGAACAGGTGGGCCGGCATGACGATTTCTTCGAACTGGGCGGCCATTCGCTGCTGGCCGGCCAGCTGGTGTCGCGCCTGCGCAAGGCCAGCGGCACGGCCCTCACCCTGGGCCAGCTGTTTGGCGCGCCCACGGTGGCCGGCC
>NZ_NRDQ01000019.1 GCF_002878455.1 Janthinobacterium sp. AD80
CGGCCTGCGCGGCGCGCCCCGACGACGCCCCCTTCCGCCTGCGCCTGGCGCTGCGCTGCGACGGCCAGTTCTACGTGCAAAGCGGCGCCCTGAGCGCCTTGCCTGACACCGTGAAGGTCATGCTGGCGCCCGACGCTACCGCGGCGGACGACCTGTTCCTGCGCCACAAGAGCAGCGTGCGCACGCGCTACGACGCGGCCTGGCGCGCGGCCGAGGCGCAAGGCGGCTTTGACATGCTGTTCTTTAACGAGCGGGGAGAATTGACGGAAGGCGGGCGCAGCAATGTCTTCGTGCAGTTCGATGGGCGCTGGCACACGCCACCCCTGTCCTGCGGTTTGCTGCCCGGCGTGCAGCGCGCGGCCATGCTGGCCGATCCCGCCTGGAACGCGCAGGAAACCGTCATCACGCGCGCCATGCTGGCGCGCGCCGAAGCCATCGTCGTGTGCAATGCGCTGCGCGGGGCGCTGCCGGCCGTGCTGGCCGTGCTGGCAACTTAAAGATCTATGCGCATTTCATAGCCGCCATAGATCATCCGCTTGCCATCGAACGGCAGCTTGGCCGGGTCCATCATCTCGGCCAGGCGGGGGTCTTTCATGACCTTGTCGTTGATTTCATCGCGCTTGGCGCGCGACTCGTACACGATCCAGGAAAACACCACCACTTCGCCATCCTGCAAGTCCACCGCCTGCGGGAACGACGTCAGCTTGCCCGGCTTGACATCGTCGCCCACGCATTCGCGAAACTCCAGCGCGCCATATTCGCGCCAGACGGCGGCGCAGCTGCGCGACATGGCCAGATAGTCATCGAGCCTGGCTTTCGGTACGGGCACCACAAATCCATCGACATACGCCATGATGATCTCCTTGATGGTTGTTCAAAAGATGAACAACCAGCTTAGGACAATGATGGCAAGACGACAAGCGCGGCATTAAAAAAAAGCAGGCATTCAAGCCTGCTTGTGTCTCGACAACTTACATCGCCAGCGCCTTTTCCACCGCGCCAACCAGTTTCTTGTCGTCCGGCGTCACCTTGCTGGGGAAGCTTTCCACCACCTTGCCCTGGCGGTCGATCAGGTATTTATGGAAATTCCAGGCCGGCGTCTTGCCCGTCTGCTTGATCAGGTCCAGGTACAGCGGATTGGGCGCCGGGCCGGAAACCACCGACTTGGCGAACATGGGGAATTTGACGCCATAGGTGTTGTAGCAGAAATCGGCGATTTCCTTGCTGTTGCCCGGTTCCTGCTTGCCGAAATCGTTCGACGGGAAACCCAGCACCACCAGGCCCTTGCCGCCGTACTTGGCGTACAGCGCTTCCAGCCCTTCGTATTGATTGGTAAAACCGCAATAGCTGGCCGTATTCACCACCAGCACGACCTTGCCCGCGTACTGGCACAGGTTTTGCGGTGCTTCATCCTGCAGGCGGTTGAAGGTTTGCTTGAGGATGGCGGGGCAGGCGGCCGGCGCGGCGGCGGCTGCAGGAGCTGCAGGGG
Source organism: Janthinobacterium sp. AD80 (assembly GCF_002878455.1). Classification (GTDB taxonomy): domain Bacteria; phylum Pseudomonadota; class Gammaproteobacteria; order Burkholderiales; family Burkholderiaceae_D; genus Janthinobacterium. Next base: position 1,490 of record NZ_NRDQ01000019.1, read on the forward strand.
TGGCGGCATGGGCCGGCACGGCCAGGCTGGCAGCGAGGGCCGCACACGCAAACAGCGGAGCTAGGATCTTGGACATGAAGGGCACCATGGTCGAAAAGAAAAAACCATTCTATGCCAAACGCCGCGCGCGCGTGCAAGGCAGACAACAACAGCAATTGCTTGAGCGACATCAAAGCCTGTGCAGTACTTGCCCAGCACACAGTTTTTTTACCTATGCTCGGCCTTCCTGTCCCTTTCCTTGCCCTGTGGAGTTGCCATGCCCTACCCGCACCTGACCGCATTCCCCGCCGCCCTGCTGGCCGCCAGCCTGCTGTTCCTGGCCCCAGCCGGCGTGCACGCCGCCACGACCGCCAAGGCAGCCAAAGCCGTCAAACCCGCCGCGGCCAACGATGCACCCGCCCTGCCCGCCTACCAGGTCGACCTGGGCCAGACCACGGTGTCCGGGCTGTCGTCCGGCGGCTTCATGGCGGCGCAGTTTGCCGTCGCCTATTCGGCCACCGTTGCCGGCACCGGCATCATCGCCGGCGGCCCGTATTTCTGCTCGGGCCAGCCGGGCCGCTTCCCGTATATTCCCTACCTGACCAACGCCCTGACGACGTGCATGAATCCGGGCGAATCGCAGGTGGCGCCACCCGTGGCCAGCGAATTGCTGCGCGCGGCCAACGATTTCGCGCGCGCCAATCTGATCGACGATACGGCCAACCTGAAGCGCCAGCGCGTGTATCTGTTCAGTGGAACGCAAGACCGGACCGTGACGCGGCCCGTGGTCAACCAGGTGAGCCAGTTCTACCAGCTGGCGGGTACGCCGGCGGCACAGATCCGCTTCATCGACAATGTCGGCGCGGGCCACGCCATCCTGACGGACAGCGCCAACGACAAGCCCTGCGCCGTGACAGAGTCGCCGTTCATCAACGACTGCGACTACACGCAGGCGCGCGACATCCTGCAGCATCTGTACCCGGACCTGCAGGCGCCAGCGGCCACCCCGACGGGCAAGATAATCGCCTTCAACCAGCGCAGCTTCATCCGCAAAGCGTATTCCAGCATGAACAATACGGGCTACGCCTACATTCCGAAAGCCTGCGACAGCGAAACCTGCCGCGTCCACGTGGTCTTCCACGGCTGTCTGCAAACGACGCAGGCGATCGGCAACCGCTTCTACACCAGCACCGGCTACAACCAGGTAGCGGACGCCAACAAGATCATCGTGCTGTATCCGCAGGCCGAGCCGAGCCCCGTCCACCCCTACAACCCGAAAGGCTGCTGGGATTTCTGGGGCTACACCAGCGTCAACCCCATCGACCCGGATTTCTACCGCAGGAGCGGCACGCAAATGGAGGCGGTCAAGGGCATGCTGGATCGTCTGGCTGCGCGCCGCGGCTCACGTTAAGCGGTCTTACTAAGCGGTCTTAGATACCGCCCATGCAGATGTACTTGATGACCAGGTAGTCTTCAATACCGTAGGTCGACCCTTCACGGCCCAGGCCCGATTGCTTGACGCCGCCGAAGGGCGCGATCTCGTTCGAGATCAAGCCCGTGTTGACGCCCACCATGCCCGTTTCCAGGCCTTCGGCCACGCGCCAGATACGGCCGATGTCGCGCGAATAGAAGTAGGCGGCCAGGCCGAATTCCGTGTTGTTCGCCAGGCCGATGACTTCCTCGTCCGTCTTGAAGCGGAACAATGGCGCCAGCGGGCCGAAGGTTTCTTCGGTGGCCACGCGCATGTCGTTCGTCACGTCGGCGATGATGGTCGGCTCGAAGAAGCCATTGCCCAGCGCATGGCGCTTGCCGCCGGCCAGCAGGCGGCCGCCCTTGCCCAGTGCGTCGGCCACGTGCTCTTCCACCTTGGCGACAGCCTTGTCATCGATCAGCGGACCTTGCGTGACACCCGCCTCGATGCCGTTGCCGACCTTCAGCTTGGCCACGGCCGCCACCAGTTTCTCGGCGAACGCTTCATACACGCTGTCCTGCACGTACAGGCGATTGGCGCAGACGCAGGTCTGGCCCGCGTTGCGGTATTTCGAGGCGATGGCGCCTTCCACGGCCGCATCCAGGTCGGCGTCGTCAAAGACGATGAACGGCGCATTGCCGCCCAGTTCCAGCGACAGCTTCTTGATCGTCGGCGCGCATTGTTCTGCCAGCAGACGGCCCACCTGGGTCGAGCCCGTAAACGTCAGCTTGCGCACGATCGGGTTCGAGGTCATTTCGCCGCCGATGTCTTTCGGCGCACCGGTGACGATGCTGAACACGCCCGCCGGCACGCCAGCGCGTTCGGCCAGCACGGCCAGCGCCAGCGCGGAAAACGGCGTCGCTTCGGCCGGTTTCAGGACCATCGGGCAGCCGGCGGCCAGGGCCGGGCCGACTTTGCGAGTGATCATGGCGGCGGGGAAATTCCATGGCGTGATGGCGGCGCACACGCCGATCGGCTCCTTGGTGATGACCAGGCGGCGATCCGGCCATGGCGACTGCAGGGTGTCGCCCGCGACGCGCTTGCCTTCCTCGGCAAACCACTCGATGAACGAAGCGCCGAACTGCACTTCGCCCTTTGCCTCCGGCAGCGGCTTGCCCTGTTCGGTGGTCATGATCAGCGCCAGGTCGTCGGCGTTTTCCAGGATCAGGTCATGCCAGCGGCGCAGCACGGCGGCGCGCTCCTTGGCCGTCTTCTTGCGCCAGGCAGGCCAGGCCGCGTTGGCCGCTTCGATGGCGCGGCGCGTCTCGGCCGCGCCCATCAAGGGCACCGTGCCGATATGCTCGCCGGTGGCGGGATTGCTCACATTAATCGTCTGGCCACCGTCGGCATCGACCCAGGCTCCGTTCAAGTAAGCCTGGTGACGCAACAAGGTAGGATCTTTCAACTGCAGCATATGGATCTCCGGTCTGGTTTGAATTATCGACGGAAGATACTATGCCACAGCGCGGCCGATTCCGCAGGCGGACAGCCGAAGCGCCCGCGCTTTTACTCGACCTTGTAGGACGACAGCTTCGGGTCCGGCGGCGGATACGCGAGCTTCATGCCCTGCAGGGTTTCCAGCAGCAGCGACGCCACCACCAGATTGCGCTGGGTCTTGGAATTGGCCGGCACCACATACCACGGCGCGTGGTCGGCGTCCGTCTCGCGGATCGCCGTTTCATAGGCGCGCTGGTAGGCGTCCCACTTCTTGCGCTGGGCGATATCGTTGGGATCGAACTTCCATTGGCGGTCGGGATCATCGAGCCGCTCCTGCAGCCGTCCCCTCTGCTCGTCCTTGGAAATATGCAGGAAGATTTTCAGGATGACGGTGCCCGTCTCGCTCAGCATGCGCTCGAAATCGCGGATCTGCGCGTAGCGGCGCTGGCATTCCGGCTTGTCGATCATGTCCTGCACGCGCGTGATCAGCACATCCTCGTAGTGGCTGCGGTTGAAGATGGCGATCTCTCCCTTCACGGGCACGTGCTGGTGCACGCGCCACAGATAATCGTGCGCCAGTTCGATGTCGGTCGGGCCCTTGAAGGCCACGGCGCGGATGCCCATCGGGTTGATATTGCTGAAGATCGCCTTGACGGTGCCATCCTTGCCCGAGGTGTCCATGCCCTGCAATACCAGCAAGACCTTTTTCTTGTGCTGCGCGTACAGCATGCTCTGGCACTCGGCGATCTGCGCCGTCAACGCCACGGTTTCCTCGCGGTCCATGGCCTTGCACTGGGCCGATGTCAACTTCTTGTTGGCCGCCTTGGTGGCCGCGCCCAGCAGGCGCTTGCCGGCGAAGTCCTCGTCTAGCGCATAGCCCTTGCCGGCGCGAAATTGCGTGCGCGCCTTCATGCCGCCACCGCCAGCTTGCGGTGCTCAATTTTTGTGCAGTGGTCCATCACCACCTCCAGCCCCGCCGCCCGCGCCAGCTGCGCCGCCGCCTCGTTGACGATATCGAGTTGCAGCCACAGACAGCCCGCCTTGACGGCGATGGCTTCCTCGGCGATCGGCAGGATGTCTTCCGACTTGCGGAAGCAGTCGACGATATCGATGCGCGCGGGGGCCACAGCGGCAGCAGCGTCGCTCAGGGTGGCAAAGGCGCGCTGGCCCAGCACTTCCTTGCCGGCGAGGGCCGGATTGACGGGCAGCACGCGGTAGCCATGCCGCAGCAGGTAGTCGGCCACCTCGTGGCTGGCGCGTTCCGGCTTGTCGGACATGCCGACGATGGCGATGATGCGGCTGTATTGCAGGATGCGGGCGATGTTGGACATGGTTTGTATAGGCAGGCGTGCGACATTGCCCGCCTAGCGTAGCAGAAAAAGCCTGCTACGCGGCGCGATTTGCGGCCTCCGATACTCACTGCCTTGGCGGCCCCGTGCTTCGCACAGCTGCGCTTCTCAGCCACAACTCACATCCGCTCGCTACGGTTTTCTCAGCAGGACGTTATTGAGAACGCACGGCCGCCATCTTTGCCACGAAGGCTTGCGCGCGCGCCGTCACGGCCGCGTAATCTCCCGTGGCGCCCGGGCCACTCAGGCTGCTGCCGATCCCCACGGCCACGGCGCCGCTGGCGAACCATTCGTGCAGGTTTTCCACCGTCACGCCGCCTGTCGGCATCAAGGGCGCCTGCGGCAGCGGCGCGCGCAGCGCCTTGATGTAGGCGGGACCGAACATCTCGGCCGGGAAGACCTTGACGATATCGGCGCCTGCCTGCAGGGCCGTGACGATTTCCGTCGGCGTCATCGCGCCCGGCATGGACAGCACCTGGTAGCGCTGGCACAGGGTAATCGTCTCGACGTTGACGCCGGGCGAGATGATGAACTGGGCACCGGCCAGGATGGCGGCGCGCGCCGTCTCCGCATCAAGCACCGTGCCCGCGCCCAGCAGCACGTCATGACCATGGCGTTCGCGCAGGGTGCGCAGCACGCCCAGGGTATCGGGCGTGGTGAAGGCCACTTCCAGCGCCGTGACGCCGCCGGCGATGCACGCCTCGGCGATCTGCAGGGCGGCGTCGGGCGAGCCGGCGCGCACGATGCCGACCATGCCCCGTTCGAGGATGCCATTGAAAACCAGGTTTTTTTGCATATGCCTTCTCCTCTCAGGCCGGCACGGCGCCGAAGCGCACTTCCGGCAAGCCGCGCACGCCGGGCTGGCGCGCATGGAACAGGCCACCGGCCAAAGGTTCGGCCGCCAGTTGCACCGGGCTCAAGCTTTCCTGCGCCGTCGTGATGAACAATTCGTCAAAGGTGCCGCCACCGAGGCTCACGCAGCTGGGCTGCGACACGGGCAAGGTCACCGTGCGCTCGACGCTGCCATCGGGCGCGAAGCGCAGCACCTTGCCGCCGCCCCACTGCGCGCTCCACAGGTGATCGTCCGCGTCGATGGTGGCGCCATCGGCCGCGCCGGGACCCGGTTCGAGCACGGCAAACACGCGCACCCGGCTGGCATCGCCGCCCAGGTAATCGTCCCAGCGGTAGATCGCCTTTTTCATCGAATCGCAAAAGTACATGGCCGTGCCATCGACGCTGAAGCAGATGCTGTTCGAGATGGCGATCGCCGGCAGCGGCAGGCGTTCCAGGGTCAAATCCAGGTTGAGGCGGTAAAAGCTGGCGATGGCGTCGCGACACGGACGTTCATCGAGCGTGCCGAAGACAAAGCGTCCCTGGCGGTCGCAGCGGCCATCGTTCAGGCGCGTCATGGGCAAGTCGCCCTCCACCGTGTGCAAGGGCGTGACGGCCCCGCTACGCACGTCAAACCACGCCAGGCGCGAGGCGAGGCCCAGCAGCAGGATGTCGTCGCTATGCGTCTGCGCGAAGCAGGCCAGGCGCTCTGGCATGTCCCAGGTCTGGCGTTCCCCTGAGGCCAGCTCCAGCGCATGCAACTGGCAGCCTTCGATATTCGTCCAGAAAATCCGCCCGCTGCGTTCGCACCAGCGCACGCCCTCGCCCAGGAAATTTTGCGCGTCGACCAGTAATTGGGCCTGTGTCCCCATCATTTTTTCCTTCTTTTTTAATGTGATTCGCGCGGCACGGCCGACCCGCGGCAGCCGACGAGAAAGTCGAGGTCCGCGCCTTCATCGGCCTGCGTCACGTGCTTGATGTACATGGACTGGTAGCCGCCCTTCATGGCTGGCTGCGGCGCGGCCCACTCTGCGCGGCGGCGCGCCAGTTCGGCCTCGTCGACGTCCAGGTGCAAACGCCGGCCCTCGACGTCCAGTTCGATCATGTCGCCGTCGCGCACCAGCGCCAGCGGGCCGCCCACGGCCGCTTCCGGCGCCACGTGCAGCACCACCGTGCCAAAGGCCGTGCCGCTCATGCGCGCGTCCGAGATGCGCACCATGTCGCGCACGCCCTGCTCCAGCAGTTTTTTCGGCAGCCCCATGTTGCCTACTTCCGCCATGCCCGGATAGCCCTGCGGGCCGCAGTTTTGCAGCACCATCACGCAGCTGGCATCGATATCGAGCTGCGGATCGTCAACGCGCTTTTTATAGTGCTCGATGCTGTTGAAGACGACGGCCCGGCCGCGGTGCTGCATCAGCGCGGGCGTGGCGGCCGATGGCTTGATGACGGCGCCGCGCGGCGCCAGGTTGCCATGCAGGACGGCGATTCCGCCTTCGTCCTTGAATGGCTGCGCCAGCGGCGTGATCACCTGCGGGTTGAAATTTTCCGCTTCGGCCACGTTCACGGCCAGGGTCGCGCCCGTCACCGTCAGCGCCTCGCCATGCAACTTGCCCAGCAAGTCGCGGATGATGACGGGCAGGCCGCCCGCATAGTAAAAATCTTCCATCAGGTACTGCCCCGATGGCATCAGGTTCAGCAGGCACGGGATATCGCGCCCCAGGCGGTCCCAGTCGCCCAGGCGCATGTCCACGCCGATGCGCCCGGCAATGGCTAGCAGGTGGATCACCGCATTGGTCGAGCCGCCGATGGCGCCATTGACCATGATGGCGTTTTCAAACGCCTCGCGCGTGAGGATCTGCGACAGTTTCAGGTCTTCATCGACCATGCCGACGATGCGCCGGCCCGTCAGTTGCGCCTGCAGCTTGCGGCGCGCGTCGACGGCGGGAATGGCCGCATTGCCGGGCAGGGTCACGCCCAGCGCTTCGACCATGCTGGCCATGGTGGACGCCGTGCCCATGGTCATGCAATGGCCGGAAGAGCGCGACATGCACGATTCGGCTTCGCGGAACTGCGCCTGCGTCATGCGGCCACCGCGCACATCCTCGGAAAACTTCCACACGTCCGTGCCCGAGCCGATGGGCTGGCCACGGTAATTGCCGTTCAACATGGGGCCGCCGGACAGCACGATGGTGGGCAAGTCCACGCTGGCCGCGCCCATCAGCAGCGCCGGCGTGGTCTTGTCGCAGCCCGTCAGCAGCACCACGCCGTCGATCGGGTTGGCGCGGATCGATTCTTCCACGTCCATGCTGGCCAGGTTACGGAACAGCATGGCCGTCGGGCGCAGATTCGATTCGCCCAGCGACATCACGGGAAACTCGACGGGGAAGCCGCCCGCTTCCAGCACGCCCTTCTTGACGGCTTCGGCCAGGTCGCGGAAATGGCCATTGCAGGGCGTCAGTTCGGACCAGGTATTGCAAATGCCGATGACGGGGCGGCCATCGAAGGCATCGCTGGGATAGCCCTGGTTCTTCATCCAGCTGCGGTGGATGAAACTGTCCTTGTCGTCGCCGCCGAACCATGCCTGCGAGCGCAGGGCGCGCTTGCCTTTCGATTCACTCATGCTGCTTCCTTGCGTAAAATCAGGCCGCGCGCGGCGGCGATCAGCAGGGCGCCATGGCCCGCCAGATGGTTTTGCTGCTGGTCGTCGACGACGATGCGCTTGCCATAAAAGAAGCCCTGCTCCTCGATCAGCAGCGACAGCGCCTGGCGCAGCATGGGCTTGCCCGCGATGACGAGCGGCGTGTCGGGACGCATCTGGATGGCCGTGCTGTTGCGCAGCGCCAGCAAGTCGCCACTGAGCACGGCTCCCATCAGGAAATTGGCACGCTCGTTGCAGTCGACGGTGCTGAACTGGCCCAGGGTGCGCACGCTGAAGCAGGCGCGCGCCAGTCCCGTTTTTTGCGCGGCGGCGGCGCCGGCCAGTAGCATCTTCGGCACCAGGGTCTGCGCAAAGCCGCCTTCGACCGATTGCTTGATCAGCGTATGCTGCGAAATCGCCTGCAGCAGTTCGCCGGCGATGGTGGTGCTGCAGCCGAGGATGCGGCGCTGCTCGTCCACACTGATCAATTTCGTGTGCGAGCCGGGCACGATGATGGTGGCCGCGCCGCGCAGCTGCAACCGCTCCAGCAGGCCGATGACTTCCGTCTCTTCGCCGCGCATCATGTCCATCGCTTCGACGTTATGCAGGCCGATGGCGCCATGCTGGTTGCGCACGCCGGGGATCAGCCACAGGGGCTGGGCCAGCACGTCGGGCAAGTCCACCGCCTGCATGCCTTGCGCCAGCTGCGCCAGGCCGGCCGGCGCCGGCAAATGCGGCACTTCCAGCACGCCCATGGGCGAACTGATCATGCCCGACGCCAGCGCCAGGTGCAGGTCGCCCGGCGCGATGCCAGCACTGTCCAGCACGGTGGCGATGGTCTCGCGCAGCGCCTGTTTCAGCGCGCCGTTGTGGCCATCGATGGCCGTATTGCGCACGCCCGTTTCCTGCTGCGCCTGGGCCAGCACGGCCCCGTCGCGCCATAGCAGGGTACGCGTATTGGTGGTGCCGGCATCGATGGTGACTATATTCATGGGCAGGTTCGCAGCGTCGGTAAGAAAAAAGAAAGGGGAAAAACTACCTCATGGTAGAACTGCCCCGCATATCTGACCAATCACTTATTTAACATCATTGATACCGGTTCAGATATGTCAAAATCATCCATATCCTGCACCCCCAGACGGTAGATCAACGCCAGCCGCGCGGCCACGCCAGGCAACAGTTCCAGCGCCTGCGTGGCGCAGGAAAAACCGCGCGCATCGGTGCGCAAATGGAAACTGGATTGCGTGCTGGAAAAACGCAGGACCCGGGCTGAAGCGGGCTCGGCAACTACTGCCGCTTGCCGCAGTGCGCCATCCCCGGCGCAGTAAAAATCATGATCGAAACCGGCCATCCCCGCCAGCGCCGGCCAGGCCAGCCGTGCGCCCACGGGTGCCGGCTGGCGAAAATCGAAAGCGCTGCCCGCGACATCGACGGGCTCCTCCTGCGTTCGCCCCACCGGCCGGTAGCGGCCGGCCGCCAGGCGCAGCACATGGTCGGCCACGCTGGTGCTGCGGCCCTGCAGATTGAAGCGGGGCGCGGGCAGCGCGAAACGTGACACGGCGTCCGTCGTGGCCTCGCAGGCCAGGTGCAAGCCGCCATCGTCGCCAAGCCGGTACAGCAGGCGCGCCGACAAGCCATCCTGCGCCAGCTGCAGCAGCAGGCTGGCATCGTCAGGCATGCTCCCCAGCCAGCCATTGAGCGCTGGCGCGCCGGGCACCGCCCTGGTCAGCACGTCGGCCATGCGGCCATAGCGGTCGGGCGCCCACCATGATTGCAGGCTGGCGTCGTGGGCATCGACCGCCACGCGCATGCCGCGCGCGTTGTGCAAGGTAAAAACCGTCATGGCGGCGGACGGCTGCGCTGCTGGAATTCGCGCGGCGTGCAACCGAGTTCGCGCTTGAAGACGGCGTGCATATACTGCACCGTGGTAAAGCCGCAACGCACGGCCACCTCGGCCACCTGGCCCGGTTCGCGCGCCAGCAGCGTCTTGGCCGCATCGAGCTTGAAATGCAGGATCTCGTCGTGCACGCTACGCCCCAGCTCATGGCGGAAATGCGCTTCGAGCGAGGAGCGCGACACGCCCACGTAATCGGCCACCTGCTCCGTCTTGATGCCCTGGCAGGCGTACTGGCGGATGAAATGGCGCGCCTGCATCACCTGCGGATGCTGGAACGGCTGGTGGCGCGTGGAAGCGAGCACGTTCAGGCCGGCCGGCGGCACGAGGATGCGCGTGCCGGCCAGGCGCGCGCCATTCAACATCTGGTGCAGCAGGTGCGCCGCCGTGCGGCCCATTTCCTCGGTTCCCTGGATCACGGAACTCAAGGGAATGCGCGTGAGCATGCGCGCCAGCGGGTCGTTGTCGATGCCGATCAGGGCCACTTGCTCCGGCACGGCGATGCCCGCGTGCATGCAGGCCTGCAGCAGCTGGCGCGCGCGCGCATCGCTCACCGCGATGATGCCGACGGGCTTTTCCAGGCTGTTGAGCCAGGCGATCTGCTGCTCCACCGCCTCGTCCCACGAGGGCGCACTGGTGGCCACGCCCCGGTACACGTCGGCGCGCAGGTGGTCGCGCTGCATCAGCGCGCAAAACGCCGTTTCGCGCTCCTGCGCCCAGCGGTTGACCTCCGCCTCGGGCAGGCTGAAGCAGGCGAAACGCGTCAGGCCCGCTTCCACCAGGTGGTCGTAGGCCAGCTTGACGATCTTGAAGTTATCCGTGGCGACATAGGGAATGCCGGCCGGGTAGTCGGCTTCGCGCGCATACGAGCCGCCGACAGCCACCACGGGCACGCGGCTATGGGCCAGCGCCGCGCACACGGCGGGATCGTCGAAATCGGCGATGATGCCGTCGCCCTGCCAGCGCTCGATGCCGGGCAGGCGGCATCGAAAGTCCTCTTCCAGGAACAGGTCCCACGACACGCGCGTGGTGTTCAGGTAGGCGGCGATACCCGCGATGATGTCGCGGTCATAGATTTTATTCCCGTTGAACAGCAGCGCGATGCGGTGCGCGGTCGGTAACTTCATGCTGGTGGCTCCTCCATGTGGCGGCCGGAACGTATCGTCGTCCCTGGCTGCCGGTCACGCATCGGTCTTACCGGCGTCCCGCCCTTGTACTGACATCAACCCAGACGGCGAGAGTCAGAATACTGCCTTTCACGATCATCTGCCAGTAAGTGTCCACGTCCAGCATGGACATGCCGTTATCCAGGCTGGCCATCACCAGCGCGCCGATCAGGGCGCCGTACACGGTGCCCGAGCCGCCGCGCATCGAGGTGCCGCCGATGAAGCAGGCGGCGATGGCATCGAGCTCGCTGAAGGTGCCGGCCGAAGGCGAACCGGCCGCCAGGCGGCCCGTGTTGATCAGCCCGGCCAAGGCGCACATCAGGCCCATGATGCCGAAGATCCACAGCTTGACGGCCTTGACGTTGATGCCGGACAGGCGCGTCGCTTCCATATTGCTGCCGACGGCGTAAATGCGCCGGCCAAACACGGTCTGGCTGGTGATGTAGCTGAACAGGCCAAGCAGGGCCAGCAGCAGAAGCACGGGCAGCGGAATGCCTTCATAGCCGTTCAACGTCTGCACGAAGGCATACAGCACGGCGCCGATGACGGCCACGCGCAAACCGTCGAGCCACGCGGCCGGCTGCGGCAAGCCATGCTGGGCGCGGCTGGCGCGCGCGCGCCACGTCAAAAAGGCGGCCAGCAGGAACAGGCCGATGCCCAGCGCGATGCCCGGCACGGCGGGCAGGTAGCCCTGCCCAAGGTAGACCATCGGTTCGGAGACGGGGGCGATGGTGATGCCGCCCGTGATGCCCAGCAAAATGCCGCGGTAGGCCAGCATGCCGCCCAGGCCGACGATAAATGAAGGGATGCCGCGGTACGCCGTCAGATAGCCATTCAAGAGGCCTATCACCAGGCCGCAACCCAGCACGGCCGCCAGGTTCAGCGCCAGCGGCCAGTGCTGCGTCACGTCCAGCACGGCGGCGATGCCGCCCAACAGGCCCAGCAGGGAACCGATGGACAGGTCGATCTCGCCGGCGATAATCACCAGCACCATGCCGCAGGCGAGGATGCCCGTCACGGACATCTGGCGCAGCAGATTCGACAGGTTGCGCGGCGTGAGGAAACTGCCCTCCGTCTTCCAGGAAAAGAAGGCCCAGATCAGCGCCACGGCGATCAGCAGGGCCAGCATCTTGTATTGGGTGAACAGCTGTTTGACGTTCATCGGTTTCATGCGGCGGGTTCCTTGTTTGCGGGGGTGGCGGCGGGCGCCGGATGCTGCGACAGCGCGGCTGCCAGCACGGTTTCCTGGCTCAGGCCATCGTTGATGAAGTCGCCGCGCAGCCGGCCTTCGCCCATCACCAGCACGCGGTCGGAGACACCCAGCACCTCGGCCAGCTCCGACGAGACCATGATGATGGCCACGCCCCGGTCGGCCAGCGCCAGCATCAACTTGTAGATTTCATATTTGGCGCCCACGTCCACGCCGCGCGTGGGTTCGTCGAGGATCAGCACGCGGGGTCGCGTCAGCAGCATCTTGGCCAGCACGGCCTTTTGCTGGTTGCCGCCCGACAGGCTCGTGATGGGCAGCGACGGGCTGGCCGTTTTCAGTTCCAGCTGGGCGATCTCGCCGCGCACGGCCGCCAGTTCCGCTTCGCCGTCGATGCGCGTGGCGCGCGCAAACTGCTCCAGCACGGCCAGGGTGATGTTCTGTCCCACGTCCAGGTCGGGCACGATGCCGTGGTGCTTGCGGTCTTCCGGCACCATGGCCAGGCCCATGGCGATGGCTTTTTGCGGCGTGCCCGTATCGATGCGGCGGCCATCGAGCCACACTTCGGCCTGGCACGGTCCCTGGTAGGCGCCGAACAGGGCGGAGACAAGCTCCGTGCGCCCCGCGCCCACCAGTCCGGCGATGCCTAGAATTTCTCCCTTGCGCAGGCTGAACGACACGTCGTCGACGCGCTTGCGCTGCGGGTTGTCCGCATCGATGCAGGTCACGTGGCGCGCCTCGAACAGCACCTCGCCGATGGCCGCTGTGTTTTCCGCTGCGCGCTGCGGATACAGCTGGCTCATTTCGCGGCCCACCATCTGCGCGATGATGCGCTCGACATTCATCTGCGCCATGGGCGTGGTGGCGATGTGTTTGCCGTCGCGGATGACGACAATGGTGTCGCAGATGGCGGCCACCTCATCGAGCTTGTGCGAAATATAGATGCAGGTGACGCCACGCGCCTTCAAAGCGCGCAGGATGTCGAGCAGCACGGCGATTTCCGACGCCGTCAGCGACGACGACGGTTCATCGAGGATCAACAGGCGCGCATTCTTGTTGAGCGCCTTGGCGATTTCCACCAGCTGCTGGTGGCCGCCGCCGTAATTCATGACGGGCAGCGCCACGTTCAGCTGCGGGATTTTCAATTCGCGCAGCAGTTCGTCGGCGCGCTTGTACATGGCCGCATAGTGCATGCGTCCGCCGGGCAGGGTGAGTTCGCGACCCATGAAGATATTCTCGGCCACGGACAGCTGCGGCACCAGCATCAGTTCCTGGTGGATGATGATGATGCCCGCGTCTTCCGTGTCGCGGATCGATTGCGCGCGCAGGGGCTGGCCTTCCCACAGAATCTCGCCGTCCCAGCTGCCGTGCGGGTAGACGCCGGACAGCACCTTCATCAGGGTCGACTTGCCGGCGCCATTCTCGCCGCACAGGCCGATGCACTCGCCGGCCCGCACCTGCAGGTCGATGCCGTCGAGCGCGCGGACACCGCCAAACTGTTTGACGATGCCTTTCATTTCAAGCAGATAATCGGACATGCTCACTCTCGTTGCGGATACGGGGAAAACCACAGGCTGGAAGACCGGCGTAGGTCGGGTTAGCGCGCAGCGCGTAACCCGACACCATCACCAGCGCTTTGCAAGCGCCGGCGGGTGTCGGATTACGCTACGCTAATCCGACCTACGTCCAATATTCTCGCGGAACTTAATTACCCAGCTGCGCCTTGGTATAGAAGCCGTCATCGACGAGAATGTTCACGTTCGCCTTGGTCAGCGGCGTCGGTTTCAGCAGCACGGTGCTGACCTTTTTCAAGCCATTGTCATAGCTGGAGTTGTAGGCTGGCTTCTCGTTGCGCGCCAGTTGCACGGCCAGCTTGGCCGCTTCCGAGGCGATGGTTTTCAGCGGCTTGTAGACGGTCATCGCCTGCGTGCCGGCGATCACGCGTTTGACGGCCGCCAGGTCGGCGTCCTGGCCCGAGACAGGTACCTTGCCCGCCAGCTTTTGCGCAGCCAGCGCCTGGATGGCGCCGCCCGCCGTGCCGTCGTTCGAGGCGACGATGGCATCGATCTTGTTGTTATTCGCCGTCAAGGCGTTTTCCACGATGGACAAGGCTTCCGTGGCGCTCCAGTCCTTCACCCACTGCTGGCCCACCACCTTGATATCGCCCTTGTCGATGTAGGGCTTGAGCACTTTCATCTGGCCTTCGCGCAGCATCTTGGCGTTGTTGTCCGTTGGCGCGCCGCCCAGCAGGTAGTAATTGCCCTTCGGCTGCAGCTTGACCACGCCTTCGGCCTGCATCTCGCCCACTTTCTCGTTATCGAAGGAGATGTACGCGTCGATATCGGCGCCCAGGATCAGGCGGTCATACGACAGCACCTTGATCCCGGCCTTTTTTGCTTCCTTGATGGTGTTGTTGAGGACAGTGGCGTTGAATGGCACGATCACCAGCACGTCCACGCCACGCGAGATCAGGTTTTCGATTTGCGAAATCTGGCGCTGTTCGCTGGCGTCGGCCGACTGCACGAAGACCTTGGCGCCCTGCTTTTCGGCGGCGGCGATGAAGAAATCGCGGTCGCGCGTCCAGCGCTCGACGCGCAAATCGTCGATGGAAAAACCGATCTTCGGGTTTTTCGCGTCGGCCAGAGCGGCGCTGCTGCTCAATGCCAGCATGGCGGTCATGATGGCTGCACTGATGATCTTGTTCATTGTGTGTCTCCTTGTGGATGTTATTAACGACGTTTTTTAACTACGGGTACTGCTGAAAAATTTGCTGATCGTGGTGTTGTCGGCTTACGCGCGCAGCGCTAAGCCGACCTAGCCGACCTACCCCGACCTACGTGCTGCTAATGGTTATGCCGTGGCAGGGTCTGGCCGACTGCGCGGTATTTCAGCGCCAGCTCCATGCAGGCCCCCGTTTCCAGCTGGCCCACGCTGGCGCGGTACATCTCCTGCCATGGCGTGGCGCTGTCGTTGACGGGTGGCGGCAGCTCCTGCGCGCGGCGTGCCAGCTCGGCGGCATCGACCAGCATGTCGCAGCGCCCCGCATGCAAGTCCACGCGGATGATGTCGCCCGTGCGCAGCAAGGCCAGGCCGCCGCCGACAGCGCTTTCAGGCGACGCGTTCAGGATCGACGGACTGTCCGAGGTGCCCGACTGGCGTCCGTCGCCCAGGGTCGGCAAGTTCAAAATGCCGGCCTTGAGCAAGGCATCGGGCGGCTGCATGTTGACCACTTCGGCCGAGCCGGGCCAGCCCACGGGACCGGCGCCGCGCATCACCAGCATGCAGCTGTCGTCGATATTGAGCGCCGGGTCGTTGATGCGGGCGTGGTAGTCGGCGGAACCATCAAAGACGATGGCGCGCGCCTCGAACACGCCCTCGCTGCCGGGACGCGACAGGTAGCGTTCGCGGAAAGCGGGCGAAATCACGCTGGTCTTCATGATGGCGAAATCGAACAGGTTGCCCTGCAGGGCCAGGAAGCCCGCCTTTTCCTTCAGCGGCGCGGCAAACGGACGGATCATCTCGCGGTCCGCGCTTTCGCGCCCTGCCAGGTTGGCCGCCATGCTCTGGCCCGTGACCGTCAAGCGGTCCGCGTGCAGCAAGCCCGCCTCTTGCAGCTCCCACATGACGGCGGGCACGCCGCCGGCGCGGTGGAAGCGTTCGCCCAGATATTTGCCGGCCGGCTGCATGTTCAGCAGCAGCGGCACGTCATAGCCGTGTTCCATCCAGTCGCTCGAGTGCAGTTCCACGCCCGCGTGGCGCGCCATGGCCATCAGGTGCGGCTGGGCGTTGGTCGAGCCGCCGATGGCCGCATTGACGATGATGGCGTCCAAAAACGCCTCGCGCGTGAGGATGCTCGACGGGCGCACGTCGTCGTGCGCCATGCCGACGATGCGGCGCCCCGTTGCATAGGCGATCTGGCCCCGCTCGCGGTAGGGTGCGGGAATGGCCGAGCAGCCCGTGAGGGACATGCCCAGCGCCTCGGCCAGCGCATTCATGGTCGATGCCGTGCCCATGGTGTTGCAGTGGCCGGCCGACGGCGCCGAGGCGGCGGCGATCTGCAGGAATTTGTCGTTGTCGATCAGGCCGGCGGAGAGCTGGCGGCGGCCCTTCCAGATGGCCGCGCCCGAACCCACCAGTTCACCGTCCATCCAGCCGTCGAGCATGGGGCCGCCCGACAGCACGATGGCGGGAATATCGACCGTGGCGGCCGCCATCAGCTGCGCCGGCGTGGTCTTGTCGCATCCCGTGGTCAGCACCACCGCGTCGATCGGATAGCCGTGCAGGATCTCCACCAGGCCCAGGTAGGCCAGGTTGCGGTCCAGCGCCGCCGTGGGGCGGCGGCAGTTCTCGAAGATCGGGTGCAGCGGGAATTCCATCGGGATGCCGCCCGCATCGCGGATGCCGTCGCGCACGCGCTGCGCCAGTTCCAGGTGGATGCGGTTGCACGGGCTGATGTCGCTGCCGCTTTGCGCGATGCCGATGATGGGCCGGCCCGAACGCAGTTCCTCGGCCGTGATGCCGTAGTTCATGAAGCGCTCCAGGTACAGCGCCGTCATGTCGATGTGGTCGGGATTGTCGAACCAGTCCTGCGAACGGAAACGCCGCGGTGCTTTAGCGGTGACGTTCATGCGCCGTACCATCCCGCGTCGACGAAATATTCACGTCCCGTGCACTTGGCCGCGTTGTCGGACGCCAGGAACAGCGCCAGCGCCGCCACGTCTTCCGGTTCCACGCGCGTCTGCAGGCATTGCCCCTGCAGGATCACGGCTTCCGCTTCCGGCGTATGCCACAGGCGCTCCTGGCGCGGCGTGCGCACGGCGCCGGGAATGATGCAATTGACGCGGATGCCATCGGCGCCCAGGTCGCGCGCCAGGCCATGCGTCAAGCCTTCGATGCCCGCCTTGGCCGTCATGTAGATCGACAGGTTGGCTTGCGCCAGGTGCCAGGAAATCGAGCCCAGGTTGAGGATCACGCCGCTGCCCTTGCCACGCATGGCCGGCGCCACGGCCTGGGCGCAGAAATACTGGTGACGCAGGTTGACGGCGATGCGTTCGTCCCAGTAGGCGGGCGTGACGTCCTGCAGCTGATGGCGGTCGTCGTTGGCCGCATTGTTGATGAGGATATCCGTGGCGCCACTGGTGTTGCCGATATCGGCGAAGGTGGCGGCCAGGGCGTCGAGGTCCGTCAGGTCGCAGTAGCGGAACACGGGCGGCTGCGGCAGCTGAGCGAGTTTTTCCTGCAGCGCCAGCGAGGCGTCACGGGCAATGTCGAGAAAGGTGACGTGGGCGCCCTGGCGCGCGAATGCCTCGACGATGGCGACGCCGATGCCGGTGCCGCCGCCCGTGATGACGACGCGTTTATTGGCCAGGCTGGGATAAGTTGCATGCTGCATGGTGTCTCTCTTTTTAAAATAATCGGATCAAAGCAAACCGCGTTGCGCCAGGTTCTGGTACAGCGCGCGCACGCCGAAGGTCCAGGGCGGGATCGCGTCGCAGCGCTGCACTTCGTTGACCAGCGCGCCCAGCGCGGCGCTGGCGATGGTGACGCGGTCGCCCAGGTGGTGCGTAAAACCGCCGCCCTGCGCACCGCGGTCCTTCACGGGCGAGAACATGGTGCCGAGGAAGAGCATGAAGCCGTCCGGATACTGGTGGTAGGCGCCGGCCGTCTGGCGCACCAGGTCCAGCGGGTCGCGGCTGATCTCGCGCATGAAACTGGCGCCTTCCAGGACAAAACCGTCGTCCGCCCCCTCGATCAGCAGCGACACTTCCGCCTGGCGCACGGTATCGAGCGTGAAGTGCTCGTCGAACAGGCGGATGAAGGGGCCGATGGCGCAGGAACCGTTGTTGTCCTTGGCCTTGCCCAGCAACAGGGCGCTGCGTCCTTCGATGTCGCGCAGGTTCACGTCATTGCCCAGCGACGCGCCAAGCACCTGGCCGCGACTGTTGACGGCCAGGACGATCTCCGGCTCCGGGTTGTTCCAGGCGGACGATGGCAGCAGGCCCACTTGCGCGCCGCAGCCGACCGAAGACATGGCCTGCGCCTTGGTGAATACTTCCGCATCGGGGCCGATGCCCACTTCCATGTACTGCGACCAGGCGCCGCGCTGCTGCAGTTGCTGCTTCAGGCGCTGCGCGGCATCGGAACCGGGCTTCAATGCCGACAGATCGCTGCCCAGGGTGGCTTGCAGCGCGCCGCGCAAACTGGCGGCGCGCGCCGCATCGCCGCCCGCCTGCTCCTCGATCACGCGTTCGAGCAGGCTGACGGCGAAGGTCACGCCGCATGCCTTGATCGCCTGCAGATCGCATGGCGCCAGCAGCAGCGGTGCATGCGGCGGCGCCGCCAGCGCCTGTTCCAGCAAAGCCTGCACGGGGCCGAGCGAGGTGCCTGGCGCATGGCGGGCGATGCCCAGCGCATTGTCGCTCTCGAACAGTTCGGCCACCGTGGCGACGGTGTCCGTGATATCGACCACTTCACCGCCGCGCACGGCGACGATGCAGGGACCGTCGCGCCAGATGCGGCCAATCAGGGTCGCTTGCGCCAGATCGGCGGGTAGCAGGGAAGCGGGAGAAATCGGCAGCATGTCAGCTTTCAAAAGACGGTCATCGGGTGGTCGGGCTTCAAGGTCGAACCGATTCTGCGCGCCGCCATGGGTCACCGCAATTACGAAAATCACCAAATTGCATGATGATTATTGGTATTGCGGTGCACCAAAAAATGCCGCGAAAAGCCCCCTTGCAAGCCCCCGCTTCCACCTGTGACAGAGGGAATTTGGCGCATCGCATCAATCGTGCCATCGATACCGTTTTGGATATCGACAATGCGAAAAAAAGTGATTGGTGAGGCAGGTATGGACAAACTAGTATCAGCCGTGGCCCACATGCGGCCATCGGCATGGAGGCGGCCCGCAGAGGCCACGACGCCGGCACATTCACACTCAAAAGACGGTGGAGACCTGAAATGAAAACAACAATGAAAATGCTGGCCGCGAGCCTGGTGCTGGCGACGTCCGGTATGGCAGTCGTTCCCATGGCGAATGCCGCGGACAAGGGCGCGATCGGCATCTCGATGCCGACCAAATCCTCGATGCGCTGGATCGCCGATGGCGACAACATGGTCAAGGTATTCAAGGAGCGCGGCTACAAGACCGACCTGCAGTTCGCCGACGACGATATCCCGAACCAGCTGGCGCAAGTGGAAAACATGATCACCAAGGGCGCCAAGGTACTGGTGATCGCCGCCATTGACGGCACCACCCTGTCGAACGTACTGCAAAAGGCGGCCGACAAGGGCATCAAGGTCATTTCCTATGACCGCCTGATCCGCGGCACCAAGAACATCGATTACTACGCCACCTTCGACAACTTCCAGGTCGGTGTGCTGCAGGCGGGCTATATCGAATCGGCGCTGAAACTCAAGGAAGGCAAGGGCCCGTTCAATATCGAACTGTTCGGCGGCTCGGCCGACGACAACAATGCGCACTTCTTCTACAACGGCGCGCTGTCGGTGCTGAAACCCTACATTGACAGCGGCAAGCTGGTGGTACGCTCGAAGCAGATGGGCATGGACAAGGTGGCGACCCTGCGCTGGGATGGCGCCGTGGCGCAGGCGCGCATGGATAATCTGCTCAGCGCCTACTACGGCAATGCGCGTGTCGACGCCGTGCTGTCGCCATATGACGGCCTGAGCATCGGCATCCTGTCGTCGCTCAAAGGCGTCGGCTACGGCACGCCGAAACAACCGTTCCCCGTCGTCACGGGCCAGGATGCGGAAATCCCGTCCGTCAAATCCATCATCCGCGGCGAGCAGTCGTCCACCGTGTTCAAGGACACGCGTGAACTGGCCAAGGTGACGGCGAACATGGTCGACGCCATGTTGTCGGGCAAGGCACCGACCGTCAACGATACCAAGACCTACAACAACGGCGTGAAGGTCGTGCCGTCCTACCTGCTCAAACCCGTCACCGTCGACAAGGCGAACTGGAAGCAGGTGCTGGTCACGGGCAGCGGCTATTACACCGAAGCGCAAGTGAAATAAGCATCGACGGCATGCAAGGCCCGGCACTGCCGGGCCCAGAGAGGTTATATGACAAACACGATCCTGGAAATGCGCGGGATACGCAAGACCTTCCCCGGCGTCGTAGCACTCGACAATGTGAACCTGCGGGTGCGCAGCGGCGAAATCCACGCCATCGTGGGGGAAAACGGCGCCGGCAAGTCGACGCTGATGAAAGTGCTGAGCGGTGTCTACGGCCACGGCAGCTATACGGGCGATATCGATTACCAGGGCCAGACGCGGCATTTCCGCGGCATCAAGGACAGCGAGGAAATCGGCATCATCATCATCCACCAGGAACTGGCGCTGGTGCCCTTGCTGTCGATCGCCGAGAATATCTTCCTCGGCAACGAGCCGGCCAGCATGGGCGTGATCGACTGGGAATATGCGCAAAGCCGCACGCGCGAACTGCTGCAAAAGGTCGGCTTGAAAGAGTCGCCCGACACCCTGATCACCAACCTGGGCGTGGGCAAGCAGCAGCTGATCGAAATCGCCAAGGCCCTGTGCAAGGACGTCAAGCTCTTGATCCTCGACGAGCCGACGGCCAGCCTGAACGAAAGCGACAGCGCGGCCCTGCTCGACCTGCTGCTGGAGCTGAAGCGCCAGGGCATCGCCTCGATCCTGATTTCGCACAAGCTCAACGAAATTTCGCGCGTCGCCGATGCCATTACGGTGCTACGCGACGGCAACACGGTCGACAGCTTCGACTGTCGCATTAAGCCCGTCAGCGAAGACCGCATCATCGAGAAAATGGTCGGACGCGAAATGGCCGACCGCTATCCGGCCCGCACGCCCAGCATCGGCGAGACCATTTTCGAAGTGCGCGACTGGCGCGTGTTCCATCCCGAGCACGCCGACCGCCCTGTCATCAAGGGCATCAGCATGCACGCCAAAAAGGGCGAGATCATCGGCATCGCCGGCTTGATGGGATCAGGGCGCACGGAACTGGCGATGAGCATTTTCGGGCGCGCCTATGGCCAGCGCATCAGCGGCACGGTGCTCAAGAACGGGCAGGAAATCGACGTCAGCACCATCGGCAAGGCCATCGCGCATGGCCTTGCATATGTGACGGAAGACCGCAAGGGCCTGGGCCTGATCCTGGAAGAAGACATCAAGAAAAACACCAGCCTGGCCAACCTGGACGCCGTGTCGCGCCACATGGTGATCGACGAGGCGCGCGAATTCGGCGTGGCCGACGATTTCCGCCGCAAGCTGAAAATCCGCTGCTCGAGCATCCTGCAAAAAGTGGTCAACCTGTCCGGCGGCAACCAGCAGAAAGTGGTACTGGCGAAGTGGCTGTTTTCACGCCCCGACATCCTGATCCTCGATGAGCCGAGCCGCGGCATCGACGTGGGCGCCAAGTACGAAATCTACAGCATCATCAGCGAGCTGGCCGCCGAAGGCAAATGCATCATCATGATTTCCTCGGAAATGCCCGAATTGCTGGGCATGTGCGACCGGATCTATGTCATGAACGAAGGCCGCTTCGCGGCCGAATTAAGCGCAGCAGAGGCGTCACAGGAAAGAATCATGCGCGCCATCGTCACACACGGAGAACACCATGGACAATAAACTGACCGCGGACGCGGTGCCGGGCGCCGCGCCCGTCAGCGCGCCGCAAGCCAAGAGCTACGCCGGCTTCCTGAAGAACAATATGCGCGACTACGGCATGCTGCTGTCGCTGCTCGTCATCATGGGCTTTTTCCAGTACATGACGGACGGCACCCTGATGCAGCCGCTGAACCTGACCAACCTGGTGCTGCAGAACAGCTACATCGTCATCATGGCGCTGGGCATGCTGATGGTCATCGTGGCCGGGCATATCGATCTGTCGGTCGGCTCCGTGGTCGGCTTCGTCGGCGCGCTGGCGGCCGTCCTGATCGTCAACTATGAAATGAACTTTGTCGCCGCCAGCATCGTCTGCCTGCTGGCCGGCGCCGTCATCGGCGGTGCGCAAGGCTATTTTGTCGCCTTCTTTAAAATTCCGTCCTTCATCGTCACCCTGGCCGGCATGCTGGTGTTCAAGGGCCTGACCCTGGCGCTGCTGGCCGGCCAGTCGGTCGGCCCCTTCCCGGAAGGCTTCCAGATGCTCAGCTCGGGCTTTTTGCCCGACCCGTTCGGCGGCGAGAACCTGCGCGGCTTCTCGCTGCTGCTGGGCGTGATCGCCGCTGGCGCGCTGCTGGTCACCTCGCTGCGCAGCCGCGCCAAGCAGCTCAGGCACGGCATGGAAAACGAACCGCGCGCCTTCTTCCTGCTGAAGAACGGCATCTTTGCCGCCGTGATGGTGTATTTCAGCTACCTGCTGGCGTCCTACCGCGGTTTCCCCAATGTGCTGGCCGTGATGTCGGTGCTGATCGTCGCCTACACCTTCGTTACCAACCGCACGGTGCTGGGTCGCCGCGTGTATGCAGTGGGCGGCAATGAAAAGGCGGCGCGCCTGTCCGGCATCAAGACGGAGCGTGTCAGCTTCTACACCTTTGTCAACATGGGCATGCTGGCCGCACTGGCCGGCCTAATCTTCGCCGCGCGCCTGAACACGGCCACGCCCAAGGCGGGCACGGGTTTCGAGCTGGACGTGATCGCCGCCTGCTTCATCGGCGGCGCCTCGGCCTCGGGCGGCGTGGGCAAGGTGATGGGGGCTGTCATCGGTGCCTTCATCATGGGCGTGATGAACAACGGCATGTCCATCATGGGCATCGGCATCGACTACCAGCAAGTGATCAAGGGCCTTGTGCTGCTGGCGGCCGTGTTCATCGACGTCATAAATAAAAATAAATGAGAAGAACAAGGAAGCACAGGTTCGAGCCTTAGGGGGCTCTGGCCGGCGCTTGCGCCGGCCTTTTTCATTTATGTGATCGCCAGCCGCGCCGCCCTGTCACCCCACCACGCCGCTTCCTCGAACACGGAAAAGCCCGACAAATCGGCATGCGCAAACAGAATCGCGCCATCATGCTCGCGCAGGGCTTTCAGGCCCGCATTGCTGCGAAAGCCCGTCAGCGGCGCGGCCATGGCGTGGCCGCGCAAAGTGATGTCAACGCGCTCGACGCAGCTGGCGAAATCGCGCCCATACGCCGTTTTCAAATCGACGCTGGCCAGCGCCAGCAATTCTTCGGGGCTGGCCGTATCGAGCCACTTGCGGGCTTGCTGCGGCGTGCGGTCGGACAGGGCCACGTAGGCGCTGAAGACGGTTTTCTCGGGCGGACGCACGCGGATATCCTGGTGCGTGGCGACGACATAGCCGAGACCCGGTTCCTGGTACACCACGTTGTCCCAGCAAAGGGGCGCATGCGGCAGTTCGTCGGGAAAGCGTTTAAGTAAAAAGTTCGCCACCATCCATGGCGCATACGCGGGGGTGTCGCGCTTCGCGTCAAAGCCATAGCTGGCGATGTTCTCCACCACGCGGGCCGCCACGTACACGGGCATGGCGCAGATGGCCTTGCGCGCCTTGAGCAGATAGGTGCGCGGCTGGCCATCGATCAGCTCCAGGCACAGCGCTTCGACGCCCTGCGCCGTGGTCTTCACGGAGACCACCGTGCCGGCGCGGCGCTTGACACCAGAGGCGTGTTCCATGGCCGTGGCCACCGGCTGCATGCCACCGGGCCAGGTCAGCCAGGCGCCATTGCCTGCATTTGCCGCCTGGCCCCAGCGGCTGCAGTAATAGTGCAGGCCGGCCCAGGCCGAGACCTGGTCGTAGCGGGTGCCGTAATCGTCGCGGCAGCAGTAGTTCAGGTACCAGTGCAGGGTGGGCGAGGTATAACCCTCGCGCTCCATCCACTGCTTCAGGGTGATGTCATCGAGCGAGCGCCAGGCGGGATCCTGCGACGACTCCACGGTGGGAAAGACAAACACGCGCTTGCCGTCATTGCCATGCGTCTGGCGCAAGCGCCGCACCTCGGCAAAAAAGCGCTCGTGCTGCGCCAGTTCATCGGCAGAGACGCCTTCGGTGGGAATGAAGCCATCCTGCCACTGGCCGTTGAACAGCAGGCGTTCCTCGGGCGCGTGCAAAATATAGCGCTCGTCGTAATAGGGTTTTTCCGCCATCGGGTCGCGCTCGATGATGCCCAGGTCGAAGAGGATTTCGCGCACATGCGTCGATTCGGGCGACGGCAGCGGCAGGTAATGGCCGCCGGTCGGATACGCCAGCTCGCCGAACTGCCCGCCGGCCGCGTTGCCATACGGCTGCGGGCCATCGATCATGAGAAAGTCCCGGTGCCCCAGCTTGTTCAGGCGCCATGCGGCCGTCAAGCCGGCGATGCCGGAGCCGAGGATGGCCACGTCGGTAACGATGGTCTCGGAGGGCGGCGGCAAGGCCTTGTGCTCGCGCAGCAGTTCGCGCAGATAATGGCCTTCCGTGCGGCCCGGATACAGCACCCTTGGCGTGATTTCCTGCCAGCGCAGATAGGCGGCGATGCTGCCGATGCCGGCTGCCGCCGCCGCGGTGCCGCCGGCGGCCCACAGCATGAAGGAACGGCGCTGCATCAGCGGATCACCCGGTTCCAGTCCTGCTCGAACTCATGCACGAGCGACTGGGTATTGAGGCGGTTGGGCGCCATCGGCAAGGGCTGCATGTCGGGCGGGAAGATGAACATCTCGCGCGTGGTGTCCGCATTCAGGTAGCGCATGGGCAGGCGGTAGGTCGTCGGCGGCGTGTAGTCGAGCTGGGGCGAGGCCAGGATAAAACCCCATTCGCCGAACGAGGGCACGTAGGCGTGGTAGGGCCAGGTGCGCATGCCCACTTCGCGCAAGGTCGCATTGATGGTCCAGTAGGCGTGCGGTGCGAAAAATGGCGACGTCGATTGCACCACCATCAGGCCCTTGGCGGCCAGGTGCTTTTTCACCAGGTCGTAGAACGGCACCGAATACAGTTTGCCGAGCGCGAAACTGGACGGATCGGGGAAGTCGACGATGGCCGCATCGAACATCTCCTGGTTATTGCGCAGCCAGACGGCGGCATCGGCGTTGATGACGGTGACGCGCTTGTCCGAGAACGAACCATTATTCAGCTTGGCCAGTTCCGGGCGCGTGGTAAACGCGGCCGTCATGGCCGGGTCGAGGTCGACCACGGTGACGTGTTCGATCTGTGGATAACGCAGGATTTCGCGCAGCGCCAGGCCGTCGCCGCCGCCCAGCACCAGCACGCGGCGCGCCCACGGCAGCGCTTCCAGCACGGGGTGCACCAGCGCTTCGTGGTAGCGGTACTCGTCGCGCGAGGAAAACTGCAAATTGCCATTGATGTACAGGCGCGTATCGTCCTTCCAGCGCGTGATCACCAGGCGCTGGTAGGGCGTGGTGGTGGAATACACGATCTGGTCGCCGAACAGGCCGTGCTCTCCCCAGGCCACCATGCGGTCCGACATGGCAAAGCCGGCGACGAGCAGCAGCATCACGGCGCAGGCGCGCAGCAGGCGCCCCGTGAGGTTTTTCAGCTCCGCGCGGAAGACATAGATACTCCACAGGCCCACGCCCACATTCAGCATGCCAAACAAGAAGCCCGTGCGCACCAGGCCCAGATACGGCGACAGTACCAGCGGGAACAGCAGCGAGACAGCCAGCGCGCCCAGGTAATCGAAGGTCAGCACGCGGCTGACCAGCTCGGAAAATTCCGTCTGCCGCGTGTTCAGGGCGCGCATCACCAGCGGTACTTCCATGCCGACCAGTGCGCCGATCAGGAACACCATCACATACAATAAGGTGCGGAACGGCGCCGCCATCCACGAAAACGTCATGAACAGGATCGCGGCCGACAAGCCGCCGATCAAGCCCACTGCCAGCTCGATGTCGACAAAGCGCGAGAGCACGTCGTCGTCCTTCACATACTTTGAAAAGTGAGCGCCCACACCCATGGCAAACAGGTAGCAACCAATGATGGTGGAGAACTGCAGGATGGAATCACCGAGCAGGTAGCTGGACATGGCGCCGGCGATCAGTTCATACGCGAGGCCGCAGGAGGCGACCACGAAGACAGACAAAATCAGAATCTTTTTGTTCATGGGACTTTTTTTGTTCTAATATGCGTTGACGTTATCAAATGCTCATTGCGAGGAATGCCGTGCCCGCCATCCTAAACTATCTGATCCATCTTATACTGGCCGCCACGCTGCTGATTGCCTTTTTTATCATCTATACACGCGTCACGCCCTACAATGAAGTGCTGCTGATCCGCCAGGGGAATCACGCGGCGGCCCTGTCGCTGGGCGGCGCGCTGCTGGGCTTTTCCGCCACCATCGCCTCGTCGCTGATGCACACGGCCGACTACCAGCAGTTTTTCGCCTGGGCCTTCGGCGCCATGGTGGTGCAGCTGCTCGTGTATGTGGTAACCACGCGGCTGCTGCGCATGTCGAAAGACCAGATCGAATCGAACAACAGCGCCTTCGGCGGGCTGCTGGGCGCCATTTCCCTGTCGCTCGGCGCCATCAACGCCGCCTGCATTTCCTGACACCGCTTTATCTTCTTCAAGGACATCCATCATGAGCCTCGGCAGCTTTATCAAGAAGCAGTTTATCGACGTACTGCAGTGGAACGAAGAGACGGAAGGCGTACTGGCCTGGCGTTTTCCGATGCAGGATTTCGAGATCCAGAACGGCGCCATCCTCAATGTGCGCGAATCGCAGGTAGCCGTCTTCGTCAATGAAGGCAAGATCGCCGACGTCTTCGGCCCCGGCACGCACAAGCTGACGACGCAGACCTTGCCGTTGCTGACCAACTTGAAAAACTGGGACAAGCTGTTCGACTCGCCCTTCAAGTCGGACGTGTATTACTTCAGCACCCGCGTGCAGACGGGCCGCAAGTGGGGCACGCCGCAGCCGATCACCATCCGCGACAAGGATTTCGACATGATCCGCGTGCGCGCCTTCGGCATGTACTCGTACCGCATCGCCGACGCCCGCACCTTCTTCACCGAAATCAGCGGCACGCGCGAGGTCTACACGCGCGATGAAGTGGAAGACCAGCTGCGCGGCATTCTGATGTCCAGCATGGCCAGCTCGCTGGGCGGCGCGAACGTGCCCTTCCTCGACATGGCGGCCAACCAGGCGCTGATGGCGCAGGAGGTCAAGGATGGCCTGGCGCAGGCCTTCGCGCGCTACGGCGTGGGCCTCGACGAGTTCAACGTGGCCAGCATCAGCCTGCCCGAGGAATTGCAGGCGGCGCTCGACGAGCGCATTTCGGCCGGCATGAAGGGCGGCCTGGGGGCCGACAAGATGAGCGGCTACACCAAATTCCAGGTCGCCAACGCCATCCCGCTGGCGGCGCAGAATGAAGGCGGCATGGCCGGCATCGGCGCGGGCCTCGGCGCCGGCCTGTCGATCGGTCAGGTGATGGCGCAAGGCATGGGCAATGCGCTGCAGCAGCCTGCCCCGGCGCCAGCGCCGGCCGCGCCACCGGCCCCCGTGGAAGAGCCGATCGAGGCGCGCCTGGAAAAGCTCAAGGGCCTGCTCGACAAAGGTCTCATTTCGCCAGCCGACTACGACGGCGCCAAGGCTGAACTGCTGAAAAAACTGATCGGCTAAATATTAGCGAAATACGACTGCATGCAAACTGTTTCCTGTCCCAGCTGCGGCGCGGAAGTCCACTTCCGCTCGCACGCTTCCGTGCTTGCCGTGTGCGAGTACTGCCACAGCACCATCCTCAAGGACGCCGATTCCGTCAGGGACGTGGGCAAGATGTCGGCCGTCCTGGAAGACTATTCACCGATCCAGATCGGCACGGCCGGCGTGCACGATGGCCTGCACTTCACCGTCGTCGGGCGCATCCAGCAGCGCTACAGCGCCGGCACGTGGAACGAATGGTATCTGCTGTTCGATGACGCCAGCACCGCCTGGCTGGGCGACTCGTCCGGCCTGTACACCCTGACGCGCGAACGCAGCACGCAAGATACCTTGCCCGCCTTTGGCGAACTGGCGCCGGGCAGGCGCTACACGATCTGCGGCGAACCATATACGGCGGCCGAGATCCGCAGCGCCGAATGCATCGCCGGCCAGGGCGAACTGCCGTTCAAGGTGGGCGCCGGCTGGCGCATCCAGGTGGCGGATTTCCGCAACTACGCCAGCTTTGTCACGCTCGACTACACGGATGGCCCGCAGCCCGTCGTCTACCAGGGCGTGGCCGTCACCCTGGATGGCTTGCAATGCCAGCTGCTGCGCGATGACGACGCCATCGCCAAAAGCGCCGGCAAGTACCGCGGCAAGCTCGATGCGCTCGACTGCCCATCCTGCGGCAGCGGCATCCAGTACGTCCCAGGCGCGGCGGCGCAGCTGGTGTGCCCCGCCTGCCACGCGCAGCTCGACGCCAGCGGCCCGGAAGCGCAGGTGCTGGCCATCGGCAAGCAGGTGCACGAGAACGCCGACATCACGCTGGAACTGGGCGCCAGCGCGAAGATCAACAATGTGGACTTCACGGTGATCGGCATGATGCGCCGCGCCGACGACGAAGGCAGCGAGTGGAACGAATACCTGCTGTACAACGCGCGCGCCGGCTTCTTCTGGCTGGTGGAGACGGACGATGGCTGGTCGCGCGCCAACGTGCTGCCGAACTGGCCCAGCTGGGCTTCCGTGGATGCCGACAGTTGCACCCTCGATGGCGCCACCTACCGCAAGCTGTATGGCTATGGCTCGCAGGTCGTGTACGCGGCTGGCGCCTTCAACTGGAAAGTGGCGGTGGGCGACAGCACGCAGGTGGTGGAATTCGAGCATGGCCAAACCAAGCTGGCGGCGGAAATCACCGGCGAGGAAATGACCTGGTCGCGCTCCGTGCCCGTCGCCTATGACCAGATGGCGGCCTGGTTTGGCGCCGCCTTCCATGGCGCCAGCAAAACGACGAATATCCAGCTGAGCCACCGTGGCATTGCCAAGATTTTCATCGTCATCGTGCTGGTGCTGAATGCGATCCCGATGTTTGTCTCGTTTTCCAGCACCCTGATGTGGAGTTTGCTGGGCTGCCTGGCGCTGTTCCTGCCCGCCGCCTTCCTCGACAAGAATGAAAAGAATCCCCCATGAGTAAATACGTGATCTATGCCTTGATGGTGACGTTTTCCGTCACGGCCGCCAACTGGGTGCGCATGTTCAAGGTGGCCGGCAGCAGCACCGGTGGCGGCAGCAGCTGGAGTTCGCGCACGGGCGGCGGTGGCGGCAGCTATGGCGGCGGCTCCAGCGGCGGCAGCCACAAGTAAGCATGACAGCCACACCGCATCTGCCCCTGGGCACCCATTTGCTGGCCGACCTGTCCGGTATCGCACCGGAGCGGCTGCGCGACGGCGCCGCGCTGGAACAGCTGCTGCGCGGCGCGGCCATCGCGGCCGGCGCGCAAGTGCTGCACAGCCATTTCCACAGCTTTGGCGCCGGCATGGGCGTCACGGGCGTGGTGCTGCTGGCCGAGTCGCACATCTCGATCCACACGTGGCCGGAATGCGGCTTCGCCGCCGTCGACATCTTCATGTGCGGCGCGGCGCGGCCGCAACTGGCATTGGGCGCCATCAAGGATGCGCTGCAGGCGCCGCACTGCCAGCTGCAGTCCGTGCGGCGCGCACCGCCCGGGCAGGCATAAGCCCGCTGGTAGATCGCGGGGGGATCGCTTACACTGTCGGCTCATCTTCCAACCGTGACTTCCATGCGCCGTTCCGCCCTGCTTGCCCTGCCCCTGCTGCTGGTCTCCGCCTGCAACGACTACACGGCGCCCAGCCTGTACCAGGCCACTACGCCCGAATGCAAGACGTGGACGGAAGGCTCGCGCTTCGAGCTGCCGCGCGGGATCAGCTTGTACGCCACGCCGCCCGTCACCTTGAAGGAAGGCGGCACGGAACTGGCATTGATCTTTACCTTGCCCATCGGTACGCAAGCGAGTTTTACGCGCCTGTCGTTCCTGCTGGAAGAACCGCACAAACCGCCGTTCGCCGCAGCCAAGGTACTGACCATCTACCAGCGCGGCATGAACCGCAAGGCGGAAATCGTCGACGTCATCGAGACCTTGCCCATCATGTTTTCCGCCGTCGGTTCAAGCGCCGAGACGCAATGGCGATTGCGCCTGCAGCTGCCGCGCCAGCTGCCCCAGCGCTTCGACCTGTCCATGCCCGACATGCTCATCGCCGGCAAGCGCTATCCGGTGCGCACGTTTACGTACCGCTATTTCCCCGAACGCCAGGCTTACGGCATGTGCAGCTAATTCAACAATCGCGCCAACAATGTGTCGGATTACGCCCTGCGGACTCATCCGGCCTACGGCAGGTGCAGCCAAGCCACACATTCCGTTGACGCCGGCGCGCGCCGCTGGCACACTGGCATTTTCCATCACACACTAGGAGTAGACAACATGCGCCATTCGGATACTGCCGTGCTGTCGGCTGCCTGATCACCGTTTTTCCCTGCTAAACCTTTTAGCCCGCACTTCTCCATACGCGTGATCGCGTAGCCGACGTTCCCCTTCTTTCGTGCCAGTCATCGCGACTGGCGGTGCCTGCACGCGCAGGCGATATGTCCGCACGCGGACGACAGAATACGGAATCACGCTACCATGATCGCATGCGATTTTGCACAACTACGCTACATCGGACTGCAGCAGGCCATCGCCGGCGCAGCCGCCCAACTCGACCTCTCTTCTTCCACCGCACAGCTGATGCGCGTGAGCGCCGTGCACCGCGACAGCATCGGCGTGCACGACGGCGTGCAGGAACGCCCGGCGCAGATCCTGCCGCACCTGCTGCACGACTTGCGGGCGCAGGACCATATCCTCACGGTCGGCGACTGGATCGCCGCCGAAGCCGATGCACACGGCACCTTGTGGATAACGGCCTACTTATCCCCAGTCACGCAGATCGCGCGGCGCGGCAATGACGGCCGGCGCCAGCTACTGGCCAGCAATGTCGACACGGCCCTGCTGGTGATGGGACTGGACGAAGACTTCAACCCGCGCCGCCTGGAGCGCTACCTGGCCATCGTGCTGGCCGCGCAAGTGACGCCCGTGGTGGTGCTGAGCAAGGCGGACGTGGCCAGCGACGTGGCGGGCAAGCTGGCGCAGCTCAGGCAACGCCTGCCCTCCCACGTGCCCCTGTTTGCCATCGATACGCGCCATGCGTATGACGTGGCCATCCTGGAGCCGTGGCTGGAGGCGGGACAGACCCTGGTGCTGCTGGGTTCATCGGGGGCCGGCAAGTCCAGCCTGACCAATACCCTGTGCGTCGCGCAGCAGGCGACGAAAGGCGTGCGCCATGGCGACAGCCGTGGCCGGCACACGACGACGGCGCGCTCGCTGCACCTGTGCGCCAGCGGCGCCTGCATCATCGACACGCCGGGCTTGCGCAGCTGGCAGGCCGATGCCGATGCGTCAACCCTGGCCGCCACCTTTGACGACATCGCGGCGCTGGCAGCGACGTGCCAGTTCCGCGATTGCAGGCACGCCAGCGAACCCGGTTGCCAGGTGCGTGGCGCCATCGATGCGGACCGCCTGCGCAATTATCACAAGCTGCTGCGCGACGCCCGGCGCGGCGAGGTAACCCCGCTCGAACGCATTGCGGCGCGCGCCAGGTGGAAAGTGACGCTCAAAGCCGTCAAGCAACGCGGCAAGAACGGGCTTGCGTGAACAGGCGTACGGAATCACAGCTTGTCAACTTTATCAAAATTGCAGTTGGGAAATATGCAAGGTATAGTCAAATGCTGTACCAACAGACATGCGCCGCATGCGATGCACGCGGCCCGCCCACCATGGAATGAGGATGCACTGTGTTCAAGAAAAAAACCATTTTACTTCTGAGTACATTGTCAGCGTGCCTGTTCGCCAGCGGCACGCTGTTCGCGCAAAAGCTGAGCGTGCCGCAAGAGATACACTATGCCGACAAGGTCTACAAGCTGGCGTTTACCGCGCCACAGAATCGCAACAGCAAACGGGCCTTGTATGAATACACGACGAACGGGGAAGCGGTGGAAAAATGGAGCAGCCTGATTACCCTGCTATACGATAGCAATGCCAAAAGCGATCCATTTGCCTTCTCGGCGGCCCTGCTCAAGTCGCTGGCGGCCACCAAGCCGGAGCCCGTTTCTTCCGTCGTGATCCACGATGGCCATGTGCTGATGCGTTCCGTCTATGAACCGGATGCCGCCAACCCCGTGTATGAATCGAATGTAAGCAAGAGTTTTCATGGCGCCGCCGCCTGTGGTGGGCTGTTGCAGTTCCAGTATGCGGTAAAAACGCCGCCTGGCGAGGACCAGTCGGCGGCGGGCAAGCAGGCGATACTCAAGCTGGTCAATGAGGGCAATGCCAGCTTGGCAACCCAGTTGCGTGATGGCGGCTGGCAACCAAGCTGCGAATAAGGCGGGAGGCCGTGGCATAAAAAAAGGCAGCCCGAAGGCTGCCTTTCTTGTGCGGCGCAGATTGAAATTAAATCTTGCGCAGCTTCTGGATCGCTGCCAGCTGCGCAATCGCGCTGGCCAGCTCGGCTTGCGCTTGCGCGTAGTCGATGCCCGAATCCTTGTTGTGGATATTTTCTTCCGCCAACTTCTTCGCTTCCAGCGCTTTCGCTTCGTCGAGGTCGTGACCGCGGATCGCGGTATCGGCCAGGACGGTCACGGTATCCGGTTGCACTTCCAGCAGGCCGCCGGCGACGAAGACTAACTCTTCTTCTGCCTGGCCGACTACCTTGATGCGGACCGCGCCCGGACGGATGCGGGTAATCAAAGGCGTGTGGCGTGGGTAGATACCCAGCTCGCCCTGTTCACCCGGCAACGCGACGAATTCTGCTTCACCTGAAAAAATCAGTTCTTCAGCGGAAACCACGTCAACGTGAATTGTGTGTGCCATGTGTGTCCTATCGGGTTGAAGAACCCCGCCTTCTGAGGGGCGGGGTTAGGCCCAGACTTAACTTAGTTAAGTTTCTTGGCTTTTTCGATTGCTTCTTCGATCGTGCCGACCATGTAGAACGCTTGTTCCGGCAGGTGATCGAGTTCGCCCGAAGCGATCATTTTGAAGCCCTTGATCGTGTCTTTGAGCGAAACGTATTTACCAGGCGCGCCGGTAAAGACTTCAGCGACGTGGAAAGGCTGCGACAGGAAACGCTGCATCTTACGTGCGCGGGCAACCAGCAGTTTGTCTTCCGGTGCCAGCTCGTCCATACCCAGAATCGCGATAATGTCGCGCAATTCCTTGTAGCGTTGCAGGGTCGTTTGCACGGCACGCGCGGTGTCATAGTGCTCTTGACCAACGATCAACGGATCCAGCTGACGCGAGGTCGAATCCAGCGGGTCCACGGCTGGGTAGATACCCAGGGAAGCGATGTCACGCGACAGCGCAACGGTCGAATCCAAGTGAGCAAACGTGGTAGCAGGCGACGGATCGGTGTAATCATCGGCTGGAACGTAGACGGCCTGGATCGAGGTGATCGAACCGGTCTTGGTCGACGTGATACGCTCTTGCAGACGGCCCATTTCTTCAGCCAGGGTCGGTTGGTAACCCACAGCCGACGGCATACGGCCCAGCAGTGCCGAGACTTCGGTACCAGCCAGCGTGAAGCGGTAAATGTTGTCGACGAAGAACAGAACGTCCTTGCCTTCATCACGGAACGATTCAGCGATCGTCAGGCCGGTCAGCGCGACGCGCAGACGGTTACCTGGCGGTTCATTCATCTGACCGTAGACCATCGCCACTTTGGAGTTCTCTGGATTTTCCAGATCAACCACTTTCGCGTCAGCCATCTCGTGGTAGAAGTCGTTACCTTCACGGGTACGCTCACCAACACCGGCGAACACGGACACGCCGCTGTGCGCCTTGGCGATGTTGTTAATCAGTTCCATCATGTTCACGGTCTTGCCTACGCCAGCGCCGCCGAACAGACCAACTTTACCGCCTTTTGCAAACGGGCAAACCAGGTCGATCACCTTGATGCCGGTTTCCAGCAGTTCTTGCGAAGGCGACAGTTCGTCGTATGCAGGAGCGGTGCGGTGGATCGACGCGATCTGCTCGTGCGACACGGGGCCGCATTCGTCGATCGGGTTGCCCAGTACGTCCATGATGCGACCCAGGGTTGCTTTACCGACTGGCACCATGATTGGTTTGCCGGTGTTCTGAATCATCATGCCGCGACGCAGGCCATCGGACGAGCCGAGTGCAATGGTACGGACAATGCCGTCGCCCAACTGCTGTTGTACTTCCAGGGTCAGTTCCGAGCCTGCCATCTTCAAGGCATCAAATACCTTAGGCATCGCGTTGCGGGGAAACTCAACGTCCACCACAGCGCCGATACACTGAACGATTTTGCCATCAGCCATGTTCGTTCCTTCAATATAGTTAAATTCGTTTAAACCGCAGCCGCACCGGCGACGATTTCGGAGAGTTCTTTGGTAATCGCAGCTTGGCGGGTCTTGTTGTAGATCAGCTTTAATTCGCCGATCACACTACCCGCGTTGTCGCTTGCAGCTTTCATCGCGACCATCCGTGCCGATTGCTCGGACGCCAGATTCTCCGCGACTGCCTGGTACACCAGCGCTTCTACATAGCGCTCCAGCAATTCGTCGATGATGCTTTGTGCATCCGGCTCGTAGATGTAATCCCACGAGTGTGCGCTCTTGTCGGCGACCATTTTGTCGGCCGTCAATGGCAGCAGCTGTTCGACCACTGGTTCCTGCTTCATCGTGTTGATGAATTTGGTGTAGCACAGGTACACTGCGTCGAGCTTGCCAGCCTGGAACTCTTCGAGCATGACCTTGACAGGTCCGATCAATTTTTCCAGGTGGGGCGTATCACCAGTTTGAATGGCAG
Source organism: Janthinobacterium sp. AD80 (assembly GCF_002878455.1). Taxonomy (GTDB): domain Bacteria; phylum Pseudomonadota; class Gammaproteobacteria; order Burkholderiales; family Burkholderiaceae_D; genus Janthinobacterium. The sequence continues at coordinate 36,250 of NZ_NRDQ01000019.1, forward strand.
AGGCGACGATCTTGACGCCGATGCGATTCAAAAAACCCAAACCCTTGTTACCGATGGCAACTGCTTCAACCCGGTTGCCAGCTGCTTCCAGCTCGCGCGACTTCGACGTCACCTGGCGCAGGATGTTGGTATTCATGCCGCCGCACAGACCCTTGTCGGTCGTCACAACGATGAAACCTACTGCCTTCGCTTGCGTACCCTGGGCAGCTGCCAGGAACGGGTGCGTGTATTCCGGATTGGCATTCGCCAGATTGGCGGCGATATTCCGAATCTTGTCACTGTAGGGACGGGCGGCCCGCATCCGGTCTTGCGCCTTGCGCATTTTGGACGCGGCGACCATTTCCATCGCCTTGGTGATCTTCTTCGTATTCTCTACGCTCTTGATCTTGCCTCGTATCTCTTTGCTTGATGCCATGAGTCCTTACTCCTTCTGCGCGTAGGGCGGCGCCTCACTCAAAGGTGGGCGCCGCCTGGCCGCTTAATATGCGCCGGATTTCTTGAAATCAGCAATGGCCGCCGACAGAGTTGCTTCGCTGTCTTTGTCGAGTTGCTTGGTTTCTTCGATCTTGGCCAGCAGAGCAGCTTGCTTGGTCTTCATGTAAGCGTGGACACCAGCTTCGAACGACAGCACTTGCTTGACTGGCACGTCGTCCATGAAGCCTTTGTTCACCGAGAACAGCGATACGGCCATCAGCGAGATCGACAGTGGCGAGTACTGGGCTTGCTTGAGCAATTCCGTCACGCGGGCACCACGGTCCAGCTGCTTGCGGGTCGATTCATCCAGGTCCGAAGCGAACTGCGCAAACGCAGCCAGTTCACGGTACTGCGCCAAGTCGGTACGGATACCGCCGGACAGGTTTTTGATGACCTTGGTCTGGGCGGCGCCACCGACGCGCGATACGGAAATACCGGCGTTAATCGCAGGACGGATACCGGCGTTGAACAGCGAGGTTTCCAGGAAGATCTGACCGTCGGTAATCGAAATCACGTTGGTTGGAACGAAGGCGGACACGTCGCCAGCTTGCGTTTCAATGATCGGCAGCGCCGTCAGGGAACCCGTCTTGCCTTTGACGGCACCGTCGGTGAACTTCTCGACGTAGTCGGCGTTCACGCGTGCTGCGCGTTCCAGCAGGCGGCTGTGCAGGTAGAACACGTCGCCTGGGTACGCTTCGCGACCTGGTGGACGGCGCAGCAGCAGCGAGATTTGACGGTATGCAACAGCTTGTTTGGACAGATCATCATAGACGATCAGTGCATCTTCACCGCGGTCACGGAAGTATTCGCCCATGGCGCAACCGGAGTACGGCGAGATGTATTGCATGGCGGCTGATTCCGAAGCGGAAGCGGCGACAACGATGGTGTATTCCATCGCGCCGTGCTGTTCCAGCGAGCGCACGATGTTCTTGATCGACGAGGCTTTTTGGCCAATCGCGACGTAGATACATTTCATGCCCTGGCCTTTTTGATTGATGATCGCATCAATCGCCACAGCCGACTTGCCGGTTTGACGGTCGCCGATGATCAGTTCGCGCTGGCCGCGGCCAACTGGAACCATCGCATCGATCGACTTCAGGCCGGTTTGCATCGGTTGCGAAACGGACTCACGGGCGATCACGCCCGGGGCGATTTTTTCAATCGCGGCCGTCAGTTTGGTCTCGATGGCGCCTTTGCCGTCGATCGGCTGGCCCAGCGCGTTGACTACGCGGCCTAGCAGCTCAGGACCGACTGGCACTTCCAGAATGCGGCCGGTGCATTTCACCGTGTCGCCTTCGGAGATGTGCTCGTAGGCACCCAGAATCACGGAGCCGACGGAGTCGCGTTCCAGATTCATTGCCAGGCCAAACGTGTTGCCTGGGAATTCCAGCATCTCGCCTTGCATCACGTCCGACAAACCGTGGATGCGGCAGATACCGTCGGCGACGGAAATAACCGTGCCTTGATTACGCACTTCAGCGCCGCCGTCAAGACCTTGGATCCGGCTCTTGATCAACTCGCTGATTTCAGATGGGTTGAGTTGCATACTAACTCCTAAAAGTGTTTCTCTCAGCTTGCGCGAGGGGTAAGGGTCTGTCTAAGCTGGCCTGCCGAAGCGCGTGTCTTACGACACCAGTGCAGCGTGCAGTTGCTGCAACTTGGCGCGCACCGAGGTATCGAGCACCTGGTCGCCTACGACCACGCGCACGCCGCCGAGCAGCGATGGATCCACTGTGACGGCAGGGTTGAGCTTACGACTGAATTTCTTTTCCAGCGTTGCGACCAGCTCGGCCGTTTGGCCTTCGCTCAGATCGAAAGCGCTCGTGATCTCGGCGTCAGCCGCACCTTCCAGGCCATTTTTCAAGGCATGGAATTGCGCGCCGATTTCCGGCAGCAGGCTGATGCGGCCATTTTCGATCAACAACGTGACGAAGTTTTTCACTTCTTCATTGAGCGGCGATTTCAACAACGACAGGATGGTGGCGGCGACGTCGCTTTCCGAAACTTTCGGATTGCGCGCGTACGCCTGTACCTCGGGGTGGCTACCGATCTGTGCCAGTTCGGACACCAGTTCGGACCACGCCGCGAGGTTGCTTGACTCCTTACCAGCTTGGGCTACGCGGAACAAAGCTTCCGCGTAGGGACGGGCGACGGTTGCGAGTTCTGCCATGATTACAGCTCGACAGCAAGACGCTGCAACATTTCGGCGTGAGCCGTTGGGTTTACTTCACGCTTCAAGATCTGCTCGGCACCCTTGACAGCCAGGTCAGCCACCTGAGCGCGCAATTGTTCGCGTGCTTTCGACAGTTGCTGTTCGGCGTCCGACTGGGCTTGCGCAATGATACGCGCAGCTTCAGCTTGTGCATTTTGCTTGATCTCTTCAGCAACCAGCTGCGCGCGCTTTTCAGCGTCCGCAACGCGTTGCGAAGCTTCTTCACGTGCACTGTTCAATGCCTCTTGCGCACGCTTTTCAGCGACAGCCATCGAAGCCTGACCTTGATCGGCCGCAGCCAATCCATCCGCGATTCGTTTGGCACGCTCATCCAGCGCGTTGTTCAACGCTGGAAATACGAACTTCATCGAGAACCAGACCAACACCGCGAAGGTGATCATCTGGCCGATGAGCGACATATTGATGTCCATACCTTTGCTCCTAACTAAAAGTTTCTCCTAGGGTTGGAGCGAATTACTGAGCAACAGCCGTCAGAGCGGACAGGAACGGGTTAGCGAACGTGTACAGCAGAGCGATACCAACGCCGATCATCGAGATTGCATCCAGCAGACCAGCGATAACGAACAGTTTGGTTTGCAGTTGTGGCATCAGTTCTGGTTGACGTGCCGACGCTTCCAGGAATTTGCCACCCAGAATAGCGAAGCCCAGAGCGGTGCCGATTGCGGCCAGGCCGATGATGATTGCTGCTGCCAGAACGGTCATGCTTTGTACTTGTGCGATCAGAGCTTGCATAAAATTCTCCTAAATTTAAAAACGAAAGATACTAAAAAAACAAAATATAAAGTTAATGATTAATGTTTCTCAACCGCAAGGCTCAGATACACAACCGTCAACGCCATAAACACAAAAGCTTGCAAAGTTACAATCAAGATATGGAAAATTGCCCATGGACCACCCAACGCCCACTGTGCCCACCAAGGCAACAACGCGATCAAGATGAAAATCAGTTCGCCGGCATACATATTGCCGAACAGTCGCAGCGACAGGGAGATCAGTTTTGCAACCAGCTCAACCATTTGCAGCAGGAAATTGACAGGGGCCAGCAAGATCGTGCCGATGATGCCGCTGGCATGGAACGGTGCCGTGAACAGCTCCTTGATCCAGCCGCCCAGGCCCTTGGCCTTGACCGAGAAGGCGATAATGCACAGGACTACCGAGAACGACATGGCGAAGGTGTGGTTGACGTCGGCCGTTGCCACGACGCGCAGTTTATGCACGCCAAACCAGCTCAGAATCATCGGCAGCAAGTCAACCGGCAGGAAGTCCATCGCGTTCAGCAGCCAGACCCATACAAAAATAGTGATGGCCAGCGGTGCGATGATCTTGCTTTTCGCGTGAAAGGCCCCATTAATAGTGTCATTGACCATTTCCATGATCATTTCGACGAAGTTTTGCAGCTTGCCAGGCACGCCGGCAGTGGCACGACGCGAAGCCATGTAGAAAACAGCCAGGAAAACAAAGCCCAGAATGGCCGAAATCCAGAACGTGTCCAGATTGATGGTGCCTTCGGCATTGCGTAGGTGAGCCAGATGGTGGCTGATGTATTCTGTGGCGTTGGCCGGGGCAGCATGGCCCGCTTCAATAGCGTGTTCTGTGGTCATAATGAATTTAGATTTGTCGTTTCAGAGCACAACAGGCCCCAAAACCAATGATTAAACAGCGAGCAATGAAAACCAGTATGCTAAGGTTGCCACCGCGAAACCCAAGATCAGCCATAACCAGGCGGCCGACTGAAACAACACCAGTGCCAAGATAAAGAGCACCGCTGTGATAAATATTTTCACCACTTCTGCGCGCAAATGCGCCCGGAATGCCTTATTGGCGTCGCTAGAACCGCGAACGACCAACATGGCATACACCAGGCTACCGATGACTGCGATAGCGCCGCCATATGCGGCGGACCAGCCCTTCACACTGCCACCGAAAAACAGGGTGACCGTGGCAAAACTGATGGCAATTGCGAGCTGCAAAGCAACTACTTTGTAGACTGGTTTGGCAATATTTTGTTGTGAATCACTCAATTGCCAGGTTCCCAGAAAAATCTACACACGCAAAGACACGGGATTATAGTTGGCTTTGATCTATAGAGTCAAACGTTGCTGCACCGCAGCAGGGCAATTGCTGCGCGAAACTGACGCTTTACCGACTATTCGCCGCCATTTGCACCACTATATGGCAAAGTCGCTTGCCGGGCCGCTTCCAGCCGTGTTATCAAGGAATCACGTGGTCCATCCGGAAAGCATGGCCGGATTGTCCACACCGTATATCCCCTGTCTTTGCAGCTTGCTATTTAACCACGCAAGCGTGCCAACACACCATCGAGCACGTCAAGATCGGCAAAATCGATCACCAGTTGGCCACGCCCTTTGTTGCCCATCTTGAAGACCACCGGCGTGGCCAGCGCATCGGACAGCTCTTCTTCCAGGCGCGCGATATCGCCGGACTTTTCCTTGTGGCGCGGCTCGACCGGATTCGCCGCTTCCTCGATGGTGCGGGTCACCAGCTTTTCCGTCTCGCGCACGGACAGGCGCTTGGCCACCACCTGGTTGGCCAGCGTGATCTGGCTGGCCGCGTCGACGGCCAGCAGCGCGCGCGCGTGGCCCATGTCGATATCGCCGGCCATCAGCATGGTCTGCACGGGATGGGCCAGATTCATCAGGCGCAACAGGTTGGACACAGCGCTGCGCGAGCGTCCCAGCGCAGTGGCCGCTTGCTCATGCGTAAAACTGAAGTCGGCGATCAGGCGGTGAATGCCCTGCGCTTCTTCCAGGGGATTCAAGTCTTCGCGCTGGATGTTCTCGATCAGCGCCATGGCCGCGGCGGCCAGGTCGTCGACGTCGCGCACCAGCACCGGCACTTCCGTCAGGCCGGCCAGTTGCGAAGCGCGGAAACGGCGCTCACCGGCGATGATTTCATATTTGACAAGTCCGCTCAAGGTATCCTGGCCGATCGGACGCACCAGGATAGGCTGCATCAGCCCCTGCGCCTTGATCGAGGCGGCCAGTTCATTGAGGGCGCCTTCGTCCATGCGCGTACGCGGCTGGTATTTGCCGGCTTGCATTTGTGACACGGGCAAGTTCGACGGTTGATTGGTTTCCGGACTGGCGAAGTCGCCGCCGCCGCCCAGGAGGGCGTCGAGTCCGCGACCGAGTCCTTTTAATTTTTTCGTAGCCATGCTGTCCTAATCGTGTTTTCAGAGTAAGCGCTCACATCTTGATGTGCAGACGCTCGCCCCTTGTTTACATATGTTTGATGCGTTCGACCATCTCGGCGCCGAAGGCGATATACGCCTGGGCACCTTTCGAGCTGGGGTCGAAGGTCACGCCCGGCAAGCCGTACGATGGCGCTTCGGCCAGGCGCACATTACGCGGGATGATGGTATTGAATACCTTGTCGCCGAAGTGCTGTTCCAGCTGCGCCGACACTTGTTGCGATAATGTCATGCGCGGATCGAACATCACGCGCAGCAGGCCGATGATTTTCAAATCCGGGTTCAGGTTGGCGTGCACCTTCTTGATGGTGTTGACCAGATCGGACAGTCCTTCCAAGGCGTAGTACTCGCACTGCATCGGAATGATCACGCCATGCGCGGCGCACAGGCCGTTCAGGGTCAGCATCGATAATGCCGGTGGGCAGTCTACTAATATGAAGTCATATTCGCCATCCACTTCGGCCAGCGCATCCTTCAGGCGGCGTTCGCGGTTGTCCAGCTCGACCATCTCCACTTCGGCGCCGGCCAGCTCGCGGTTCGAGGGCAGCACATCGAAGCGTCCGGCTTCCGAACGCTGGCGTGCCGTTTTGACATCGGACTCGCCCAGCATCACTTCATAGGTCGACGCCTTCAAGCCGGCCTTGTTGATGCCGGCGCCCATGGTCGCATTGCCCTGCGGGTCGAGGTCGACCAGCAGCACGCGCTGGTTCAACTTGGCCAGACCGGCGGAGAGGTTGACGCTTGTTGTGGTTTTACCAACACCACCCTTTTGATTTGCTACACAAAAAATTTTGGCCATGTATCTTCTAGTTGTAAATAGGTGCAAACTTCATCGTGCGCCCCGGCATCCTGCCGAAACGATTTATACTGTTTATTTGATTTATACGATATAAATCGTTTATACGGTTTATATTATTTATACCGTATAAACTGTTTATATGATTTATATCGTTTAATTCTGCGTTCTTTAAATTCTTGCTATAAAGACCAGATGACGCTCTGCATTTAGCCCTGGCACCTGGATTGCTCGTAATTCCGTCACTTTCCAGTCCGCCGGCAGTCGCTCTCTCTCGTCTGGCGGTGCCACCCCTTTCAAGGCGATGAATTGCCCACCCTCGGCCAGCACATGGTTCGACCAGTTGACGAAGTCGGACAGGTCGGCAAAGGCGCGCGAGGTGATCACGTCGAATTTCTGCTGCACTTCCAGCTGCTCCACCCGTTTCGTGTACACGGTGACGTTGGCCAGGCCCAGTTCGGCCTTCACTTGCGTCAGGAATGCCGTCTTTTTATGCACCGTGTCGATCATCGACACCTTCACATCGGGCCGCGCGATAGCCAGGACCATGCCCGGCAAGCCGCCGCCAGCGCCCACGTCGAGCACGTTCTTGGCTTGCGCGAACGCCGGCACGGCCGCCAGCGAATCGAGCACGTGCAAGGTCAGCATCTGCAGGGGATCGCGCACCGACGTCAGGTTGTACACGCTATTCCATTTGGCCAGCAAGGCCAGGTAATCGAGCAGTTTTTCCGTCTGATCCGCGCTCAGCTCCAGGCCCAGCGCGGCGATGCCTTCATTCAAAATCTGGGCCAAAGCGGCCCGGTCAAACTGCTTCATTCAACAACCTCATCCTTTAAAGTGGTGGTCTGTATTTCGGCCTGACCTGCACCAAAACCGCGCTTTTTCAGGTGCACCAGCAGCAGCGAAATGGCCGCCGGGGTCACGCCGGAAATGCGCGATGCCTGGCCCAGGGTTTCCGGGCGCTGCTTGTCGAGTTTTTGCCGCACTTCGACCGACAGCGCGCCGATGTCCAGGTAGTTAAAACCTTCCGGCAAGGCCAGGTTTTCATAGTGTTCGTGGCGCTCGATTTCCTTGCTCTGGCGCTCGATGTAGCCCGCGTATTTGAGCTGGATTTCCACCTGCTCGCGCACTGCCGCGTCTGCCACGCCGGGGCCGGCCAGGGCCTGGCCCTCCATGCCCGTCATGCTCATCAAGGTGTCATAGGCAACGTTCGGGCGGCGCAGCAAGTCCGCCAGCGAGTATTCGCGCTCGATGGCCTGGCCAACGATGCGTTCCGACTCGGCGGCCGCCAGGATGCGCGGGTTGACCCACGTGGAACGCAGGCGCTCGAGCTCCAGCGCCACCGCTTCGCGCTTGGTTTCAAAGGCTTGCCACTGGGCGTCGCCGACGCAGCCCAAAGCGCGGCCGATTTCCGTCAGGCGCATGTCGGCATTGTCTTCGCGCAGGCTCAAACGGTACTCGGCGCGGCTGGTGAACATGCGATACGGCTCCTGCACGCCCTGGGTGATCAGATCGTCGACCAGCACGCCCAGATAGGCCTCCGAGCGGCCCGGTACCCAGGCGTCCTTGTCTTGCGTCAGCAAGGCCGCATTCAGGCCCGCCAGCATGCCTTGCGCGGCCGCTTCCTCGTAGCCCGTGGTGCCATTGATCTGGCCGGCGAAGAACAGGCCCGCCACGGCCTTCGTTTCCAGCGAAGCCTTCAAGCCGCGCGGGTCGAAATAATCGTACTCGATGGCGTAACCAGGGCGCAGGATGTGGGCGTTTTCCATGCCCTTCATCGACTGCACCAGGGCGATCTGCACGTCGAATGGCAGGCTGGTGGAGATGCCGTTCGGATAGAACTCGTGCGTCGTCAAGCCTTCCGGCTCAAGGAAGATCTGGTGCGATTCCTTGCCCGAGAAACGGTGGATCTTGTCTTCGATCGACGGGCAGTAGCGGGGGCCGACGCCCTCGATTACGCCCGTGTACATGGGGCTGCGATCGAGGCCGGCGCGGATGATGTCGTGCGTCTGTGCATTCGTGTGCGTGACCCAGCACGGCACCTGGCGCGGGTGCATGGCCGTGTTGCCCATGACGGAGAACACGGGTACCGGGTCGAGGTCGCCCGGCTGTTCCTGCATCACGGAAAAGTCGATCGTGCGGCCATCGATGCGCGGCGGCGTGCCCGTTTTCAAACGGCCCTGCGGCAGTTTCAGCTCTTTCAGGCGGGCCGACAGCGAGATGGCAGGCGGATCGCCGGCGCGGCCGGCCGAATAATTGTTCAGGCCCACGTGGATCTTGCCGTCGAGGAAAGTACCTGCCGTCAGCACCACTGCGCGCGCCAGGAACTTCAGGCCGATCTGCGTCACGGCGCCTACGACGCGGTCGCCTTCGACGATCAGGTCATCGACGGCTTGCTGGAACAGCCACAGGTTAGGCTGGTTTTCCAGGCGCGTGCGGATGGCGGCTTTATACAGGATGCGGTCGGCCTGGGCGCGCGTGGCGCGGACTGCCGGGCCTTTCGAGGAATTCAGGATGCGGAACTGGATACCGGACTCGTCGGTGGCGATCGCCATCGCGCCGCCCATGGCATCGACTTCCTTGACCAGGTGGCCCTTGCCGATGCCACCGATGGAAGGATTGCACGACATCTGGCCCAGTGTCTCAATATTATGCGTGAGCAAAAGCGTCTTCTGCCCCATGCGGGCGGAAGCGAGGGCCGCTTCGGTACCGGCGTGACCACCACCGACAACGATGACGTCGAATTCTGTAGGAAATAACATGATAAATAGGTAACAGTGCAAGTAAAAATGCGGGAAGAGAGCTCCGATTATAGAGTCTTTTTGCAGACGCAACCTTCCGCCGGCCATTTTTTGCTTAATTTTTACTCAGCAAGGGTGTGGCGCCACCCGTTTCTGTTTCACGTGGAACACGAATTGACCCCGCAAGCGCACCCTGGATAGAGCTGCAGGGTCCGCCAATGTTTGCTACAATTGCCGCATCGTCCATCAACGTCGCCACGCCAGTGGCCATCGGGACGGTCATTCAGGAGGACGGCCTCCCCCACATGGGAACACACCGGGACGGCCCGCTCTGCAAAGGAGCCGCCATGGCCTGGATACTTTTACTGATTGCCGGCATGTTTGAAGTCGTGTGGGCATACTCGATGAAACTCTCCGAGGGTTTCACCAGACTCACCCCCTCTATCGTTACCGTGGTCATGATGATCGCCAGCTTCGGCTTGCTGTCGATCGCCATGCGTACCCTGCCCCTCGGCACGGCGTACACCATCTGGACCGGCATCGGCGCCGTCGGCGCCTTCATCGTTGGCGTCGCCGTCCTGGGCGAACAGCTGAGCTTGATGCGCATCTGCGCTGCCGTCCTGATCGTCAGCGGCATCGTTCTGATGAAGCTGTCTTCGGCCCACTAAGTTTTCCCCGGTAGCGCCTGGCGTAGACACGTCCTGCGCTACCACCTCACCCACCGCCTGTACTACACAGCAAATCTCCACAGGAATTCCCATGCTCCTCGAAAACTACTTTCCCATCCTGCTCTTCATCCTCGTCGGTATCCTGGTCGGCATCGTGCCCATGCTGCTGGGACGGGTGCTGGGACCGCACAAGCCCGACCCGCAGAAGCTGTCGCAATATGAATGCGGCTTCGAAGCGTTTGGCGACGCGCGCATGAAATTCGACATCCGCTTCTACCTGGTCGCCATCCTGTTCATCCTGTTCGATATCGAAGTCATCTTCCTGATGCCGTGGGCGGCCAACGTCAACGCACTGGGACTGGTCGGCTTCTGGGCCGTCATGGGGTTTCTCGCCGTACTGACGATAGGCTTGGCCTATGAGTGGAAAAAGGGCGCGCTGGAGTGGGAGTGAGCAATGGGAATGAGAAACCTGCTCCTGCTGAATATCGTGCTGGGTGTGGCGCTGGCCTATGCCGCCACGCGCGAGTACCGCAAGGACGCCCAGGCATGCCGGCTGCTGGCAACGGTGGCCGGCGTCGCGCTGACGGTCAGCCTGGCGCTGCTGGTGCTGCAGCGTGGTTCCACGTGAAACATGCGCGGCGTTGGAAAGCGGAGTAAGCTCGTTACTGTCCCACTGCCAGGAGTCCGCATGTCCGCCTTCCAGTTCCGCACCGTGCCGCATCTGATCGTCGAAGCAGGCTGTGCCGCCCAGCTGGGCCAGCACGTGGCCCGCCACTTTCCACACGTACGCCGCGCCCTGCTCGTCACCGATGCGGGCTTTTTGCGCACCGGACTGGCCGATACTCCCTTGCGCAGTCTGCAGGCGGCAGGTGTCGAGGTGCACGTGTTCGCCGATGTCCAAGCGGATCCACCCGAAGCCGTCATCCTGGCTGGCGTGGCGCAGGCACAGATGTTTCACGTGGAACTGGTGATTGGCCTCGGTGGCGGCAGCTCGCTGGATGTGGCCAAGCTGATCGCCGTGCTGGCACGGGGCCACCAGGAGCTGGGGCAACTGTATGGTATCGGCAATGTCCACGGCCAGCGCCTGCCGCTGGTGCAGTTGCCAACCACGGCCGGCACGGGTTCGGAAGTGACCAGCATCGCCATCGTCACGACGGGCGCCACCACCAAGATGGGCGTAGTCGCCCCGCAACTGTATGCGGACCTGGCCCTGCTCGACGCCAGCCTGACCCTGGGCCTGCCACCGGCGGTGACGGCCGCCACCGGCATCGATGCCATGGTGCATGCGATCGAGGCATATACCAGCCGCCTGCAAAAGAATCCGCTGTCCGACATGCTGGCCACCCAGGCGCTATCGCTGCTGTCCGCCAACCTCGTCACGGCATGCCGCGATGGCCAGAACCTGGCCGCGCGCCAGGCCATGCTGCTGGGCGCCATGCTGGCCGGCCAGGCATTTTCCAACGCCCCCGTCGCCGCCGTGCACGCCCTCGCCTATCCCATCGGCGGCCTGTTCCACGTGCCACATGGATTGTCGAACGCGCTGGTGCTGCCACATGTGCTGCGCTTTAACTTGTCCCATGCCGCGCCCCTGTATGCGCAGCTGGCCGCCGTCTTGCAGCCCGGCATCACGGGCAGCGACGAGGCACGCGCCCATGCCTTGATCGATACCATGCAGGACATTGCCCTCGCGACCGGCATCGCACGAACCCTGCGCGAGGTGGGCATCGCCGCCAGCGACCTGGACCGCCTGGCCGACGAAGCCATGCTGCAAACGCGCTTGCTGGGAAACAATCCCCGCAGCGTCACGCGCAGCGACGCGCGCGCCATCTATGCGGCCGCACTGTGAGCCAGCAGACGGAGTCGCCTGACCCACCCTGTTACACTGCTGCCATGACGCCACCCGACATCCCCATTCATGCCGACGACAGCAGCCCGGCACCCGGGCGCTGCACCGGCTGCCACGATAGCGCACCGCTGGGCTTTGCCTTCGAGTACGCCTATCAACCTATCGTCGACCTCGCCACACGCAGCATCTACGCACACGAGGCGCTGGTACGCGGCCCACATGGCGAAGGTGCCGCCAGCGTGCTGGCGCAAGTGAACGACGAGAACCGCTACCGCTTTGACCAGGCTTGCCGCGTCAAGGCCGTGGCTGGCGCCGCCAGGCTAGGCATGCAAGGTTTTCTGTCGATCAATTTCCTGCCCAATGCCGTGTACCGTCCCGAGGTCTGCATCCGCAGCAACTTGGAAGCGGCCAAGCTGCACAACTTTCCTACCGACAAAATCATCTTTGAAGTGACGGAAGGCGAACGGGTGCAGGACCGTCCCCACCTGGTCGAGATTTTCCGCGCCTATCGCCGCTTCGGTTTTCAGACGGCCATCGATGATTTTGGCGCCGGCTATGCGGGCTTGAACCTGCTGGCCGAATACCAGCCCGACATCGTCAAGATCGACATGGACCTGGTGCGGCAGATCGACACCTCGCCGCCGCGCCAGGCCATCGTGCGGGCCGTCGCCAGCTTGTGCCGCGAGCTGGGCATCCGCGTGCTGGCCGAAGGCATCGAGACGCGCGCCGAGCGCGATTTTCTTTCCGGCTGCGGCATTTCGCTGATGCAGGGCTACTGGTTTTCCAAGCCCGTGTTCCAGGGTCTGGGGCAGATCCCCGACTCCGCCTGGATCTAGCCCGGGCATAAAAACGGCCACGTGAAACGTGGCCGCAAGTTCCCCAGACGGTGCAGTCTAGTTGGGAATATCCACCACCGTGCCCGTCACACTGATGAGATTACCGGCCGCCGGTGCCGCCGCGATCGGCGGCACGTTGACATTCGTGATCAAGGTCGATGCATCGGCACGCGTTACCGTGCGCACCACCTGCGATGGCGGCAAGGCCTGCTTGACGGTCAAGTGTGCATACATGGCGTCGAGCGCCCGGTTCAGATACACGTGCAGGGGCACAATCAAGGTCGGCAAGGCGCTGCTGAAAGAATCGAAGTGGTTGGCATGGGTCACCTCGATATAGCGCAGCTTGCTGCCTGCGCCCTCGCCCACCGCATTCAGTCCCACATAGGCACGCGACGCGTGATTCACGGGAATCAGCGTATCGCTGCGGCCATGCACGATGATGGCCGGTTTGCCATTGAGCTTGGCCGTTGCCTGCACCTCGGCCACGCCGGCACGCACCCGGACACTCTGCGCCGCCAGCGTGCCCTGCAAGGCGGTGCCGCTGACGCTGTCGCGTCCCGTCGCCAGGCTGCGCAGGCACAAGAAACCATCGAGTGACTGGTCGGCCAGGCCGTTGGAAGGCGACACGCCAGCCGTGTACACCTTGGCGCCGCCAACGCTGTTCTCATACACGACATTGCCCAGGATGCCGTTTTGCGCGGCAAAGCTGGCCGCCTTTTGCGCGCTCGTGTAGGCGATGGGGTTGCCCGTCCCGTCCGTCTGCGCAAAGCTAAAACCGCACACCTTGTCCGTCACGGAGAATTTGCCGTAGGCGTACGCATACGTGACAGCCACCAGGATGTTGGTGCCCGCGTGCGCCGCCTGCAGTGGATCGGAGTCCGCCAGCCAGCCATACGCCTGCAGGCGCCGCTTCGCATCCGCCTGCTGTTGCGCCAGGTCGGTGCCGCTCAGCAAGCCCTTGGCGACGAGCGCCGTGCAGCGTCCCGCGCTGCCGGCCACGGAGGCGATGCACGGCTGGTACAGGGCGGCATAGGTGGCGTAATCGAACAACGCGCGGCCCGGCCCGCTCACCACCACCCCGCCCTGGCGCACGCTGTAGGCGGTCGATGGCGCCGGCTGGACTTGCGGCTCGCTGACGGCCACGCCGCTGATCAGGCCGCGCGTATCCTGCTCGGCCGCCAGCAAGGCCGAGCCGCCGCCGTTGGAAATGCTCGAGGCGATCGTGATGGTGTTCTTCGGCGTCAGGCGCAGCAGGTGCGAACTGCCGTCGCGCGCCAGCACGCCGTAGCGCTCGTTCAACACGTAGTACGCCAGCTCGATGGCTTGCAAGGTGACCTTGCCCCAGTCCTTCTCCGGATTCTGCTGCGAGTGCGCATGCTTGAAGGCGATGCGGTTGGGGTTCGCAGCCGCCCAGGCCTGGCGCTCGGCGTCGCTCAGGTCGGGCGCGAAGAGCGCGTTCTTGCCGGCCGCGACCCTGCCCGCGCGCACGCCGTTTTGCAGGTTGACGCTGTCATCCTCGAACACATACAGGCCCGTGCCGGAACCCTTGTCCGCATAGGCCACGGCGCAGCCCTTTTTCAGGCCCCACTCGCCCGAGCTGCCGATGGCGCCATAGATGCCACGCGAGCCGCTGGACGTGCCCGTGACGATGCAGGCACGGTCCGGGTCGAAACTGGCCGGCACCTGCACCATCAGGGTGACGTTTTTCTTGCCCGTGCCATCGTCCGCATAGGCGATGTATTCGCTGCCGGCGATCAAGCCTTCGCCGCTGCCCGCATTGCCCGCCGCATCCACGTTCGGCCCATACAGGGTGCCGTAGCCGCTGTTGGCGGCAATGTCGAGCACGGCGCGGTAGTTGGCGTGGATGGCGTTGCGGCGCAGTTCCAGCGGCGTGGGACTCTCCGCATTCGCGTATGCGGGTGCCGCTGCCGCCAGCCCCGTCTTGCCCAGGCCGGCCGTCAGCAGGTCGTTGCTCTTGCCGTCGTAGTCGGTCCGCGTGATCGTGCCCAGGTAGCTGGGCATCTGGTTCAGCTCTTCCGGTGCATGATTGCTGCCGCAGGCTGACAGCAGCAGCACGGTGCACAGGCCGGTGCCGGCGCGCATATTCCTTGTTTGCATGGTGGTTCTCTCCGTTGAGGTAACACTGGACGCACAATGAAAAACGCCGGACAGACAGTCCGGCGTTGCTGCAACCATCAGACAGCGGCCTTGGCCGGCCTGCCGCCGAAACGGGCAAGCGCTTCGCCGACGATGCCACGCCGAAACATCAGCACGCAGATGACGAAGATGATGCCGGTAACGATGCCCACCGATTCGCCCAACGTCCCGAACCACTCGACACCCGTGTGCGTGGCCAGATAGGTGCCAAAGTCGCCCAGCTTGTTTTCCAGCGCGATGATCAGCACGGCGCCGATGATGGGGCCGGCCAGGGTGCCCATGCCACCGACCAGTGTCATCAGCACGACCAGGCCCGACATGCCCCAGTACACATCGGTCAACGTCTCAAAGCCCAGCACCAGGGTCTTGGTGGCGCCGGCCAGCGCGGCCAGCGACGCCGACAGGACGATGGCCATCAGCTTGTACTTGTTGACGTCGTAGCCGAGCGAGATGGCGCGCGGCTCGTTTTCCTTGATGGCTTTCAATACTTGCCCGAACGGCGAGTGGATGGTGCGCACGATCAGGGCGAAGCCGGCGATGAAGATGGCCAGCACCACGTAGTACAGCACCGTGTCGTTGCCCAGGTCGATTGTGCCCAGCAAGGTTCCACGTGGAACACCCTGCAAGCCATCCTCGCCGCCCGTGAACGGCAGGCGCAAGGCGAGGAAGTACACCATCTGCGCCAGCGCCAGGGTGATCATGGTGAAATAGATGCCCTGGCGACGGATGGCCAGGCCGCCCATCACCAGGCCCAATAGCGCCCCGGTGGCGACGCCGGCCAGCAAGCCCAGTTCCGTCGGCCAGCCCCAGGTGCGCAGCGCATAGCCGGTGACATAGCCGGCGCCGCCAAAGAAGGCAGCGTGGCCAAACGACAGCAAGCCCGTATAGCCGATCAATAAATTGAAGGCGCAGGCAAACAGGGCAAAGCACAGCAACTTCATCAGGAAGACGGGATAGCCGTAAAACGGGGCCGCCAGAGCCAGCAGCAGGGCAATGGCGTAGCCTACATTCTTATTCATCGTGGTAGCTCCAATACATGACTGATGAGGATTACTTTTCTTTACCGAACAGGCCGGCGGGACGCAGCAGCAGCACGATGACCATCACCACGAAGACCACGGTGGCCGAGCCTTCCGGGTAGAACACGCGGGTCAGACCCTCGATCACGCCCAGGCCCAGGCCCGTCAGGATCGAGCCCATGATGGAACCCATGCCGCCGATCACCACCACGGCGAACACGACGATGATGAGATTCGAGCCCATCAGCGGCGAGACCTGGATGATGGGGGCGGCCAGCACACCGGCGAACCCGGCCAGCGCCACGCCGAAGCCGAAGGTCAGGGTCACCATCAGCGGCACGTTGATGCCGAACGCTTCCACCAGCTTCGGGTTTTCCGTGCCGGCCCGCAGGTAGGCACCTAACTTGGTTTTTTCGATGACGAACCAGGTGGCCAGGCAGACGGAGAGCGATGCGATGACGACCCACGCCCGGTAGTTCGGCAGGATCATGAAACCCAGGTCGGTGGCGCCGGCCAGCGCTTCGGGTACCGCATACGGCTGGCCCGAGACGCCATAGAACGAGCGGAACACGCCTTCCATGATCAGCGTGATGCCAAAGGTCAGCAGCAAGCCATACAGGTGGTCGAGTTTATACAGCCAGCGCAGCATGGTCTTTTCAATCAGGATGCCGACCAGGCCGACGACGATCGGGGCGATGACCAGCATGGCCCAGTAATTGATGTCGAAATAGCTGAGGCCCATCCAGGCCAGGAAGGCGCCCATCATGTACATGGCGCCGTGCGAGAAATTAATGACGTTGAGCAAGCCGAAGATCACGGCCAGACCGAGGGACAACATGGCATAGAACGAGCCGTTGACGAGGCCCAGCAGCAGCTGGCTCATCATCGCTTGTAATGGAACGCCGAAAATTTCCATGGCATCACAGTATAAAAAGCACCGCCGGGTAGCGGTGTGGTATCAAGGGAAACACGCCACCGCGGACGGGTGCGGCGGCGCAAGGCGCACCCTGCGCACCGGCAGGTGGCGCGCAGGAAGGCAGACTGCCCGCGCGCGGCGGGCAATCCGCAGGGATTGCTACAACGTTACTTCCACAGCGAACACTTCGATTCAGCCTTGGTCACGTACGCTTGCGCGCCGGGCACGGTGGCCACCACCTTGTAGTAATCCCATGGGTATTTCGACTCGGACGGCTTTTTCACTTCCATCAGATACATGTCGTGCACCATGCGGCCATCGGGACGCACTTCGCCGTTCTTGGTGAACATGTCATTGATCCTGGTTTTCTTCAGATACGCCATGACCTTGTCGGTATCGTCCGTGCCCACCGCCTTGACGGCTTTCAGGTAGTTCGCCGCCGCCGAATAGTCGGCCGCCTGCAGCATCGACGGTTCCTTCTTCATCTTGTCAAAGTAACGTTTCGACCAGGCCCGCGTTTCCGGATTCAAGTCCCAGTACCAGCCGTCCGTCAGGTACATGCCCTGCGTCAGGTTCAAGCCCAGCGAATGGATGTCATTGATGAAGATCAGCAGACCAGCCAGTTTCACGTTTTTCGTCACGCCAAATTCGTTGGCCGCCTTGATGCTGTTGATGGCGTCGCCACCGGCATTGGCCAGGCCCAGGATCTGCGGCTTTGCCGCTTGCGCCTGCAGCAGGAAGGACGAGAAATCCGAGGCGCCCAGCGGATGCTTGACGCTGCCCAGCACCTTGCCGCCGGCTGCCTTGACGACTTCGGCCGTGTCTTTTTCCAGCGAGTGGCCGAACGCGTAGTCGGCCGTCATGAAGTACCAGTTCTTGCCGCCCTGCTTGACGATGGTGCCGCCCGTGCCGCGCGCCAGCGCCACGGTGTCGTAGGCGTAATGCACGGTGTATGGCGTGCACTCTTCATTCGTCAGGCGGGAGGAGCCGGCGCCGATGGCGATGAAGATTTTTTTCTTTTCCGCCGCCACCTTGGCCATGGCCAGGCTGGCGCCGGAATTGGTGCCGCCGATCAGCATGTCGACGCCCTGCTGGTCGAACCATTCGCGCGCCTTCGAAGCGGCGATGTCGGCCTTGTTCTGGTGATCGGCAGAAATGAATTCCACCTTTTTGCCAGCCAGTACGACGCCGGCATCGGCGATCGCCATCTTGATGGCTTCCGCGCCACCGAGGCCATCGACGTCGGAATACACGCCGGACATGTCGGAAATAAAGCCGATCTTGATGGTGTCGCCCGACACCTGGGCGTGCGCGGCAGCGGACAAGCCCAGTGCGCAGAGAGTGGCGGTGGCGATAGCGTTACGTTTCATAGTGTCTCCGTTGGGATTATTGTTTGCTATTCAGACGATTGCTGGTCGATGACGAGTAAAACGCACTACATGGGGACTACACGCCTAGCAGCTCGGTCAATACCGGCATCTTGGCCTCCAGTTCGGATGCAGCAAAAGTCTCGACGATCTGACCGTGCTCCATCACATAAAACCGGTCCGCCAGCGGCGCGGCAAACCGGAAATTCTGCTCCACCATGACGATGGTGTATCCCTTCGCTTTCAGGGTGGTGATCATGCGCGCCAGGCCCTGCACGATGACGGGCGCCAGGCCTTCGGAAATTTCATCGAGCAGCAGCAGGCGCGCGCCCGTGCGCAGGATGCGCGCCACGGCCAGCATCTGCTGCTCGCCGCCCGACAGCCGCGTGCCCTGGCTGTGGCGGCGCTCCTGCAGGTTCGGGAACATGGCGTAGATCTCCTCCACCGACATGCCCTTCTCGCCGCTGGCCAGGGTCGGCGGCAGCATCAGGTTTTCTTCCGTCGACAGCGACGAGAAAATGCCGCGCTCTTCAGGACAGTAACCGATACCCAGGTGGGCGATTTTGTGCGTGGCCAAACCTATCGCTTCGACGCCGTTGACCTTGATGGAGCCCGTGCGCGCGCCCGTCAGGCCCATGATGGCGCGCAAGGTGGTGGTGCGGCCAGCGCCATTGCGGCCCAACAAGGTCACCACTTCGCCCTGCCGCACTGTCAGGTTTACGTCGTGCAGGATGTGCGATTCGCCATACCAGGTATGCAGCTGTGCAATTTCCAGCGCGGGTGCGCCGCCATTCACTTGTGTCGCCATCAATGCGCCCCTTCCAGTTCCGCGTGGGTGGTGCCCATGTACGCTTCCATCACCTGTGGATTACGCGACACTTCCGCATAAGTCCCTTCGGCCAGCATGGCGCCGCGCTGCAGCACGGAAATCTTGTCGCAGATTCCGGAGACCACGTTCATATTGTGTTCCACCATCAAAATGGTGCGGCCAGCCGACACCTTCTTGATCAGTTCCGTGACGCGATGCACGTCTTCGTGGCCCATGCCCTGGGTCGGTTCATCGAGCAGCATCATTTCCGGTTCCATCGCCAGGGTGGTGGCAATTTCCAGCGCCCGCTTGCGCCCGTACGGCATGTCGACCGTGATGGTGTCGGCGAACTCCGTCAGGTCGACCTCGGCCAGCAAGGCCATGGCGCGGTCATTGAGCTGGTTCAGCGAGCGTTCGCTTTGCCAGAAGTGGAACGAGGTGCCCAGCTGGCGCTGCAAGCCGATGCGCACATTTTGCAGCACGGACAAATGCGGGAAGACGGCGGAAATTTGGAACGAGCGGATCACGCCCATGCGGGCGATCTGGGCCGGTTTGGCGGCCGTGATGTCTTTCCCATTGAACAGGATCTGTCCGGATGTGGGGACCAGGAATTTGGTGAGCAAGTTGAAACACGTGGTCTTGCCGGCGCCATTCGGGCCGATCAGGGCGTGGATATGGCCCCGTTCCACCTTCAAGTTGACGTCACTGACCGCCGTGAAACCCTTGAATTCCTTGGTCAAATTTCTTGTTTCCAAGATTACGTTTGACATCGTGTCTCCTAGTTGTACTTTTTGTACTACTTAGTCATTTTTATAATACACAACTTAAATTTAACGCACAATACAGTATAACTACGGTCATTTCTGGCCAGCCCGAATGGCGCAAACAGGCGCTTTTAGCCCGTCATTTCCAGGCCGCGTGTATCATTTGCGCCGCCTTTTCCGCGATCATCACGGTCGGCGAGTTGGTATTACCAGAAGTAATGTACGGCATGATGGAAGCGTCGACCACGCGCAAGCCGGCCACGCCCAGCACCCGCAGCTGGCTGTCGACGACGCTCAAGGGATCGCTGGCCAGGCCCATGCGGCAGGTGCCCACCGGGTGAAAAATGGTGGTGCCGATCTGGCTGGCCGCCTGCGCCAGTTCTTCCTCGCTCTGGAAGGCGATGCCGGGCTTGTATTCTTCAGGCGCAAATTTCTGCAGTGCCGGCGCGGCGGCGATGCTGCGCGTCAGGCGCAGGGCATCGGCCGCCACCTTGCGGTCCTGGCCGGTACTCAGGTAATTGGGCACGATCTTCGGCGCCGCATAGCTGTCGGCCGAGGCGATATCGACCCGTCCGCGCGAAGTGGGACGCAGATTGCAGACGCTGGCCGTAAACGCGGGAAACGCATGCAATGGCTCGCCGAACTTATCCAGCGACAAGGGCTGCACGTGGTACTGCAAATTCGGCGTCGCTTGCTGCGGGTCGGATTTCGCGAACGCGCCCAGCTGCGATGGCGCCATCGACATGGGCCCGCTCTGGAACAGCGCATATTGCAAGCCGATCTGCATCTTGCCGAACATATTGCTGGCCATCACATTCAAGGTTTTCACGCCCTGCACTTTAAAGACCATGCGCAGCTGCAAATGGTCTTGCAGATTGCCGCCCACGCCAGGGGCATCGCGCACGGGCTCGATGCCATGCTGACGCAGCAAGGCGGCCGGGCCGATGCCGGACAATTGCAGCAATTGCGGCGAACCGATGGCGCCCGCCGTGAGGATGGTTTCGCGTTTCGCCGTCGCCTGCCACTGCGTGCCGCCGCCCGTAAATACAATGCCCGCGCAGCGCGGTCCCGCTTCTGTCGTTTCCAGTAATAACCGTTCCACGTGGCAACCGATCATGATGGTCAGATTCGGGCGGCGCGCAGCCGGTTTCAAGAAGGCTTTCGAGGTATTCCAGCGAATGCCGCGGCGCTGGTTGACGTCGAAGTACGCGCTGCCGCTATTGTCGCCGCCATTGAAATCGCTGGTTTTAGGAATGCCGACTTGCTGCGCCGCATCGCGAAAGGCGTTCAGGATATCCCACGACAGGCGCTGTTTTTCCACGCGCCACTCACCACCGACGCCATGGTTTTCCGAGGCGCCGCCGTAGTAATCCTCGCTTTGCTTAAAGAGCGGCAAGACCTTGTCCCAGCGCCAGGAAGCATCGTCCGTCAGGTCGGCCCAATGGTCGTAATCGCCGGCCTGGCCGCGCATATAGATCATGCCATTGATGGAAGAACTGCCGCCCAGCACTTTTCCGCGTGGATAGATCAGGCTGCGTCCGCCCAGGCCCGCGTCCGCCTGCGTGGAATATAGCCAATCCGTGCGGGGATTGCCGATGCAATGCAGATAACCGACGGGGATGTGGATCCACACATAGTCGTCCTTGCCGCCCGCTTCCACCAGCAACACACTGGCGTCCTTGTCGCGCGTGAGCCGGTTGGCCAGCACGCAGCCTGCCGTGCCGCCGCCCACGATGATGTAGTCGTATTCGCCTGCCGATTCCAATGAAGCTCCTTTAGGTATGCCATCAAGCTGTCGCGCGGCGTGTCTCCCCGCCGCGTCCCGTTACCAGAGTCTGTATTCGTTCATGCATGCACGGCCGTGCGCTGTGAGTCGCTTGCGAGCCGCAAGCCAGAGTACCACCAGTGCCGTGCCAGGGCGACATTAATCGCATTGCCATGGTTTTGGCGCGACAACAAGGCTGCGGACAGGGAAAAAAAATCGTTTCAGATAAGGGCCATCAGCTGTGGATAACCGTATGGATATCCACAGGTACACAATGTGCGTAAACGAAAATTTTTTTACCTTACTTTTTTTTGTCCAGAAACGGTCCTATGGGCATACAACGCTTACTCAGCGTTTATCCGCGCGCCAAGCGATTGTTTACAAGGATAAATCCGTAGTTATCCACAGAAGTTGTCGGCGTTAACTACTATTACTATGCTTGTATACAAGCTTGTTAAGGTAAACCCGACAACGCTGCGCTTTGCCCTGCTTCGCGCCATGACCGGCTCCAACGTCAACACCACAAAAAAAAACAGCGCGTTGCAAAAAAAAAAATCGCGCCAACAACTGCGCCACGAAAACCGGCACGGCCAACGTCACGCGCACAGCACTGCAAAACCGTTTTGCAATCAAGCAGACGCAAACGGTTCCTGCCAGGCACAGGACTGGCAACAAGATAGGTGTCAAAAGGGGGTTTTTGAAACGATTGTGGATAACTTACTTGATATCCACAGGATGACTTGTGTGTAAACACGAAGTTATGCGCAGGCCCGCATTTTATACAATTTCGCTCCTCGTGTGATACAGCGATTATGCACGCTTTATTTTTCACGTAAACGTTTGATCCTGTTGAAAAAAGGTGACTTATCCACAGAAAAAAACGCGTTTACTATTACTACTATTTTTATATATAGATCTATTGTAAACCGACAAAAAAAGCGGAAGTCCGGGGATACTTGCAAAAAACAGGCATAGAACAGTAAAAAAAAAGTCAAAGGCGACAGCACGACGCACTGCCAAACCGTCTTCCAGGAATTACCTTGATGCCAGCGTCGGTGAAAGAACCGCGCCAGTGAACTGCCGACGTTCTTTGCACCAGCATGCGTATCGCGTCCCGGCAAGCGCCGAGTGGCCTGGATTGCAACAGAAACCCCGATTTTTGCTTGCCGTTGTGGATAAGTGCCTGCATATCCACAGGATGAGATGTGGGAAAAGTCGATCTTTGTCCACAAGCCGATTTTTATCCCAAACAAGTCCGGCGTGGATACAATGCTTGTGCGCCTACTTTTTTGGACGCCAAGTCGATGATTTTTATACGGTATACCGACTTATCCACAAAAAAATAGGCGTTTACTATCACTACTATTTTTATGTATACATCTTTATTTAAAACACAGAGACAAACGCGGACGGTGGAAAAGTCGCCCGAACGGCTGTTAAGCACGTGTTTTAAGTCTTGCAACCTGTAAAACCTGTAAAAACGGCATGTATCCACAAAAAAAAATGCGTTTAGGCATCATCAGTGCCTTGCACGAAGAACAGCAGGGGCTGGTAGAAGCCATGCAAGGCCCCCAGAGGCACTCGCACGGCATGCGCGACTACACCCTGGGAACACTCTGGAATATCGACGCTGTGTGCGTCCTGTCGCGTCTGGGCAAGGTTGCCGCTGCCATGACTGCTTCTATCCTTGTGGAAAAGTACGGAGTTACCCACATCGTCTTCACCGGCGTGGCCGGCAGTGGGGATAAACACGTGAAAGTGGGCGATATCGTGGTCGCGGAAGCGCTGCTGCAGCACGATATGGATGCGCGTCCCCTGTTTCCCCGCTTTGAAGTGCCGCTGACGGGTCTGCAGCGCTTTGCCACGGACCTGGAGCTGAGCACGCAACTGGCCGGCGCTGCGGAAGATTTCCTGCGTAACGACGCTTCCAGCGTGCTGCAGGCGGCCGATATCGCGCAATTTGGTCTGCAGCACGCCAAAGTACATCGCGGCATGATTGCCAGCGGCGACCAGTTCATCAGCAATGCCGCGCACATCCGTCAATTGAAACAGGATCTGCCCGATTTGCTGGCCGTCGAAATGGAAGGGGCCGCCGTGGCGCAAGTATGTTTTGAACTGGGCGTGCCGTTTACCGTCATGCGCACCATTTCCGACAACGCCAACGAAGAGGCGGCAGTCGACTTCATGCGTTTCGTGCAGAGCGTCGCCTCACCGTATGCGTTTACCGTGATCCAGCAACTGTGCCAGCGCCTGGCTTCCTGATTTTCATTCGGCGTGCATAAAAAAAGGGCAGAACCATTGGTTCTGCCCTTTCTATTTCAACACAAGGAAAACTGAAAAATGTTCAGGGTGAGGCGCCTTGCCGCAGGCAGTACGACTGTACGGCCAGGCCAGGCAACAACGCCTGGAGTTTTTCTCAGCGTCCTTTAAACACTCAGCATCATCAGGCTGGCGTTACCGCCGGCCGCCGTCGTATTCACGCACAGCGCCCGTTCGGCGACCAGGCGCCAAAGGGGGATGACACCCTCCTCCGTCGTCTCGATCGTGCCCACCAAGGCGCCTTCCCGGGCCGCCAGCAGCGGTTTGAGCTGGCTGTCGAGCACGGGTTCGATCATGGCGATCTGGAAATCATGCTTGACGGACTCCAGGCTGGTGACGACCTGGATGCGGTCTTTCAACGCCGCCGGCAAGTCGCCCGGGATCAATGCCGGCGATTGCGCCAGCACCAGCGCCTGGTTGCCCGTCGCCAGCACGGCCGCCAGCTGGTTCATCAGCACGCCCGTCGTGGCTGCCGCACACAGAATCGTGCCGCGCGCGGCAAAGCTCAGGGTATTGCGTTCGCCCGTCGGGCCTGGCAAGACGGTGGTGCTGCCCAGCAAGGTCGTACGCGTGTATTCCTGCGCCAGGTGCATGACCTTGTCGTGGCCATGCATCTTCGCCCACACGGTCAGCGCATCGAGCGCCGGTGCCGCCTGGCGCTGGTGCTGCGCGCCGGCCGGCGCATTGCGCTGCAGGCGTTTCAGGTACAGCGGGCCGCCGGCTTTCGGACCGGTGCCCGATTTGCCTTCGCCGCCGAACGGCTGCACGCCCACCACGGCACCGACGATGTTGCGGTTCACGTAGATATTGCCCACATGCGCGCGCTTGGTGATGAAGTCGATGGTTTCATCGATGCGCGTATGGATGCCCAGGGTCAAACCGTAACCGCTGTCATTGATCGATTGCACCAGTTGCGGCAATTCGGCACGCTTGTAGCGGATCACGTGCAGCACGGGGCCGAAGACTTCGTGCGTCAGTTGCGACAGCGACTTGATTTCCAGCACGGTCGGGGCGACAAACGTGCCTTTCACGGTGGGCAGGTCGAGCGAATAATGGTCGAGGGCCACGGTCTTCATCTTGTTGATGTGCGCCAGCAGATTGCCTTGCGCTTCCGCATCGATGACGGGGCCGATATCCGTTGCCAGGCGGTCAGGGTTGCCAACACGCAATTCCTGCATGGCGCCTTTCAGCATGTGGATGGTCTTGTCGGCGATTTCCGTCTGCAGGAACAGCACGCGCAAGGCCGAGCAGCGCTGGCCGGCGCTGTCGAAGGCGGACGACATCACGTCCTGCACCACCTGTTCCGGCAAGGCGGACGAATCGACGATCAGGGCATTCTGCCCGCCCGTCTCGGCGATCAGGGGAATGTCGATGCATTCCGCCACGGCACGCGCGGCCAGGTTGCGGTTGATCAGCTGCGCCACTTCCGTCGACCCTGTGAAAATCACGCCTTTTACGCGCGTGTCGTTGCACAGGCCGGCGCCAACCACTTCACCGCTGCCAGGCAAAAATTGCAGCGCGCCGCGCGGCACACCAGCCGCATGCAGCAATTGCACGGCGCGCCAGGCGATCAGCGGCGTTTGCTCGGCCGGCTTGGCCAGCACGACGTTGCCGGCGGCCAGGGCGGCGGCCAGCTGGCCCGTAAAGATGGCCAACGGGAAATTCCACGGGCTGATGCAGGTAACGGGACCGAGCGCCAGGGTGTTGGGCGCGTGTTCCACCTGCGCCGCGTAGTAGCGCAGGAAATCGACGGCTTCGCGGATCTCGGCGATCGCGTTCGGCAGGGACTTGCCCGCTTCGCGCACGGCCAGGGCCATCAGCTCGATATGGTGTTCCTCGAACAGGTCGGCCGCGCGCAGCAAGGCTTGCGCGCGGATCGACGGCTCCGTGGTCTGCCAGTCCATGGCGTAGGCGCTGGCGCTGGCCAGCGCCGTTTCCACATCCGCTGGGCCAGCTTCGGCGACCTTGCCGACGATATCATCGTGTTGCGCCGGGTTATGGATGACCTGCGTGGGCGCGTTCAGGCTGACGGCGCCATCAATCAGCGGCGTCGCCTGCCATTGCTGCTGCTGTGCCAGGCCGGCGGCCAGGGTGCGCAGGGTGTCTTCATTCGACAGGTCCAGGCCGGACGAGTTCTTGCGTTCGTTGCCAAACATGTCCAGCGGCAGCGGAATCGACGGGTGCGGCAAGCCGCCCTGCAGGCGCGCCAGTTCCAGCGGATCGCGGATCAGGCTATCGATGGCCACGCTTTCGTCGACGATCTGGTTGACGAACGAAGAGTTGGCGCCGTTTTCCAGCAGGCGGCGCACCAGGTAGGCCAGCAGGGTTTCATGCGAGCCGACAGGGGCGTAGATGCGGCATGGCTTGTCCAGGTTGGCCGGGCCGACGACCTGGTCGTACAGGGTCTCGCCCATGCCGTGCAGGCACTGGAATTCATAGTCGGTAATGCCGTCGCGCTTGGCCCAGGTGTAAATGGTCGACAGCGTTTGCGCATTGTGCGTGGCAAATTGCGGGTAGATATCCTTGCTGGCGGCCAGCAGTTTTTGCGCGCACACCAGGTAGGACACGTCCGTGTAGACCTTGCGCGTGTAGACGGGATAGCCTTCCTGGCCATCGACTTGCGCGCGTTTGATTTCCGCATCCCAATACGCGCCTTTCACCAGGCGCACCATGAACTTGCGGTTGCTGCGGCGCGCCAGGTCGATCAGGTAATCGATGGCAAACGGGCAGCGTTTTTGATACGCCTGCACCACATAGCCGATGCCTTCAAAGCCGGCCAGGTCGGGATCGAAGGCCAGCGCTTCCATCAGGTCGAGCGACAGTTCCAGGCGGTCGGTTTCTTCCGCATCGATATTGAAGCCGATGTTGTACTGCTTCGCCAGCAATAGCAGCGCTTTGACGCGTGGCAACAATTCGTCCATGACGCGGGCACGCTGGGCGCGGCTGTAGCGCGCGTGCAGGGCCGACAGTTTCACGGAAATGCCGGGGCCGTTCTTGATGCCGCGGCCATTCGAGGCCTTGCCGATGGCGTGGATCGCCGTTTCATACGAGGCATAGTAGTTGGCCGCGTCTTTTTCCGTCAGCGCCGCTTCGCCCAGCATGTCGTACGAGTAGCGGTAGCCGCGCGTTTCGTTCTCGCGGCTGTTTTTCAGCGCTTCCTCGATGGTTTGGCCCGTGACAAACTGGTTGCCCAGCATGCGCATGGCCAGATCGACGCCCTTGCGTATCAGCGGTTCGCCGCCCTTGGCGATGAGTTTGGTCATGGCCGAGCCCAGGCCCGATTCGCTGCCGGTACTGACCAATTTGCCCGTAATCAGCAAGCCCCAGGTGGCCGCGTTGACGAACAGCGAGGGCGATTCGCCCAGGTGCTTGCGCCAGTCGCCCTTGCTGATTTTGTCGGCGATCAGGCGATCGGCCGTTTGACTGTCGGGTATACGCAACAGCGCTTCGGCCAAACACATCAATGCAACACCCTCTTCCGAGGACAGCGAGAACTCATGCATCAGTGCATCGACGCCGGAGGCGCGTGTGCGTTTTTGGCGCACGGCGGAGACCAGACGGTGTGCCAGGGCCTGGCCTTCGGCCGTTGTTTCATCGCTGCTGGCGCGCACTTGCTGCAACAACCACTGCACGGCGGAAACCTCGTCGCGCCTATAGGCGGCCGTGATGGCAGCGCGTTGTGGCGTCGCTTCGGGCAGGATTTCCGCCTGGAGCGCGGCAAAGGGAATCGGGGTAAAAGCCGAGGGGCCAGCAGGGTGCATAGGAGCTCTTTACAAGGAAAAAGAAGACGAAACTTGCGGTAATTCTTGCCCTTTTTTGGTGCAAAAAAATACAGAAAGTCGAACGTTAAGATGATTCGATTGTAAAGGGGATTCTTATGGATTAATTCTGGTAATACACAGCACTAGCAATAGATAGTTTTTGATGCGACAATTTAACCAAATAATATTTATATGGGGGTGATTCGCATGCTGGACAAGATCAGTAAGAAAATCCTGATGGAATTGCAGAGTGATGGACGCATCAGCAACGTGGAGCTGGCCGCACGTGTGAACCTGTCGCCTGCCGCTTGCCTGGAGCGCGTGCGCAAGCTGCATGAATCGGGCTACATCATGGGCTACACGGCCCAGTTGAACCCGCAGTTGCTCGACGTCTCGTTGCTGGTCTTCATCGAAGTGGTGCTCGATCGCACGACACCGGAAGTGTTCGACGCCTTCAAGCATAGCGTACAAATCATTCCAGAGGTACTGGAATGTCATATGGTTGCCGGCGGTTTCGATTATCTGGTCAAGGCGCGCGTGAAGGATATGGCCGCTTACCGCGAATTCCTCGGCAAGACCCTGTTGCAAAAAGGTGTGCGGGAAACCCACACTTATGCCGTCATGGAAGAGGTCAAAAACACGACCAAATTGCCGATTAAGTGACCCGGGAGTAGTGTCGCCACTTTTGTGATTGAGCTATCGGAACAAATGTTGTAGGGTAGAACTACAATTCTGCTATCCGGTAGCCGCCTGAAACGACGCACAGACGCCAGTTCAGGGTGCAAGGCGGGCAATCGTGCCTCCCCGCATACGGTTACACCACGTCCCCGATGGGGGCGTGACGGTTTCGCGCAGCGGGGGACAAATGAAGCAGTTGCAGCATCAGCTGGTGCGTTTCTTTGTATTCACGATCCTGGCCATGGCCGTGGCCTGTTGCCTGGCCTATCTGCTGCTGCTGCTGTCGGGCGGCGACCATCCCTATCTGATTGCCTGCGTGGCCGCCGCCATCGGCGCCGCGTTGCTGGCGTTTGCCAGCCGTCCGCGCGGCGAGCCGGGCTTGCATCAGTTCGCCGATACGGTGGGCACGGCCATCGACGCCATCATGATCGGCGCGGCGGAAACCTCGTATTTCGTCGACTCCGTCAAACAGAAGGTGGAACTCGACGTGCAGACGGCCAGCGACATCGCCGACAGTTCGGAACAGAACGCGGTGATGACGGAAAAGATCGCCGCCAATGCGGAACGGGCCGCCAAGGTGGCTGCCGGCGTGCGCGTGGAAAGCGTGGCGGCGCGCGCCGAAGTGGACCAGGGCTTGCGGCGCATCAATAGCGCCCGCGAGGAAGCGCAGGGCGCTTCCAGCGCCATGCTGAGTCTGCAGGAAAAATCCAGGCGCATCACGGGCTTTACGGAAGCCATTTCCGATATTTCCGCGCGCACCAATCTGCTGGCGCTGAACGCCGCCATCGAGGCGGCGCGCGCCGGCGAACATGGCCGTGGCTTCGCCGTGGTGGCCGGGGAAGTGCGGCAGCTGGCGCAGCGCACCAAGGAAGCCTCCGATGAGATCAGCGTGATGGTGCGCGAAATCAATGAGCAGTCGGAAAAAGCCGCGCTCGGCATGAGCTCGCTGGCTGCCGGCGTGACGGAAGCGGCGCGCAATGTGGAAAGCGTGCACGCGTCTTTGAGCCATATCGAGGAATCGTCGGGCGTGTCGGAAGACGAGATCGGGCAGATCGCCCGTGCATCGCGCGAACACGTCGACACGACGCAGGTCATTGCCGACGCCATCTTGCAAATCCGTGACAGCATGCTGTCGACCAACGCCGAATTGCCGCGTGCCACGCAATCGGCCATGGCCCTGGCCGAGCGGGCCGAAGTGATCGCCGGCGCCCTCGGTGAATCGAGCGTGGCCACGCCGCACGATGAAATCCGCGCGGCCGCCCAGCGCGCCGCGCGCGACGTGGGCAAGCTGTTCGAGCAGGCGATCGCTTCGGGCCGCATCACGCGCGAAGCCCTGTTCGACCGCCATTACCGGCCCATTCCGAACACCAATCCGCCCAAGCACAACACCAAGTTCGACGCGTTTACGGACAAAGTCTTGCCGGACTTGCAGGAAGGCGTGCTGGCCGCCCTGCCCCACCTGGCGTATGCGGGCGCCGTCGACAACAATGGATACTTTCCAACGCATAACAAGAAATTTTCCCAGCCGCTGACGGGCGACTACGCCACCGATATCGTCAACAACCGGACCAAGCGCATCTTCAGCGACCGCACGGGTGCGCGCTGCGGCAGCAACACCAAACCGTTCCTGCTGCAGACGTATAAACGCGACACGGGCGAAGTCATGCACGATTTATCCGTTCCCATCCACGTCGATGGCAAGCACTGGGGCGGCTTCAGGGTGGGATATCGTTCCAGCAGCCACGCATGATGAACATCTGATTAACTCTACTGCGCGTCGTAATTTGCGGCCTGCGATGCTCACTGTGCCAGAGCACAGTTCCGCTTCTCGGGCCAACGGGGGCGCCGAGCCTTACTTCCGCTCGCCACGATTTTCTCAGACGTTCGTGCCGCTAATTTTGTCACTCTATATGGGGCTTCGGTGCCACGCCGCCGCCGGCCGCCGTGGCGGTGCGCAGGGTGGGCGTGTTCATGCTTTCCAGGTGATTGCGCAGCCATTTGTGGGCGGGGCTGCGCGCGTCGCGCTCGTGCCACAGCATGTCCAGGTGGACGGCAGGCAAGGTCAATGGCAAATCCTTGTACAGCAGCGATTCCGTCATGCCCGTCGAGGCGATCAGATGGCGCGGCAGGACGGTGATCAGGTCGGAATTGGCGACGACTCTGCCGGCCGTGAAGAACTGGTTCACCGTCAACAGGATGCGCCGCTCGCGGTGGATCTGCGACAGCGCCTCGTCGATCAAGCCATGCGCGCGGCCGGAAAAGCTCACCAGCAAATGGTTCGCCGCGCAGTAGTTATCCAAGGTCAATTCCTTGTCGGCCAGCGGATGGCCGCGCCGCATCACGCACACATACTTGCCGGAATACAGGCGTTCATGGCGGATGGGCGAACCCGTCTCGCTCGACAATTGCGCCGCCACGCCGGGAAAGAAGCCGACGGCCAGGTCGATGTCGCCGCGCAGCAGCATCGGGCGCGGTTCGCGCGTGGTCAGCGGCATCATGCGCACGTTGACGCCGGGCGCTTCGCGTTCGATCGAGCGCATCAGGGAAGGCAGCCAGAACGCTGCCGTGGCGTCGGCCATGGCCATGCGGAAGGTGGCGTGGGTTTTCGACACGTCAAAGGTTTCCGGCGTGACGGCCGCTTCCAGGCTGGCCAAGGCCGAACGCACGGAGGGCCACAGGGCTTCGGCGCGCGGCGTGGGTTTCACGCCATACGCGGTGCGGATCAGCAACTCGTCACCGAGGCTTTCGCGCAAGCGCTTGATGGCGTTCGATACCGCCGGCTGCGTCATCGCCAGGTGGCCGGCTGCGCGCGTCAGGTTTTGTTCCGTCATGACGGCGTCGAAAACCCGCAGCAAGTTCAGATCCAGCGTCAGAAAACTCATGGAAAGCCCAGATAAAAGTTGAATTCAAAGTAATGTGTCATGAGTGTAAACCGCGCCGGGCACGAATATTTTCACTCGTTAAAAAATATTACATCTTTCCATTCATGATTCATATAATTGGTATCAAGAAATGGAATTAGATTTATATGTTGCACTGCACTATAGTACCGTCAAATTCTATAATGCACTGGAACAGTATGTCTACCTTCGCCTCCGCCCTGTACGCAGTATCCGCACCCGTGCTGGAGATTTCCCTGCTCAACGCCCTGCAAATCGTACTGGTGATCGTGGCTGCGGGCGCTTTTGCCCTGCTGTTCAAGCCTTTGCTGGTAGGCATTGCCCGCGCCATGGTGCTGGTGGTGCGTCCCAAGCTGAGCCGCGAGCAGCGCCTGGCGCGCCAGCAGATGCGCGAAGCGCAGTCGCTCAAGCGTACCTTGGGCAAGATGGATGGCGTATCGCCAAGCAATGCGGCTGAACTGCGCGCCCTGTCGAGCCGCGCCTAAGTTCGCTATTGCAGCATGACAAGCCGGTGCGAACCGGCTTTTTTTTCGTCCGCGTTGTTGGCTATGCCGTGTCGCCCAGCAAGTGGGCGCGCAACTGGGTGTCGGCCGGATGGGCGCCGATCCAGATTTTCAGCAGCGCATTGTAGAAGGCCAGCTCGGGTACCTTGTCGCCCACCTGCTTGCCGTTCAGCCTGCACAAGGTGCCCTCTTCCGGCAGCCAGTCCACCGTCAGGATATCGCCCTTTTTCAAGCCCGGGACCATTTCGAACATGGCGCCGAACTGCATCGTCTGGCTCAGCAAACGGGTACGGTCGGCCTGGTCGGAACTACGGTTCAAGCCCTGCATGAAGGCCTTGCCCAGCTCGTCGGAGGTGATATCGCGCAACATGACGATTTCCAGGCGCCGCGGACCCGGCAGCGCCAGGATGTCGGCCAGCTGGGTTTTCTTTTCCGGCAGGTACAGGGCGATCGTGTAGACCTTGAAAATGACCTTGTAGCGCACGCCGGCGCCATTGAGTTTCAACTCGCGGCTGGCCAGCTGCACCGTATCGTCGAGCTTGACGCCGCCCACGTCGACGGCCAGGGCCGGCTGCGCCAGAGCGCCGCACAGGCTGGCGGCGGCCAGGCAGCGGGCCAGACGGGATGTGCTTATTTGCATCTTCTACCTCCGTGGATAACCAGGTGCTGCGGAACAGCCAGCACACAGTGTAGAACAGTTGGCAGAAGCTGGCGCCACGGACAGTGGCGTGGAGGAAAGGTTAAGGCTTGGCGGCAGGCAGCTCTGCCTGCAGGCGCTCGTACTTGGCCATCAATTGCTCCGGGCTTTCGCGCCAGGCGGGATTGAACGGGATGCAGCTGACGGGGCACACTTGCTGGCATTGCGGCTCGTCAAAGTGGCCCACGCATTCGGTACACTTGTTGGGATCGATTTCGTAGATTTCCGCGCCCATGTAGATCGCGTCATTCGGGCACTCGGGCTCGCAAATGTCGCAATTGATGCATTCGTCGGTGATCAGTAATGCCATGATTTCACTCTTACTTATTGCGATGAGGCCGCGTTGGCGGCAATCTTGTTTTGCAGCCAGCGGTTAACCGAGGGGAAGACAAACTTCGAGACGTCGCCGCCCAGCGCCGCGATTTCGCGCACGATGGTGCCGGAAATGAACTGGTACTGGTCGGATGGCGTCAGGAACATGGTTTCGACATCGGGCAGCAGGTAGCGGTTCATGCCCGCCATCTGGAATTCGTATTCGAAGTCGGAGACGGCGCGCAAGCCGCGCACGATGACCCGCGCTTCATGCTTGCGCACGAAATCCTTGAGCAGGCCGGAAAAGCTTTCCACTTGCACATTCGGGTAATGCCCCAGCACTTCGTTGGCGATTTCCAGGCGTTCGTCGAGCGAGAAAAACGGTTGCTTGTTCTTGCTGTCGGCCACACCGACGATCAGCTTGTCAAACAGACCCGATGCGCGGCGCACCAAATCTTCATGACCACGCGTGAGCGGATCGAATGTTCCTGGATAAACGGCTACAACCATTGCGGCTCCCTAACGATGCACCAATATAGACGCGCATTATGCCTGAAAATGGTGTCTACTTTGGTGCAGGGCCTCGGGCTGGGGGCTGTTTCTGCTCAATTAACAGGCAGATTCAGGCAGTTGCCGGTACTTTGTTGTAAGTTAGCAAATGATAGTAGACGGTGCCCGCCTTGTCGGCGCGGATGACTTCCCACGGCGCCATCCATTCCGGCATCTCCAGGGCGCTATTCTCGTCGAAGACCAGCGGCAAGCCCGATTCCGCGTAGACCATGCCGCCTTCCTTGAGCAGGTTGGCGCACAGCGGCAAGGCTTTCGCCAGGAAATCCTGCTGGTAGGGCGGATCGAGGAAGATCAGGTCGAAGCGCTGGCCCCGTGCCGCCAGGCCTTGCGCCGTCAGCAGGGCGTCGCCGCGCAGCAGCTGCACGTTCTCGGCGCGCAATTTCGTCTTGTTCTCTTCCAGCTGGCGGATCACGGGCGTATGCGTGTCGACCATGGTGACGGACGCGGCGCCGCGGCTGGCCGCTTCAAAGCCCAGTGCGCCGCTGCCGGCGAACAGATCCAGCACCTGGGCGCTGGACCAGTCGCCGTCGCGCAAGTGGTTGATCCAGTTGAACACGGTTTCGCGCACGCGGTCCGGTGTCGGGCGCAAGCCCAGTGCCTGCAACACAGGCAGCACGGAACGCTTCCACTGGCCGCCGATGATGCGCACCTGGTTCGGTGGCGGCGCGTGGTGGACGGGAACTTTGGCGGGTTTTTTAATCTTCTTTTGCATGGGGATTTCTTCAATTCAATGGCGGCCACTATAGCATATGGCCCCCTGGCCCAGCGCCCGCCCCCCGGCTGGCGCTGGCGTCCAGTTGGCCTTATTTGGGCTGGCTGGCGAGGGAATTGAAATCGTCGATCCAGCCCTGCATGCGCTTGATCGCATGCTCTTTTTGCGCCGGCGTGGCGATCTTGATCACCGTCAGGACCATCTGCGCCGTGCTGCTTTCGTAGGCATCAAAAAAGGCCTTGCGCTCGGAGTGCTCGAGGCGTTCGAAACTGTCCTTGACCAGGGTGTTGATCAGGGCCACGGTGGCGTCCTTGCCGAGCTTTTCCTGCTGCACCTTTTTTACCAGGTTGAGCACATTCTGCTGGCGCCGCATGCGTTCGTCGAGCCAGATCTCATTGTTCAGCGGGCGCGCGTCCGATGCCTTGCGAATCTGCGCTTCCTGCTCGCGGCTGAAACTGCCGAACCACAGCTCGAATTGCTCCATGGCTTTCTTGTAGCGCAGCTGCTGGCGCTTGTCCTGGTCGCCGCTCAGGTATTTCTTGCGGTAATCGTCATTATTTGATTTGAACTTCTTTTCCATCTGCGCGATCTGCTCGGGCTTGAGCGAACGGGCCAGGTCGGCCAGCTCGGGCGCCGCCTTCAACAGCAGCGCCTGGGTGCGGTGCTTGATCTCGCTGTAGTCCGCCATCAGGTCCGCCTGCGTGACGTTGCCCTGCAGCTGTTTCTGGCCCGTGCGCAGGATTTTCACGTAATCCTTCAATTGCGTCTTGCGGTGCCAGTCGAACAGCTTGTCGATATCCTCGCGCACCCAGCCCTTCTGGTCGCGGTCCAGGTCGACGTAGGCGTTGAGCCACCAGTACAGCACGGTGTCGCCATTGTTATACGCGAGGCGCAAGCCGCTGCAGCCGGCGACGATGATGAACAGCATGGCCAGCACGGCGTAACGAAAGCGGCTGGAGAATGGGGGCTGCGTGTTAAACTTTTTCATATTCTTAACTTAAAAAAATTACGGTCTATGAACGTTGTCATTCTCGCCGCCGGTATGGGGAAACGCATGCAGTCGGCACTGCCAAAAGTACTGCACCCGCTGGCTGGCAAGCCGCTGCTGTCGCATGTGATCGATACAGCGCGTAGCCTGGCGCCGTCCCGATTATGCGTGATTTACGGGCATGGGGGCGCAGCGGTGCTGAAGTTGCTCGACGGCTACAACGCCAGCCATGCCGTGCAGATACAAGCCGCGGAACAGGCGCAGCAGCTGGGTACGGGCCATGCGGTGCAGCAAGCCGTGTCCCTGCTCGACGACACGGTGCCCACCCTGGTGCTGTATGGCGACGTGCCGCTGACCAGTGCCGCTTCCCTGCAGCAACTGGTGCAGGCCGCCGGCAAGGACAAGCTGGCCATCCTGACCGTGGAACAGGACGATCCTTTCGGCCTGGGCCGCATCGTGCGCGAGCACGGCGCCATCGTGCGCATCGTCGAGGAAAAGGATGCCACGCCGGACGAGCGCGCCATCAGGGAGATCAACAGCGGCATCATGGTCGCGCCCACCGTTGCCCTGAAAAAATGGCTGGCGGCCCTGTCGAACAACAATGCGCAAGGGGAATACTATCTGACCGATATCGTTGCCCAGGCCGTTGCCGATGGCGTCGCCGTGACCTCCGCGCATCCTGCCGCCGTGTGGGAAGTGGCGGGCGTCAACAGCAAGGTGCAACTGGCCCAGCTGGAACGCATTCACCAGAACAATATCGCGCAAGCGCTGCTGGAACGGGGCGTGACCCTGCTCGACCCGGCGCGCATCGACGTGCGCGGCGAACTCATTTGCGGCCGCGACGTCAGCATTGACGTCGGCTGCGTGTTTGAAGGCCGGGTGGAACTGGGCGACGGCGTGCGCGTGGGACCCAACAACGTCATCATCAACGCCACCGTGGCGGCCGGCGCGTACATCAAGCCCTTCTGCCATATCGAAGATGCCGTCGTCGGCGCTGGCTCACTGATCGGCCCGTACGCGCGCCTGCGCCCGGGTACGGTCCTGGCCGAAGATGTGCATATCGGTAATTTCGTCGAAGTGAAAAACAGCCAGGTCGCCGCGCACAGCAAGGCCAACCACCTGGCTTACATCGGCGACGCCACCATCGGCTCGCGGGTCAACATCGGCGCTGGCACCATTACCTGCAACTACGATGGCGTGAACAAGTTCCGCACGGTGATTGAAGACGACGCTTTCATCGGCAGCGACAGCCAGCTGATCGCGCCCGTCACCGTCGGCAAGGGGGCCACCCTAGGCGCCGGCACGACCCTGTCGAAAGATGCGCCGGCCGGCAAGCTGACCGTCTCGCGCGCCCGCCAATTGACCATCGACGGCTGGACGCGTCCCGTGAAGATCAAGAAGTAAACCGTCACTGCAGTTCTTGCACACAGGCAGGCCATCGGCCTGCCTTTTTTCTTTCTGTGGATAACTATGTGGGTAAGCCCGTCGACAAGTACTGGATAAGCATGTGGGCAAGCTGCGCATAAGCTGTGTGCAAGTTCTCACTCGATGGCCTGGCCTGCGCCTGTCCCCGCTCTTTTCACGTTTCCTGCCAGGGTGTCGCTGCCAGCCATGTGTTTATTCCCGGAATGTGGACAAGTCTGTGTGTAAGCCTGCGGATAAGCGCTGCATAGCGCGGGGACAAGTGGGGATAACTCCTTCCGCACGCGGATGACGTTGACCGTGTATGTGGGTAAGTCTGTGGAAATGCCCGGGATAGGTGGTGGATAGCTGGTGGAAAACTTCGCTGTTTGATGCGCTGTCGTGATCATCCATTTGTTTTCGTGGAGTTCGCTTGCCTGGTGTGCGTCCATCATCGCTGCACGGGCCGCGCCGCCTGCATTGTGCGGCGCTCACGGGCCAGGTTTCGCTGTTGCAAGCGGGTCGAGGCGGGTATCTGTGGATAAGCCTGTCGATAAGTGCCATATAAACTGTTGGCAAGCTGTGTGGAAGTGGTGCACAAGCCCATCTATTTTTCTCTGGATACCGTGCAAGACCCGATAATCGGATGGGATGGGGATATTGCTGGCGCACGCAGGGGGCGGCGTCTGGTCTTGTGTGGCGAAGATCCCTGACAGGCACTGCCTGCCGCACGTACCTGCCCTGTGCATAAGCCTGTGCAGAAGCTGCGTATAGCCAGTGGGAAAGTACCGTATAAGCGGTGGGCAAGCGGTGGGTAACTTGGCCGCAGGAACTCAGACGGCGATGCGCGTTTCGAATTTGCTGCGGAAGGTGGAAAAATAGCTTTTCACGTTGCGTACATTCGCATGCGCGGTAAAGACGCGGTGCGCCAGCGCGTGATAGGCGGGCATGTCGGCCACCTGCACCATCAGCACGAAGTCAGGCCCCGGCGAGACGCGGTAGCACTGCAGCACGGCCGCCTCGTCGGCCACCAGCTGCTCGAATGCCGCCATGCGCTCGGCCGCCTGCACGTCGAGCGTGATCTCCACGATGGCCGTCAGGCGCGCGCCCACCAACTGCGGCGCGACGATGGCCACTTGGCGTTCGATCACGCCGCTTTCCCTCAACTGCTTGACCCGCCGCAAACAGGTGGGCGCCGAGACGTGCACCGCCTTGGCCAGCTCGCTGTTGGTTTGCGATGCATCAATTTGCAAGGCATTCAGGATGCGACGATCGATCTCGTCGAGGGTAATGTTGTGTTCGCTCATGATGGTGATGAATTGGAAAATAAATCCATTCTAAATGAAATAATATTTCACTATGAAATAGCGGTGAAATATTCAGTCAAAAATGCACGGATTTAGAAAGCATATTTCAATCACTCTGCATTAGCATGCGTGCATTGATTAAATTTTAGACAGAGGTTTCCATGTGCGGCATCGTCGGCGCGGTAGCGCAGCGTAATATCACTCCCATCCTGGTCGAAGGCTTGAAGCGCCTGGAATACCGCGGCTACGATTCCTGCGGCATCGCCCTGCACGCCGATGGCCGCTTGCAACGTTCGCGTTCCACCTCGCGCGTGGCCGAACTGGAAAAGCAGATCGCCGAAGAAGGCTTGAGCGGTTTTACGGGCATCGCCCACACGCGCTGGGCCACGCATGGCGCGCCTGTCAATTTCAATGCGCACCCGCACTTTTCCCCAACGGAAGAGAATGCGCGCGTGGCGCTGGTGCATAACGGCATCATTGAAAACCACGACGAGCTGCGCGCCGAACTGACGGCCCTCGGCTACGTTTTCCAGAGCCAGACGGATACGGAAGTGATCGCCCACCTGGTCGAGCACATGTACACCGGCGACCTGTTCGAGACCGTGCAGCAGGCCGTCAAACGCCTCGATGGCGCGTATGCGATTGCCGTGTTCTGCCGCGACGAACCGCACCGCGTGGTTGCCGCGCGCCAGGGTTCGCCCCTGATCGTGGGCCTGGGCAATGGTGAAAACTTTGTCGCGTCGGACGCCATGGCGCTGGCAGGCACGACCGACCAGATCATCTACCTGGAAGAAGGCGACGTGGTCGACCTGCAACTGTCGCGCTGCTGGATCGTT
The DNA here is from genome assembly GCF_002878455.1 of Janthinobacterium sp. AD80. GTDB lineage: Bacteria > Pseudomonadota > Gammaproteobacteria > Burkholderiales > Burkholderiaceae_D > Janthinobacterium. Next base: position 74,835 of record NZ_NRDQ01000019.1, read on the forward strand.
GATGTTGACGGCAAGCCCGTCGAGCGCGAAGTGAAAACCGTGCATGCGCACACGGGCGCGGCCGAGCTGGGCCCGTACCGCCATTACATGCAGAAGGAAATCTTCGAGCAGCCGCGCGCCATCGGCGACACCCTCGAAGGCGTCACCAGCATCATGCCGGAACTGTTTGGCGACGGCGCCTATAAAATCTTCAAGCAGATCGACCGCGTCTTGATCCTCGCCTGCGGCACCAGCTCGTATGCGGGCATGACGGCCAAATACTGGATCGAATCGATCGCCAAGGTGCCCGTCAGCGTGGAAGTGGCCAGCGAATACCGCTACCGCGACAGCGTGCCGCACCCGAACACCCTGGTCGTCACCATTTCGCAAAGCGGCGAGACGGCCGACACCCTGGCCGCCCTGAAACACGCGCGCAGCCTGGGCATGCAGCACACCTTGACCATCTGCAACGTGGCCACCAGCGCCATGGTGCGCGAATGCGCCTTGGCCTACATCACGCGCGCCGGCGTCGAAGTGGGCGTGGCCTCCACCAAGGCTTTCACGACACAGCTGGCGGGCCTGTTCCTGCTGACCCTGTGCCTGGCGCAAGTGAACGGCCGCCTCTCCGAAGAACAGGAAGCGGCGCACCTGAAAGCCATGCGCCACCTGCCCGTCGCCATCGCTTCCGTGCTGGCGCTGGAGCCGCAGATCATCGCCTGGTCGGAAGAATTCGCGCGCAAGGAAAACGCCCTTTTCCTGGGCCGTGGCATGCACTACCCGATCGCCCTGGAAGGCGCGTTAAAACTGAAGGAAATCTCGTACATCCACGCCGAAGCGTATCCGGCCGGCGAACTCAAGCACGGCCCGCTGGCCCTGGTGACGAATGAAATGCCGGTCGTCACCATCGCGCCGAACGATGCCTTGATCGAAAAGCTGAAATCGAACATGCAGGAAGTGCGTGCGCGCGGCGGCCAATTGTATGTGTTTGCCGACGTCGATTCGCGCATCAGTTCCGGCGAAGGCTTGCACGTCATCCGCCTGCCCGAGCATTACGGCGACCTGTCACCGATCCTGCACGTGGTGGCGCTGCAATTGCTGGCCTACCACACGGCGCTGGCGCGCGGCACGGATGTGGACAAGCCACGCAATCTGGCCAAGTCGGTGACGGTGGAGTAAGCTGGCTGGACTGCGCTTTCTCCGGTGGCGCGCTGCTGCCGGAGAGGCGGTCGTCATACAAGGGCTTCAAGCCGCCAGGGCGGTGCGGGCACGATATTGTTCTACCCACTTCACCGACTGCGCAATGCCGCCAAACGGAAAGAAGTGCAGGCTGACCTCGCCGTGTGCCGCTGTCAGGCCGGCGGCCAGGCGATCAACAAACACATCCGGTCCCGCCGTGCCGAACAGCTTGCCGATGGAGACGCCGTACTTCGACCACATCGAGGCGCAGGCGCCCACGCCGCACACTGCGGCGTAGCGCGCCAGCACGGCGATGCTGGCCGGGCCCGGCACACCCACGCGCACGCGATGGTGCATGCCACGCGCGCGCAGCGCTGTCAGCCACGTCAACACGATGTCGGCATCAAACGCGAATTGCGTGACGATCAGGGGCGCCATGCCGCGCGCGCTGATGCTGCGGCACTTGCGTTCAAGTACATCCCACTGTTCTGCCTTGCTCATCACCGGATGGCCTTCCGGGTGGCCCCCCACGCCGATCACCCGCATGCCCGGGCGCTCGAAAACGCCGGTGTCGATCAGCGATGCGCTGTCGCAAAACGGCCCCACCGGGGTGGATGGATCGCCGGCGATGACGAAGCAGCGCTCGACGCCCGCTTCGGCGGCCGCGCGCTTGACGAATGACTCAAACCCGGCGCGCGAAGCGATACGGCGCGCCGACAAGTGCGGCATGGGCTCAAAGCCGAGTTTGCGCACGGCCCGCGCCGCAGCCAGCCGCGCGTCGTCGTCCTCGCGTGGCAGGTAGGGAATGGCGATGGTGGATCCGGGCAATATCCGCGACGCCGCCGCGCTCAAGGCCGCAATATCCTTCGTGCTGACTTCCAGCGAACAGGCGTGCGTGATGTCGCGCGCGGGCCAGGGCTGAGCGGGAGGCATCAAGGGGCTGAGCATCGCTTTACTGCGCAGTAGCGCTGGCAGGCTGGCGCGCCAGCGCGATGAAGGCCTTCACGTAGTCTATGGCCGTGTCCGTCTCGCGTGCTCCCAGGTAGATCTGCTTGGCGATGCCGTGCAGACCCAGCCGCACAGGCACCACGTCCATCTTGGCCGCATATTCCTCGACCAGCCAGCGCGGCAGGGCGGCCACGCCACGGCCGCTGGCCACCATCTGCAGCATGATGTCCGTGGTTTCGATGGCTTTGTGGCGCTTGGGCGTGACACCGGCCGGCAACAGAAACTGGTTGTAGATGTCCAGGCGCTCGATGTCCACGGGGTAGCTGATCAGCACTTCCTGCGTCAGTTGCTGGGGCTTCACATAGGCGGTCGACGCCAGCGCATGGCCCTTGGCCACCACCAGTACCTGCTCGTAATCGAACACGGGTTCAAACTTCAGACCCGGCTTGTACAGCGGGTCGGGCGTGACCAGCAGGTCGATCTCGTAGCCGAACAGCGCGCCGATCCCGCCGAACTGGAACTTCTGCTTGACGTCCACATCCACGTCGGGCCAGGCGGCCAGATAGGGCGACACCACTTTCAGCAGCCACTGGTAGCACGGGTGACATTCCATGCCGATACGCAGCGCACCGCGCTCGCCCTGCGCGAACTGGCCCAGGCGCTCTTCGGCCAGGTCCAGCTGCGGCAGCACCCGGTTCGCCACCGCCAGCAAATACTGGCCGGCCTGCGTCAGGCGCAGGTTGCGTCCTTCGCGCAGCCAGACGTCGGTTCCCAGTTGCTGTTCCAGCTTCTTCATGCTGTGGCTCAGGGCCGACTGGGTCAGGTGCAGCACGCTGGCCGCGGCCGTCAACGACCCTTGTTTCTCGACTTGCTGGACGATGCTGAGGTGGATGCGTTCAAGCATTTGAATGAGCCATATTCATGGATGTATGAAATAAGACCATTATACTTCATCGATCCCCGCCGCTATCATGCACTTCCTTGCTGTCGGCAATTCCCGCCCTCGCGCATCCATCGATATGAAAGCAACAATGACACGTCCCTTGCGTTTAGTCGCGGTATCCGGCGGGCTGCAACGCCCTTCCAAGGCAGCCGCCCTGGCAGAGCACCTGATGGGGCTGATCGCCGACGCCGTCCCGTGCGAGCAGCGCCTGGTCGAACTGGGGCCGCTCGCGCCGCAGCTGGCCGGCGCCGTGTGGCGCTCCCAGCTGCCCGCCACGGTGGAGCGGGAACTCGCCGCCGTCGAGCAAGCGGACATCCTGGTGGTGGCAACGCCCGTCTACCGCGGCGCGTACACAGGGCTGTTCAAGCACTTCTTCGACTTCATCGACCAGGATGCCTTGATCGACACGCCGATCTTGCTGGCTGCCACCGGCGGCAGCGAGCGCCATGCGCTGATGATCGACCACCAGTTGCGGCCGCTGTTCAGCTTTTTCCAGGCCCGCACATTGCCGCTGGGGGTCTATGCGACGGACAAGGATTTCTTCGATTACCGTCTGCAGGACGCGGCCCTGCTCGAGCGCGCCACGCTGGCGGTCCAGCGCGCCTTGCCGCTGCTCGCCTTGCCGCGCCATGCAAGCGCTGCCACCGCCGAGGAATTGCTCGCGGCTTAGTCCGCATTTTTAACACGCGCAATACGCACTATTCATCTATTCGCAGAAATCAGGACACCCGATCACCATGAGCAAAGATTTTGTATTCAGCATCAAGAGCATTGTTTTCGATGAAAACTATCATCCATCGGACAGCACGCGCCTGACGACCAACTTCGCCAATCTGGCCAGAGGAGCGAGCCGCCAGGAGAACTTGCGCAATACCCTGCGGATGATCGACAACCGTTTCAACAGCCTGGCGCACTGGGACAATCCGAAGGGCGACCGCTACGCTGTCGAGCTTGAAATCATTTCCGTCGAATTGAATATCGATGTCGAAGGCGGCAATATCCCGCTGATCGAGATATTGAAGCCAAATATCATCGACAAAAAAACCGGCGAACGCATCGACGGCATCGCGGGGAATAACTTCTCCTCGTACGTGCGCGATTACGACTTCAGCGTGCTGCTGCCAGAGCACAACAATAATCAATCCACGTTTGGCACACCCGAGGATTTCGGCGATTTCCATGGCAAGCTGTTCAAGCACTTCGTCAAGTCGCCTGCCTACCAACAGCGCTTCAGCAAGCCGCCGGTCATCTGCATCAGCGCCTCGAGCAGCAAGGTCTATCACCGGACTGAAAATCAGCACCCCGTACTGGGCGTCGAGTATCAGCAAAATGAATTTTCGCCGACGGATCAATATTTCGAGAAGATGGGGCTGCAGGTGCGCTACTTCATGCCGCCGGACAGTTCCGCACCGCTGGCCTTTTATTTTATCGGCGACCTGCTGGCCGACTACACGAATCTTGAGCTGATCGGCACCATCAGCACGATGGAGACATTTCAAAAGATTTATCGGCCCGAGATTTACAACGCCAATTCCGCCGCAGGGAAATGCTATCAGCCTAGCCTGAAGCACCAGGATTACTCGTTGACGCGAATTGTCTATGACCGGGAAGAGCGCAGCCAGCTAGCTGTCAAGCAGGGCAAATATACGGAAGAGCATTTCATCAAGCCATACAAGAAAATTCTTGAGCAATGGGCTGCGAATTACGCTCTCTGATTCACCTACCTACACGACATCATTCATCATGAAAAAATTATTGCCTACTTCAACCGCCGGCAGCTTGCCCAAACCTTCCTGGCTGGCCCAGCCTGAAAAACTCTGGTCGCCGTGGAAATTACAGGACGAGGAATTAATCGAGGGCAAACAGGATGCCTTGCGTTTGTCACTGCAGGAGCAGCAGCACGCAGGCATCGATATCGTCAGCGACGGCGAGCAGACCCGCCAGCATTTTGTCACCACCTTCATCGAGCATCTGAGCGGCGTGGATTTTGATAAACGCGAGACCGTCAGGATTCGTGACCGCTATGATGCGAGCGTGCCGACAGTTGTCGGCGCCGTAAGCCGCCCGAAGCCGGTGTTTGTCGACGACGCCAAATTTTTACGCCAGCAAACCAGCCAGCCGATCAAATGGGCGCTGCCCGGTCCCATGACGATGATCGATACGCTGTATGACAGCCATTACAAGAGCCGCGAAAAACTGGCCTGGGAATTTGCCAAGATCCTGAACCAGGAAGCCCGCGAACTGGAGGCGGCCGGCGTCGACATCATCCAGTTTGACGAACCCGCCTTCAATGTATTCTTTGACGAGGTCAATGACTGGGGCATTGCCACCCTGGAACGGGCAATCGAAGGGTTGAAATGCGAAACGGCCGTGCACATTTGCTATGGCTACGGCATCAAGGCCAATACGGACTGGAAAAACACGCTGGGCTCCGAGTGGCGTCAATATGAAGAGTCTTTCCCGAAGCTGCAGAAATCGAATATCGACATCATTTCGCTGGAATGCCACAACTCGCGCGTGCCCATCGACCTGATTGAACTGATTCGTGGAAAAAAAGTGATGGTGGGGGCGATTGACGTGGCCAGCAATACCGTTGAAACTCCGGAGCAAGTGGCCGACACCCTGCGCAAAGCGCTGCGCTTTGTCGATGCCGACAAGCTCTATCCTTCCACCAACTGCGGCATGGCGCCCTTGTCGCGTCAGGTAGCACGCGGCAAGTTGAATGCGCTCAGCGCCGGCGCGGACATCATCCGACGAGAGCTTTCCTAGCAGGCCGCTGACATGCCGTCCCGGTGCGTCGTCCGGGGCGGCGTGCCAACTGCGATTCTGATACCCCCCCACATTTTCAGATCCACGATCGTGGCGCCGACAAGTTTACAGAAAACGTGTTTTCCTGGCGAAAGCTGGATTGCTTTCGGTTCTTCATTTCCGCTTAGAACTTGCAGGTTTCTATGGTAAAGGTGTATCCGTTTTCACCGCGTCGCGCAACGGATACATTCCCGTCATCCATGTATACGACTGGTACAGTCTTGTCGAGATTCTTACAAGCGCTACCTGATCGATATTCCATTTCCACTAATACGGTTTTAAGCCATGGCGTCATGACTGGAACAGATGTTGTAGCCGCTTCGACCCCGTACGCTAGCATCCATGCGAGGAGAATCTTTGAAAGTGGCGACATCAGCATCGCGATGTCGAACTCCGAGAGAACCTTTGGAAGTGGAAGGATATTTCCCGGAGGCCGTTTGCCCTTGCTAAGCCTGTACCAGAACATGCGCCGCTTGCTCATCCAGTTTTCACCAAACAATGTGCGTGACTGAAACATCAGAGTACTGCTGGCTGCGAAAATTACTAAAACCAATAGGTGACAGCATGCATATAACGCCATCCCAGCGCCAATGGCAGCGATAAACATCATGGGTGAGTAAAATGCAGTCACAAGTGTGGTGAATTCGACCACATACTTTGTATCTATTGGTGACAATGAATGCACCAGTTGTTTAGCACGTGAAAGAGCAACCATGGTAAGCGCAACGCCAACAGAGATTGCCAGCACTTTGCCAAGGAGCGGACTCCATGCTTTCTGCAGTAATCTTGTCGTCTGCGTCATCATTTCACAAATGCCTGCCGTCGCCAGAATGGCACCGCTCACCCATAAAACTGGCATGGCGTCGCTGACATCGACTACGACGCCCACTGCGGCACTCAGACAGAGGAATGCGAACGCAAGCAAATGGAAAGCCTTGACGATTGGGCTTAAATGAAAGAATTCGCGCCACGCTTTTATGACATACATCTCGTTACGCATCAGTTGGAACCTTAAAGCTTTCCAATGACCCCAGAACCTCCAAAACAACGAGAAGCTGAAAGCAGCGGCAAGCAGACCAACAATCCGTCCTTGCCAGATGGTCCCTTGCGCAAGCTTCATTGCAATCAAGATACCAATCACTGCTGTGACAGTAAATAGCCACTGACTACGTGAGGTGGGCAACCAATTATTTAGTATATTCAAAGTAGGTAACTCCAGTTCAGGGAAATTGCATTTTCCTTGGTCAAGGCCGTTGACGGCGATTAAATTTCACGCAGCGGCTACGTTCCATGCCGCTTCAAACGACTCCCGGAAAATATCGCGCCGGCCCCTCTAGTCATACCGCTCATCGCCACACCCTGGTTAGACGCGGATAGCGTTTGACACCCTAATACGCAATAGGTTCTAAGCCTGCTTCGGCAGCGGCGCTACCTGCCTGAACGCTTTGCTCGCATTAAGGTGGAGCATCGGCGTCAAATACCTTGCCGCACGAAAATATCCGTCATCCATCGCAGGAGTGCGCTAGTCTGTCATTGTTTGCCGTACAGTTAAGCAACTCCCGTACTTCCCATCGTTCCGGCCGTGTGCCGGCATTGCACCGCCGCGCCCGCCGCTACGATGGCGTCTGGATACCACCGTCTCACCTGGCCCATAGGACTGCATGATTTCTTTTCGTACCCCCCTTCCCCGCGCCGCGCGCCCGCACTGGCGCGGCTGGCTGCTGCCGCTGCTATTGAGCCTGCTGCTGGCTTGTTCCTTATCCACCCCCTCCGCCTGGTCGCAACCCGTCGACGATGCGGCCACGGCCGACCAGCGCCTCGATGGCTTGCGCAAGCAAATTACCACCATCCAGAAGGCGCTCGATGGCGAGGCGGAACTCGATGACGCGACCCTGTCGCAGATGAAGGCCGACGCGCTGGCGGCCAGCGCCGAGGCGGACAAGGTGGCCGAGTCGCTGGCGCCCACGCTCACCAGCGTGCAGGCGCGGCTGGCCGAGCTGGGAGCGCCAGCGGCGGGGACGAAAGATGCGCCCGATGTGGCGGCGCAGCGCAGCCAGCTGGACCGCACCAGCAGCGCGCTCGATGCGCAGGTGAAACTGGCGCGCCTGCTGGCCGTGGAAGCGACGCAGGCCTCGGAGCAAGTGTCGACCGTGCGCCGCGCGCAATTGCAGGCGCGCCTGGGCGAACGCACGCCGTCGATACTTGCCGGTTCCTTCTGGAAACAGCTGCATGGCGAATTGCCGCAGAATTTGCAGCGCCTGCGGGCGCTGGAGCTGGAATTGGCGAACGCGGCGCGCGCCACGCCGTCGTCGGCCTGGGGCGGCTTGCTGGCCGCCATCGTGGCTGTCATCGGCATCAGCATCTGGGCTTCGCGCTACCTGCTGGTGGTGACGTCCACGCGCGTACCGCATGGCCGCCTGCGCCGTTCGCTGCATGCGCTGGCCGTCATCGTGCTGGCGCTGGCCACGCCGGGGCTGGTGGCCGAATTGCTGGCCATGGGGCTGCGCTGGGATGGCAGCCTGTCGGAGAAGACCTCGACTTTCCTCAGCAGCTTGATCGGCATCATCTGCTTTGCCGGTTTTACGGCCGGGCTGGGCCACGCGCTGCTGTCGCCGCGCCGCGTCTCGTGGCGTTTGCTGCCGCTGCCCGATGCGCTGGCGCACCGCATGCGCAATTTCCCCACCATGTTTTCCTTCATCGTCGTGCTGGTCTGGGCGACGGAGCGCGTCACCATCGTCATCAACGCGGGCCTGTCGACGGCCGTGGCCGTCAATTGCATCGTCGCCCTGGTAATGAGCACGACGATCGCCTATGGCCTGATGCGCGCCGAGCGCTGCTGGCGCCAGTTGCGCGAGGCCGATCCCGCCAATCTGATCACGCCGCTGTGGCTGCGTTGCGTCACGGTGCTGCTGTGGCTGGCGCTGGCGTCGAGCGTCATCAGCTTGCTGATCGGCTACGTGGCCTTCGGTAGCTTTGTCGCCAAGCAGATCGCCTGGGTCATCGTGGTGCTCTGCAGCACCTATCTGCTGACGGTGCTGGTCGATGATATCTGCATGCTGCTGGCCTCGACGCCACCGCCGCCGGACGCGGCCCATCCCGTGCTGGCCACGCCGAAGGCGCGCGACCAGGCGGCCGTGCTGCTGTCGGGCATCGGCCGCGCCATCGTCGTGCTGCTGGCCCTGATGCTGCTGCTGGCGCCGTTTGGCGAAGGTCCGGGCGAGCTGTTCCAGCGCGTCGGCAAGCTGCAGGATGGCCTGGCCATCGGCGAAGTGGCGATCCGCCCGGCCGCCATGATCCAGGCGCTGCTGGTGCTGGTGGTGGGCTTTATCGCGCTGGGCCTGTTCAAGCGCTGGCTGCAAAACAGTTATTTGCCGACCACCAATCTCGACACGGGCATGCAAGTGTCGTTCATCACCCTGTTCGGCTATATCGGCGGCGTGCTGGCCGTGGCGCTGGCCCTGTCGGCGGCCGGCATCGGTCTCGAACGCATCGCGTGGGTGGCGTCGGCCTTGTCAGTGGGTATCGGTTTTGGCTTGCAGGCCGTGGTGCAGAACTTCGTTTCCGGCCTGATCCTGCTGGCCGAGCGCCCCGTCAAGGTGGGTGACTGGGTGTCATTGGGCGGCGTGGAAGGCGACATTCGCCGCATCAATGTGCGCGCCACGGAAATTCAATTGGGCGACCGCTCGACGGTGATCGTGCCGAACTCGGAATTCATTACCAAGACGGTGCGCAACGTGACCCTGGCCAATCCGCTGGGCCTGGTGCAAGTCAAGCTGCCGCTGCCGCTGGGCACGGATGCGCAGGCGGCGCGCGCGCTGATCCTGTCCGCCTTTGTCGACAATCCCGACGTGCTCGACACGCCGGCGCCCAGCGTGCAGCTGGACGGCATCGACAATGGCTTGTTGCTGTTTAACGCCACCGGCTATGCGTCGTCGCCGCGCCTGACGTCGGGCATCCGCAGCGCCCTGCTGTTCGAGCTGCTCAAGCGCCTCGATGACGCGCATATCTCGATCGCCAAGCCCAGCACGATGGTGCTGAGCACTGTGCCGGCGCAGCCCGAGGCGCCGGTCATGTCGGCCGTGGCGCCGGCCCCCACGGCGGCACCGACGCCTGTGCCGCCGCTGACGAGCTAGTTAGCAGCAAGTCAGCGGATAGTCGACCACAGCAGCGCCGCCAGGTACAGGCCGATGCCGAACGCCGTGTGCGCCATCAGGCTGCGCACACGGGCGGCGCTCGGGTGCGGCGTCTTGCTGGCGGCCAGGCCGGCGCCCATGCCCGGCTGCAAGATGCAGAACGGCGCCGCCACACTCAGCACACCGGCCAGCAGGGCCGGCGCGAAGGTCGGCGCCTCTACCCACTCCTGCCCTGCCAGCGCCAGCAGCACGGCCGCGAACAGCACGCCGATCGCATAGTGCGCCGTCCAGCCCAGCACGGCTTCATCGCGCACGGGCGCCGCCTGGCCGATGGCCGTGTGGCTGAACGTGCCGCGCGGCAGATGGCCGAGCCAGCGCCCCACCATCGCGTAATTCAGCGAGGGGATGCACCAGAAGCGCTTCAAGGCCACGGCCCACACATCCATCACTGCCGTGGCGCCCACGCCGATGGCCAGCGCGTCGATCCATAGTGCTTGCATTGCTACTCCCGTCTTCATTCAAGTAATTGCTTGAATGTTATAAGGGTGCTAGCATCGTGTCAATGAAAACCGCTGCTATCGATCTCCTCACCGGCCCCGCCGAGTTTGCCCAAATTTTAGGCAGCGCACCCCGCTTGCGCCTGCTCGGCCAGATCGCGCACGGCGAACATGCGGTGGAGCAATTGGTCGAGTTGACGGGCTTGTCCGTGGCCAACACCTCCCAGCATTTGCAGCAGCTGCGGCGCGCCGGTTTCGTGCAGGCCCGGCGCGACGGCAAGCGCGTGCTGTACCGCCTGGGTAGCGGCCCCATCGTGCAGTTGCTGGCTGCGCTGGACGTGTATGCGCAGCACCAGCGCAGCGAATTGCAGGCGCTGAGCCGGGGCGACCATGTGGAAGCCATCTCGGGCGACGAATTGTTCGCGCGCATGCACGAGGCCAGCATCACCGTGCTCGACGTGCGGCCCGCACAGGAGTTTGCCGCCGGCCACTTGCCCGGCGCGATCAATATTCCCCTCGACGACTTGCAGCGCCGCCTGGCGGAATTGCCCATCGACCAGGAGATCGCCGCTTACTGCCGTGGACCGTATTGCGTGCTGTCCGTGCAGGCTGTGGCGGCCCTGCGCCAGCACGGCTTGCCGGCGCGCCGTCTCGACAGCGGCTACGACCACTGGCAGGCGGCGGGCCGGCCTGTCAAGGAAGGGGCCTGATGGCCATTCCCAACAGCAAGCAGGAACTCATCGACGCCATCGACGGCAGCTACGCCAAGCTGCTGCAGGAACTGGCGCAGGTGCCACCCTCTCTGGCGCGGGCGCCCGTGCTGGAAGGCCACGTCAAGGGCACGCGCATGAGCGTGTGCGATCTGCTGGCGTATCTGCTGGGCTGGAATGTGCTGGTCTTGCACTGGCACGCGCAGTTGCGTGACGGGCGACGCATCGAGGACATTGCCTTTCCCGCCGAAGGTTTCACGTGGAACGCTCTGGGAAAACTGGCGCAGCGCTTCTATGCCGACTATGCTGAGCTGGGCATGGACGCCCTGCTGCAGCGCCTGGACGTGGCCAAGAATCAGCTGCTGGCGCTGGTCGAAGCGCACGATGATGCGCAACTGTATGGCCAGCCCTGGTACACGCATTACACGATGGGACGCATGATCCAGTTCAATACGTCGTCGCCGTATGCGAATGCGCGCACGCGCTTGCGGGCCTGGCGCAAGACGCGGTAGTCCGCAACTGAAGCACCCGACAACGGCTTGCACGATTGCATCAGTACGATTGGGCATATTTCAGGCAGGATAGTGGTTTCAAGCGTAACCAATGAAGGAACACCATGCTGACCATCGCCCTCGCCCAGCTCAACCCCACCGTGGGCGACTTCGACGGCAATGTCGCCGCCATCACCGCGCGCATGCAACGCGCCAGCGAGGACGGTGCGGATCTGCTGGTGTGTCCGGAACTGTCGCTGTGCGCCTACTACCCGGGCGACCTGTTCGAGGACGCCGCCTTCCTGCGCGGCCTGCAGCGGGCGCTGGACACCTTGCTGCAGGCCTCCACGCGCTGGCCGGCGCTGGTCACCGTGATCGGCACGGCGCGGCCCAATCCCGGCATCGGCAAGCCCCTGTACAACGCCCTGCTGGCCATCCGCGACGGGCGCATCGTGGCCGAATACTACAAGCAGCTGCTGCCCACCTACGGCATCTTTGACGAGGGCCGGCATTTCGAGCCGGGCCCGCCCGGCGCCTGCACCTTGACCATCGCCGGCTGCAAGGTCGGCTTCATGATTTGCGAGGATGGCTGGAACGACGATGGCCGCGCCTACGCCGTCAACCCTTTCGAGACCCTGCACGCGGCGCGCCCCGACCTGGTGGTCAGCATCAATGCCAGCCCGTCCGACATTGGCAAGCGCGCGCAGCGCCACGCCGTGTTTGGCGCCGCCTGCGCGCGCGTCAACTTGCCCCTGCTGTTCGTCAACCAGGTGGGCGGCCAGGATCAACTCGTATTTGACGGTGCCTCGTTTGCCATGTCGCCGCACCACGGCCTGCAGTTCGAGGCGGCCCGCTTCGTCGAAGATTTTCAATTGCTGCGCTTTGCCGAGGGCCGCTTTACGCGTACCGATGGCGCCGCCTTTCCCGTGCCCGACCCCGCAGGCATCCCCGCCGTGGAATTCGCCCGGCGCCAGATCGTGCTGGGCTTGCGCGACTACGCGCGCCGCTGCCGTTTCACGCAAGTCGTCGTCGGCTGCTCGGGCGGCATTGATTCGGCGCTGACCCTGGCCCTGGCCGTCGAAGCGCTGGGTGCCGATAACGTCGTGGCGATCACCATGCCGTCCGTGTTCTCCAGCGCCGGCTCCGTCACCGATTCCGTGGCCCTGTGCGCCAACCTGGGCATCGCCCTGCACACGCACCCGATCCGCGACATCGTGGCGCAGTACGAGACCGGTTACGCGGCCGCTTTCGACGCCAAGCTGCAAGGGCTGCCGCTGGAAAACCTGCAGGCGCGCGTGCGCGGCACGATACTGATGGAATACTCGAACGCGTTTGGCGCCCTGCTGCTCACCACCGGCAACAAGAGCGAAATCTCGGTGGGCTACTGCACCCTGTATGGCGACACGAACGGCGGCCTGGGACTGATCGGCGACTTGTACAAGACCGAGGTGTTCGCCCTGTCGCGCCATCTCAACGCCAGTGCCGGGCGCGAACTGATTCCCGTCGCCGTGCTCGATAAACCGCCATCGGCGGAACTGGCGCCGGGCCAGCGCGACACGGACAGCTTGCCGCCGTATCCCGTGCTCGATGAAATCTTAAAGTGGCATATCGAAGGGCGCCGCCTGCCGCTGGCGGAGAGCGCGCAGGCGTCGGCCTTTGTCGCACAGCTGCGCCAGCAGGAGGACGGCAAGCAGCTGGTCACGCGCATCCTTGGCATGGTCGCCCGCAATGAATACAAACGGCGCCAAGCGGCGCCCATCATCCGCGTGCGTTCGCGCGCCTTTGGCAGCGGCCGTCAATTGCCGATCGCCGCCCACTACCCCACCGGAGACGACGCATGACACTCGCCTATTCCGCCGACGCGGCCATCCTGATTGGCCGCTTCCAGCCTTTTCATAACGGCCATGCGGGCTTGCTGCAAAAGGCGCTGGCCACCGCCGCCCACGTGGTGGTGGTGCTCGGTTCGGCCTTCCATGCGCGCAGCCCGAAAAATCCATTCACGTGGCAGGAACGCGCCGCCATGATCGCCGCGACCTTGCCCGAGGCGCAGCGCGAGCGCGTGCATTATGTGGCCGTGCGCGACTACTACGATGACGGCCTGTGGGCCGACGCCGTGCGGCATGCCGTGGCGGGCGCCGTGCCGAAGGCGCAGCGCGTGATGCTGGTGGCCTGCTTCAAGGACGCCACCAGCTACTATCTGCACCACTTCCCCCACTGGCAGCTCTTCAATCTGGAGATCGATGCGGGCGCGCCCATCGGCGCCACGGCGATCCGCAACGTGCTGTTCGAGGCCGAGGATGTGGCGGTATCGCTGAGCGCCGTGGCGCAGCTGCTGCCCGTGGCCATCAGCCAGTATGTGAAAGCGTGGACCCTGCTGCCGTGGTACGCGCCGCTGGTGCAGGAATACCGCGCCATCGAAGCGTATAAAGCGCGCTGGCGCGTGGCGCCGTATCCGCCCATCTTCACCACCGTCGACGCGCTGGTGCAGACGGGCGGCCACGTGCTGCTGGTGCGCCGTGGCGGCTATCCGGGCAAGGGATTGTGGGCGCTGCCCGGCGGCTTCCTGGAGCCGCGCGAACGCCTGCTGCAGGGCGCCATCCGCGAACTGGCGGAAGAGACCCAGCTGGGCGTGCTGGCGCCCACCCTGGTCGAGGCGCTGGTCGGCGTGGCCGTGTTCGACCATCCGGACCGCAGCCAGCGCGGGCGCACCATCACGCATGCGCATTATTTTGACTTGAAGACGCGCCAGCTGCCGGCCGTGACGGCGGCCGACGACGCGGCGCTGGCGCAGTGGGTGCCGGTGGCAGCGCTGCCGGCCATGGAAGAGGAATTCTTTGAAGACCACTTCCACATCCTCAACCACTTCCTCAAGCTCACGCACGAGGGGCGCTGAGAGGCGCTGAGGAGCGCCAGGCACGCGCCAGCGCGCCGCTGACGCTCAGGACGTGATGCGCTCCCAGCCATGCCTGACGGCCGCCTTGAAGTCGTCCCAGGCCGATTGCGGATACGTGTGCTCCCAGTTGCTGCGCAGCTCGGGCTCCACCTGCTCCCAGTTTTGCCCCTCGTAGCTGGCGCTGCGCGCCATCGAGTGGCCATAGCGGTAGGCGGGATCGTAGTCCTCGAAGCGCGTGCCGGTGGCTGCGTACTGGCTGCTCCAGTGGCTGCGGTAGTACTGCTCCTCGTCGTAGCTGGTGCCCGGCAGGTTGTCGGCGCCGGGGTAGCGGCGCACGGTGGCGCCCGCGTTCGGGGCCAGGTTCGTCTCCATGCCGGCCGTCGGCATGCCGCCGGCGAACTGCTGCGATGCCGCCGTCTCGTTCAGGTTCCCGGCGTTACCGGCGTAGCTGCCCTGCTGCGATGGCGCGCCCGACTGCATGCTGGCGCCCTGGCGCGGCGTAGTGTCTTGCGGCGGCGCGCTGGCGCCTTGCCAGCCGCCGGCGCGCCAGTGCTCCGCGTGCGCGTCGATATCGATGGGCGCGTAGCGTTCGACGAGGTCGGTGGCGCGCTGGATGTCGGCGTCGCTGGCCTCTGCCAGTGTCAGCACGATATGCCCGCGCCGCACGGCTTCCGCGTACACGTGGCGGTCGGCATGGCTGCCGAACAGGTCGGAAAAGAAATGCTTGATGCTGTCGAGCAGATTGTCGCCGTCGTGGCTGGCCTCCTGCGCCGCCATGCCGTCGCTGCCCGCATCGTGCAGGCGGATGTTGGCGCTGGAAAAGCCAGCGTTGATCAAGTCTTGCCGCGCATGCTCGGCCATGTCGCGCTGCGCGAAAACTGCTGCCAATGTATGTGCCATGATGGTCTCCATTCGATGAACAACGTCCCTGCAGTGTAGGCCGTGCAAATCGAAACGGGCGCGCGTTTGCCCCTTGGAAACCGTTGTCATTTCAACTGTTTGCAGGCTGATATGGCTGTCAGGGCGCCAGGGCGCCACGTGAAACCTCAGTCCGCCGTACCGACGAAGGCGCGCAGGAAGTCGATAAAGGCGCGCACCTTTTCCGGGATATGCTGGGTGTTCGCATACACGGCATACACGCCCTGCTGTGGAAAGACCACGTGCGGCAGCAGATGGCGCAAACGTCCCGCGCGCACCTCGCCTTCCACCTGCCATTGCGGCAGCAGGGCCACGCCGCAGCCGCCCAGGGCAAAGCCCAGCAGGGCCGAGGCGGAGTCGGACTGGATGACGGCGTCGTCCTGCGCGGCGAAGGCGGCCGGGCCATCCTGTGTCTGCACTTCCCAGCGCAGGGGCGACGCCAGGCGGCTGTGCGCCAGCCAGCGTGCGCGCTGCAAGTCGTCCAGGCTGGCGACGCCTTTGCCGGGCAGGCTGGCAAGGTAGGCGGGCGACGCCACGGGCCAGATCGCGTACGGCTCGATCAGCGCGGCGCGGTAGCTCGAATCGTTGAGTGAACCCATGCGGATGGCGACGTCGTAGCGCCCGGCGATCAGGTCTTCATGCGAGGACGACGACGCATGCTGGATCTGCAGCTGCGGGTGGGCGGCCGCAAAGGCGATCAGCGCGGGGACCACGGTGCGGCTGCCGTATTCGACAGTAGTGGTCAGGCGCAGAGTGCCGCGCAAGCCCTGGTGGCCCTGGCGCGCCGTCTCGATGGCGCCATGCGCTTCGCTCAGCACGCGCTGGCAATCCTCATAAAAACGCCGTCCCACGTCCGTCAGCGCCAGGCTGCGCGTGCTGCGCGTCAGCAGCGACACGCCCAGTTCGGCCTCCAGCTGTTTCAAGTTAAAACTCACCACGGCCTTGCTCTGGCCCAGCACGGCGGCGGCCGCCGTCAGTGAACCGGCGTCGACGATGGCGATGAAAATACCTAAACGGTCAAGACTGATCATGGATAAGAATGAGAAGGCATGCGGATGAGGGATGTTTGTCAAAATTACTTTGACAGTGTAATCGGGGCTGGCCCGTTACGCAACTGGCCTGCGGCGCTTAAGCTGGCCGTTTGCCATTCGGAGCACCATGGACTACCGCAAAAAGGTCGCAGCCATCTATCTGCTGGGGTTTTTCGTTGACCTGATCAACATGTTCATCACCAGCGTGGCCTTTCCCGACATCGGCCATGGCTTGCACGCCTCGGTGGCGCAGCTGGGCTGGATCAGCACCGCCTACATCCTCGGGCTGACCATCGTGATTCCCGCCAGCGCCTGGCTGGCTGCCTATTATGGCAGCAAAACCGTGTTCGTGGCCTCGTTGCTAACTTTTTTATTCGCCAGCGTGGGCGCCGGCCTGGCACCGACGATCGAGGCGCTGATCGCCTGGCGCTGCGTGCAGGGCCTGGGCGGCGGGCTGCTGATCCCGCTGGGGCAGAGCATGACGTATCAACTGTACCCGCCTGCGGAGCGCCCGGGCCTGTCGTCCGTCATCATGCTGGTGGGCTTGCTGGCGCCGGCCCTCTCGCCCGCGCTGGGCGGCGTGATTGTCGACAGCCTGTCCTGGCGCTGGATTTTCTACCTGAACGTGCCGTTCGCCGCGCTGGCGCTGCTGCTGGCCGTTTGCTGGCTGCGCCCTGATCCGCCCCGTGCGCACGTCCCGCGGCTCGACGTGGCCGGCCTGCTGGCGGGCTGCGTGGCGATCCTGCTGCTGTTGCTGGGCCTGACCATGCTGGGCACGCCGGGCGATGCCCTGGCGGGCGCCGGCGTGCTGGCGCTGGGTGCCGTCTGCGCCTGGGGCTATGTGCGCGGCGCGCTGCGCAAGTCCACGCCGCTGCTCAACCTGCGCCTGGCCAGCGAACCGCTGCTGCGCATCTCCATGCTGATGTACCTGCTGGTGCCCGGCGTCTTCATGGGCGTGAGCCTGCTGGCCATGCTGTATCTGCAGGGCGTGCTGGGCATGTCCGCCTCGACGGCGGGCGCGCTGATGCTGCCGTGGGCCGTGGCCTCGTTCGGCGCCATCGCGCTGACGGGAAAAACGTATCGCCGCGTGGGACCGAAACCGCTGTTCATCGCTGGTGCGCTGCTGCAGGCGGCAGGCATGCTGATGCTGCTGCGGGTGCAGGCGGCGGATCAGCTGTTCTGGCTGGCCGGCGCCTACGCCGTGATGGGTTTTGGCGGCGGCTTGTGCAGCAGCACGGCACAAAGCACGGCCTTTTTGCGCACGCCCGACAGCCAGCTGAGCCAGGCCAGCGCCGTGTGGAACATCAACCGCCAATTGGGCTTTTGCCTGGGCGTCGCGCTGCTCAGCGTATTGCTCAACAGCCTGCTGGCGGCGCACGGCATGGCTTCGCCGGACGACCCCACCCAGCATGCCCGCGCGGCGCAGGTTTTCCACTGCTGCTTCGCCCTCGCCGCCGCCTCGTGCGTACTGCCCTTGATGCTGTGCTTGCGCATCGACAACCGCGCCGTGCTCAGTCTTTTTTCTTACCCTCAGGAACGCAAAAAATGAACGCTACCAACCCCTATTTTGACGATGTGCTGTCCACCCATGTGCTGATCCGCGAATGGCTCGGCGGCGAGGCCACGGCAGCCGGACATTGCACCGATCTGCTCGCGCGTTTTTCGCCCGCTTTCACGATGATTTCGCCCGGTGGCAAGCAGCTCGATGCCGCCGGTCTGGCGACGTTTTTCCAGGCTGCCGGCGGCAGCCGTCCGGGCTTGCAGATGCATATTGCGGACCTGATGCTGATTCAGGAAAATGCTGCCGGCGCCACAGTGTCCTACCGCGAGTTCCAGTCGCTGCCGGGCGCTGAAAACACGCAGCGATTGTCCACCGTCGTGTATGAAAAAACGCCGCACGGCAAGCTGCTGTGGCGCCATCTGCACGAGACGTGGGTGGTTTTGGCGGCATGATCCTACAAGGTGGCGGCGGGCGCGCCGATGGCCAATGGCGCCGCGGCGGCTAGGCTGAAAGTATTGAGGCGCGCATCGGGAGAGCAGCATGCACAAGCAAAAATCGCAGGCGGGCCAGAACCGCCAGTCGGCCACCGCCACGGAAGAAAAATCCGCTACCGAAAATGATAGTGCCAAGCGCGGCAAGGAGGCGGCCAGCCACACGAAAGCCGGTGCCGGCAAGGGTGCCGGCGGCGGCAAGAAGCAGGGCCGCAAACACTGACGAGAACACTGACGAAACACTGACGCAAGCAGAGCTTAAACGGGCTTGGCCGTCATCAGATAAAACACGATGATGAGGGCGAAGAAGGCGGGCACCCCCAGTGCCGCCCAGATGCGCAGGTAGCGCCAGTACAGCGTGGGCAAGGCCAGGCCGTCGCGCGCGCTGGCGTGCGCCATGTCGCGCATGCGCATTTGCAGCCAGACGACGGGCAGCCAGCAGGCGCCGGCCACCAGGTACAGCACCACGGACCAGACGATCCAGCGGCTGCTCAAGGGATAGCCGGCCAGGTGGGCCAGGTAAAAGCCGCTCAGCGGCTGGAACACCACCGTGGTGGCCGTAAACAGCCAGTCGGCGCGCACCACGTGGCGGCTGACGACGGCGATGGCGCGCACGTCGCGACTCAGGCTGGTGAACAGCATGTAGAAGGCCGAGCCGATGCCGGTGCCGGAAAGCAGGGTCGACGAGACGATGTGCAGCCATTTGATGACCAGGTATTCCATTATTTTTCCTCCAGTTGGTACAGCAGCCACAGGGCCGCCAGTATGGGCAGGTTTTTCGTCAGCGGGCCGTACGGATGCCAGAGGAATTCCGGCAGGCGCACGGCGATCCAGACGGTGTAGAAAAGGATCAGCAGGGCCTGCGCCGGCCACAGCCAGCGCCGCCACGGCGGGCGCAGCGCCAGGGTGGCCATGCCCAGCAGCAGATCAAGCAGGCAGGCGCCCGCCAGCAGCGGCGGCGCCCAGGCGGGCGGCACGCCGCTGCGCGTAAGCAGGCCATAGCTGTCTTCAAGCGGATACACGCCGGCCCAGTCCCATGGCCGCGCGCAGGGCCGCCAGATAGGCCGTCAACGGCAGCGCCTGCGGACCGACGGCGGGCACGCGGCGCGTCTTCTGGCCACCCACGGCGCCGGCGCGCGCAGCAGCGCCACGATGAGGTCGCTCAAGTCATCCACATGCACGGGCTGCACCAGCTGCGGCGCGCGGCCGAAGCGCGGATACACGGGCAGGCTGGCCAGCATGCGGAACAGGCGCGCGCTGGCGCCGTCGTCGCCATACACGAGCGAGGGCTGCACGATGACGGCGCGCAGCGGCAGGCTGGCAAGAAAGTCGTCGGCCGCCTTCTTGCTCAGGTGATACGGCGACACGGCGCCTTCGTCCGCGCCCAGGGCCGACAGCTGGATCACCAGTTGCACCTCGCTCTCGGCGCAGGCGGCGAACAGGGCGCACGGCGTCTGCGTGTGCAGGGCGGCGAAGGTCTGCGCGCCATGCTCGGCGATGATGCCGACGCAGTTGATGACGACGTCGATGCCGGCCAGGCGCGGCAGCCACGCAGCCTTGGCCGTGTCATGCGCAAAATCGGCTTCGACCAGGCGCACGCGCTGCCCGTCGCCGACGTAGGCGTGGCGCCGCGCGTGGTGCACCGTGCACACCAGCTGGAAACCTTCGGCCAGCAGCGCGGTCGAAACATGCGTGCCGATGAATCCACTCGCTCCCGTCAGCAGTATGCGCATCGATGTCCTCCTGATGAGGGTTGGATTCGCCTTTTGCATTTCAGTTCATTGCCGCATCCACCACGGAGACCAACCATGCCAGCCTTGCCCTCTTTTGCCCTCTCTCTGCGTCATGGCGCCCTGTCGGGCAGCCTTGCCTCCCTGCTATCCGCCGCCGCGCTGGCCCTGTGCGGGCGGCGCGAAACGGGCAGCGCATTTGCCGCCGTCAACGTCGTCAGCCACTGGCTGTGGGGCGACCAGGCGGCGCGCCGCGACGACGCCACGCTCAGGCATACCCTGGTCGGCTACGTTATCCACCATTGCAGCGCCATCTTCTGGGGCGTGCTGTTCGAACGCTATGCGGCGCGCATCCTCGATCGGCGGCGCGTGGCGTCCACCGTGGCGGCGGCGGCCGGCGCCACGGCCGTGGCCTGCTTTACCGACTACCAGCTGACGCCGCACCGTTTGCAGCCCGGCTACGAGATGCGCCTGTCGCGCCCTTCGCTGCTGCTGGTGTACGGCGCCTTCGGCATCGGCCTGGCGGCCGGCGCGCTGTGGCTGCGGCGGCGCTGAGCCGCTGTATCGGGCGCTGCACGAGGCACTTTCCTACATGCCGGCCCGCCGCGCGCCTATCTTGCCGGCGGCCGCGCGCCAGTAGCATGGAACTTCATCCACCCACCGAGGAGAAACGCATGCAGGAAAAACACGGCAATACACCGCAGCATCCCGCCGACCAGGGCCGCAACACACGCATGGACAAGAGCGATGTGAACCGGACGCAGGGCGATGCCTACGCCAACCAGGGCGGCGGCAAGCAGGCCAGCGGCAATGCCAACAGCGGCCACTGGGCCAACGACGTCATCACGCCGCAGGGCGGGCCTGACCCGGTGGAACAGGAAAACCTGCGCAACTTGAATCAGCCCGATGACAACGCGCACGTCAAGGGCGCGGCGCAGCGGCCGCAGAGCGAAGCGGGCAAGCTGGCCGACGACCGGCCGGGGCGCAACGAGTCGAAGGACATCCACAGATCACTGAATCAGCACGAGTAGACCGGCGTGCTGCGAACGAGGAGAACACCATGTTTGCACACAACAAGCGACTGCAATACACGGTCAGGGTGGAGCAGCCCAATCCCGGGCTGGCCAACCTGATGCTGGAACAATTCGGCGGCCCGCAGGGCGAGCTGGCCGCCGCCTGCCGCTATTTCACGCAAGCCTTGTCGGAGGACGATCCGGGCCGCAAGGACATGCTGTTCGATATCGCGACAGAAGAACTGAGCCACCTGGAAGTGATCGGCAATATCGTCGTCATGCTCAACAAGGGCGCCAAGGGCCGGCTGGCCGAGGGTGTCGACCAGGCGGGCGAGCTGTATCGCAATATCACGGGGGCGGGCAACGACAGCCACGTGACGCAAGTGCTGTACGGCGGCGGCGCGCCGCTGGTCAATTCGGCCGGCGTGCCGTGGACGGCCGCCTACATCGACACCATCGGCGAACCGACGGCCGACCTGCGCTCGAACATCGCCGCCGAGGCGCGTGCCAAGATCGTCTACGAACGCCTGATCAACCTGACGGATGACCCGGGCGTGAAGGAAGCGCTGGGTTTCCTGATGACGCGCGAAGTGGCGCACCAGAAGTCGTTTGAAAAAGCCCTGTACTCGATCGAGCCGAATTTCCCGCCGGGCAAACTGCCGGGCGACCCGCAGTATGCCGATGTGTATTTCAATATGTCGCAGGGACCGGGCGAGGAACGCGGGCCGTGGAACCAGGGCGGCAAGTGGCAGTATGTGTCCGATCCGCGCCAGCAGATGGCCGTCGACGGCGGCACGGGCGAGGCCGAAGTGAAACTGCCGCAGGACGAATTGGCGACAGTGCAGCAGATGGCGGCGCGCACGGCATCGAATCCCGACGCCGATCCGCTGACGGGTGCCGAACTGGGCATGCGCGCCAACGGCCGCGATGGCAGCACCTCGTCCATGCCCCTGTAGCGCAGCAGGCCGGGCGCCACCAGCGTGAATACGCCCCGAGCGCTGCTGGCCCTGGCCAGGCACTGGTCCTGGCCCCGCGCACTGGGCTTTGCCCTGTGCGGCGGCGCCTCGCTGCTACTGCTGTACGCGTTGGCGGCCCAGCTGGCGCTGCGCAATGTCCATCTGGCGCCGGTCCTGATCGGCGGCGGCATGGCGGCGGCCGCGACGGCGCTGGGAACCGTGCCGGTGCTGCTGTCGCACACCTTTTCGCAGCGCGGCTACGATGCATTTCTTGGCTTCGGCGCCGGCGTGATGCTGGCGGCGACGGCATTTTCCCTCGTGTTGCCGGCCCTGGGCGCGGCGCGCCTGCATGCGGCCACGCCGCTGGCGGCCAGCCTGCTGGTGGCGCTGGCCATGGCGGCGGGCGTCGTGTTGATCATTGCGCTCAACCTGGCCGTGCGCGTGCGCGTGCCAGCCGGCGTGACCGATAGCATCGTGGCCAGCAGCTTGAAACGGGTGTGGATTTTTGTCTTCGCCATCACCTTGCATAACGTGCCCGAGGGATTGGCGATTGGCGTGGGCTATGCCGGCATCGACCTGGACAAGGCCAATGCGCTGGCGGCCGGCATCGCCATCCAGGACGTGCCGGAAGGCTTGGTGGTGGCGCTGGCGCTGCGCAGCGTCGGCTACGGCCGGCGTCTGTCGGTGGCCATGGGCGCCGCCTCCGGCCTGGTCGAGCCGGTGGCGGCGCTGGCGGGCCTGGCCGTGATCGGTCTTTCGTCCGCCTTGCTGCCGTGGGGCTTGGCGGCCGCCGCTGGCGCCATGCTGTTCGTCATCGTGCACGACGCCATTCCCGAGGCGCAGCGCAGCGGCAATGGCGGTGTTTCCAGCACCGCGCTGGTGTGCGGCTTTCTCCTGATGATGGTGCTCGATACGGCGCTCAGCTAAGTGGCGCTAGCTGAGATCGTGCAAATCCTTTTGCAGCGCGGGGCCATGGCTGAAGTGCGAAAAAACCACCTCCAGGCCACCGCGTTCCGGGGTGCAGCACATGGGCCCTGCCAGGTAGCGCGCGGCGACGGGAAATGGCGCCAGGCGCAGCAGCGGCCACAGTTTGCCATCGGTGGAATACTGCACGCGGATCACGCCTTGCGCCACCGTCACGCGCAGCCAGAAACCATCGGGCATGGGCGGCGCCACACTGACGGCCCAGTCGGATTTATCCACCGTCAGCACGGTGCTGAGCAGCAGCTGGCCGTCGGAGAATTCGACGCCGCACTTGATCCAGTTTTCCGCATCGATGCGCACCATCAAACCGGCCTGGTCGTACAGCGATGCGTACTGCGCCGATACCTGCACTTGCGCCGTAAAATCGCCATCGATCTGCGTGCCGAAAAAGTGGCCGCTGTCGCGGATAAAACCGTATGAGGTCTTGCGCCAGAAATCCGTGTTCGCGTCCGTCGTCACGCGCAATTGCGCGCCATCGGCGGACCAGTTTTCAGGTGGATTCAGCCAGCTGCCTTGTGTGAACATCGTCTCTCCTTTTGATCGAAAATACTACATAGTTTGCCCCCATCCCAGCGCCTTGTACAGGGCGATCGCATCGATGTAGGACGCCGTTTCCGCCAGCAGCGCTTCGCGCCGGATATGGTACAGGGCGCGCTGGTTTTCCAGCACCGCCTGGTAGCTGCCGGAACCGCCCGCATAACGCGTGCTGGCGATGCCGAGGGCCGCGTTGCCATGGCGTGCCGATTCCAGCAATGCGGCCAATCGCGTCTGGTTTTCCGCCAGTTGCGTGACGGCGTTTTCCACATCTTCCTGCGCGATCAGCAAGGCCTGTGCATAGCGCGCCAGCGCGCCCTGCGCCTCGGCCTGCGTGCCGCGCAAACGTGCCTTGACGCTGCCCAGGCGGAAGGCCGGATAACTGACGGAGGGCGCCACCTCGAAAGCGCGCGCACCGCCGTCGAACACGCCGCTGCCGCGCAGCGCAAAAAAGCCCAAAAAGCCGCCCAGGCTCAGGCGCGGATACAGGTCCGCCGTGGCGGCCCCCACGTCTTCGCTGGAGGCGGCCAGCAGGCGTTCGGCGCGCACCACGTCGGGCCGCTGTTTGATCAGCTGGTTGACGTCGCCCAGCGGCAGCTGGCCCGCCAGCGGCGCCTGCTGGCGCGGCGTGGTGGCCAGCGCGACGGCCCCTGGCGCTTGGCCGCTCAAGACGTCGAGCCGGTACTGCGCCTGGCGCAAGCCCGCCTGCAGGGGAGGGATGGCAGCCTCGCTGCGCGCCAGGTTGGCCAGCGCGTTATGCCGCTCTTCCGGCAAGCCACCGCCGGCGCGGATGCGCGCGTCGGTCAAGTCCACCGTAGCGCGCCAGCTGCGCACCTGCGCCTGCGTCAGCGCCAGGTTGTGCTGGTAGCCCAGCGCCTCGTAGTAATTGCGCGCCACCTCGGCGGCAATCGTCAGCTGCACTTGCCGCAAATCGGCCTGCGCCGCGTCGGCGCGCGCCTGTGCCGAGCGGCTGATATGCGCGAGGCGGCCGAACAGGTCGATCTCCCATTGCGCATCAAAACCCACGCGCGTGCTGGCGCTGGCGGCGCGGCTGTCTGGCGTGTCTTGCTTGACTGCCCGCTGCCAGCCTGCCTGGCCCGTGACGGCGGGCAGTTCATCGAGGCGGCGCTCGTCGAAAACGGCGCGCGCCGCCAGCAGACTGGCTTGCGCCTGCGCGATATCAAGGTTGTATTCGAGCGCGCTGGCGATCAGCTGCGACAGGCGCGCATCGTCGAAAAACGTCCACCAGTTGGCCTGCGCAGACTGGCTGGCGCCGGGCGCGAATTGCGTGTGCTGCGGGCTGGCCAAATGAATGTCGGGCGTGCCTGGCGTGACGTAGGCGGGGCTGACGGCGCAGCCGGCCAGGATGGGGAAAAGGGCGGCACAAAGGGAGGCTAGATAGCGGTAATTTTTCATACGGATTCCTTCAGCGCCTGCGACAGATCGCGCGCGCGCGGCGTGGCATGGTCGGCCGTGTGGCGGCGGGCCAGAAAGGTGTACACGGTGGGCAGCACGAACAGGGTAAAGAAGGTGCCGATCAACATGCCCGAGACGATCACCACGCCCAGGCCGAAGCGGCTGTTGGCACCGGCGCCCGAGGCGAACAGCAGCGGCACCAGGCCCACCACCATGGCGGCCGTCGTCATCAAAATCGGACGCAAGCGGATCTGCGCCGCCTTGCGGATGGCGCTGATGCGGTCGAGCTGTTCATGCACCTGCAATGCATTGGCAAATTCCACCATCAGGATGCCGTGCTTGCTGATCAAGCCGATCAGGGTCACCAGGCCGATCTGCGTGTAGATATTGACGGTGGCGTAGCCGAGCGCCAGCGGAATCAGCGCGCCGCAGATCGACAGCGGCACCGTGATCAGGATGATCAGCGGGTCCGTCAGGCTTTCATACTGCGCCGCCAGCACCAGGTAGATGACGACGACGGCTGCCAGGAAGGCCAGCAGCAGCGCATTGCCTTCCGTGGCGAACTGGCGCGCGTCCGATTGCCAGTCGTAGCTGAAACCCGGCGGCAGGGTTTTCGCCACGCCATCGAGGAAGGCCACGGCGTCGCCCAGGGTCACGCCCGGCGCCGGCACGCCCTGGAAGGTGGCCGCGTTTTGCTGGTTGAACTGGGTCAGCATGTTCGGCTCGATCTGTTCGCTCACCGACACGACGGCGGACAGGGGCAGCAGGCTGCCATCGTCGGCGCGCACGTACTGCTGCGTCAGGGATTGCGCCGTCAATCGCTGTTCGCGCGGGCTTTGCGCGATGACGTCGTAGGCACGGCCATCCATGCCGAAGCGGTTCAGGTAATTTTCGCCCACCAGCACGGCCAGCGATTCGCCGATGTCCTGCATGCGGATGCCCAGGCTGTTCGCCTTGGAGCGGTCCACTGTTACCTTGACGACGGGGTTGTTGTAATCGAGGTCGCTGTCGACGACGGCAAACAGGCCGCTTGCGCGCGCGCGCTGCTTGACGTCTTCCATGGTGCGGAACAGGGTGGCGTAATCCTGCGCGCTGCGCAAGACCATCTGCACGGGCAAGCCGCCGCTCGATCCCGGCAAGGGCGCCAGCTGGAAGGCGAAGATGCTGGTGCCTTCCACGTCGCCCACGGCATGCTGCAATTCGGCCTGGATGACGGCCGCGTTGCGCGCGCGTTCGGCCCACGGCGTCAGGTTGATGCCGCCGATGCTCGACGCCGGACCTTCACCGCCGTTGATGATCCAGCGGGAGGCCGTTTCCGGCACGTTTTTATAAATTTCATCGAGCTTGTAGGAAAAACGTTCGACGTAATCGAGGTTCGCATGCTGCGGCGCCTTGATGGCCGTCAGCACGCTGGCCTGGTCTTCGGCCGGCGCCAGTTCGCGCTGCGGCAGCAGGTATAAAAACGGCAGGCTGACCATCACCAGCGCGGCGAAACCGGCACTCAGCCAGCGGTGGTGCAGGGAGCGGTCCAGCAGGCGCGCATAGCGGCTGGTGAGACCTTCGAAGAAATGCTCGGCGGCGCGCGCCATGCGTCCTTCCGATTGTTTCGGCTGCAGCAGCAATGAACTCATCACGGGCGACAAGGTCAAGGCCACCACGCCCGACACCACCACGGCGCCGGCCAGGGTCAGCGCGAATTCCTTGAACAGCGCGCCTGTCAGCCCCCCCATCATGCCGATCGGCGCATACACGGCGGCCAGGGTGATGGTCATGGCGATCACGGGGCCGGCCACTTCGCGCGCCCCCACCAGCGCGGCCGCCACGGGCGTCTTGCCTTCCTCGATATGCCGGTGCACGTTTTCCACCACGACGATGGCGTCATCGACCACCAGGCCCACGGCCAGCACCATCGCCAGCAAGGTCAATAAATTGATGCTGAAGCCGAAGGCCAGCATCAGCGCCGCCGCGCCCAGCATCGACAGCGGGATCGTCACGACGGGGATCAGCACCGAGCGCAAGGAGCCCATGCACAGGTAGATGACGATGACGACGATCAGCAGCGCTTCAAGCAAGGTGTGCGCCACCTCGTCGATGGAGGACTGGATGAAGCGCGCCGTCTCGAACGCCAGCTCGACTTTCACGCCCGGCGGCAGGGTTTTCTGGATCTCCGGCAGCAGCTTCTTGATGCCGTCGACGATCACCAAAGGGTTGCCGCCGGGCGTGGGCGACAGGCCCAGGTAAACGGCCGGCACGCCGTCCATGATGCCGCTCGTCTCCGTGGCGGCCGCACCCAGTTCCACCGTGCCCACATCCTTCAGGCGCACGAGCGCCGCGCCGTCATCGCCGGCCTTGCGGACGACCATGTCGCGGAACTGCTCCACGCTGGTCAGATCCGTGTTGACGCTGATGTTGGAGACGACGAACTGCCCTTTGACTTTGCCGGGTGCCGCCTGGTAGTTATTGCGCCGCACGCTATCGGCCACGTCGGCGGCCGTCAATCCCCGCGCCGCCAGTTTCGCCGGGTCGATCCACAGGCGCATGGCCAGCTGCTGGCCGCCGTACACGTCGACTTTCGCCACGCCGTCGATGGTGGCGAACATCGGCTGCACCACGCGCGCCAGGTAGTCCGTCAGTGCGGGCGCGGACACGCCCTCGCTGGCAAAGCCCACATAGGCGACAGCCGAGGAGTCGCCGGCCGAGCGCTCGATGACGGGGTCAAACGCCCCTTCGGGCAGCTTGTAGCGCACCTGGTTGACCTTGGCCATGACTTCCGTCAGCGCCTGGGTGGAGTCGCGGTTCAGCTCCATGCGCACGGTGACCGTGCTGCTGCCCTGCACCGACGACGACGTCAGGTAATCGATGCCTTCCACCGACGATACGGCTTGCGCGATCGGCTGCGTGACAAAGCCCTGCATCAGTTCCGCCGAAGCGCCCGGATACGTGGTTTTCACCGTGATGGTGGACGATTCCAGCATCGGATACTGGCGGATCGGCAGTTGCAGGAGGGCGATCACGCCCAGCATCAGGATCAAGGTGCTGATGACCAGCGCCAGCACGGGGCGGCGTACAAATAAATCCGTGAATTTCATGTTCGTGTGCTCCTTACGAACCGGCCTTGGGCGCGGCGCGTTTCGCCTCGTCCAGGGTGTTGGCCACGGCTTGCACGGCCATGCCGTCGGCCAGTTTCAGCTGGCCCGAGGCGACCACGCGCTGGCCTTCGCGCAAGCCGTCGACAATGGCCACGCGGCCCCCTGCCCGCTCGCCCACTTTGACGCCCACGCGCTTGACGGTGAGCGGCTGTTTTCCTTCCTGCTGCGCGACGAACACCGTGTCGCCATACGCGCTGTAGGTCACGGCCGTTTCCGGCACCGTCAACTGCCGGCCCGCTTGGCGCGCCACGCGCACGTTCGCATACATGCCCGGCCTCAAGGCGCTGCGGGGATTGGTCAGCGCCGCCTGCACCTGCACCATGCGCGAGCGGGCGACCAGCGGGTCGATGGCGTTGATCTTCGCCGTGAAGATGTCATCGGGATAGGCGTCCACCAGCACTTGCACGGCTTGCCCCGGCGCCAGCTTGGCGCTGCTCTGTTCATCGAGGGCGAAGTTCACCAGCAGCGATTTCGTGTCGATCAGACTGGCCACCGTGTCGGCCGCGTGCAGGTACTGGCCCGCATGCACCTTGCGGATGCCCAGTTGCCCGGCGAACGGCGCGCGTATGGTCTTTTGCGCGATCAGCGCCTGCGTCTGGCGCACGTCACCCAGGGCCGCATCGCGCGCGGCCAGCGCGCTATCCAACTGCTCCTGCGTGGCCGCCTTTTCCTTCACCATCTGCGCCGTGCGGGCATGGCTGCTTTCCGCGTTTTTCAGCTGCGCGCGCTGGCGCAGCAGCATTGCCTGTTCTTGGGCGTCGTTCAGCTGTACCAGCACTGCGCCGGCGGCTACCTGCTGGCCCGATTCGAAGCGGATTTGCGTGATGCGTCCGCCCGTTTCGGCCGCCACCTGCACCTGGCGCGATGCTTCCAGTTCGCCCACGCCGGCGAAAAAGCGTTCCTGCGTGCCCAGCACGACGGGCACCAGCGCCACCTTGGTGGCGGGATAGGCGGCGGCATCGGCCGCATGCGAGGCCGCGCGCGGATAGAGCGCGGCACCGGCGATGGCCAGGGTGATGGCCAGCGCGGAGGCGCCGACGAGTTTCGTATGCATGATGAAGTCCTTATTACAGCGGGAAGAAGAGGCGCAGCGGAGGCTGATCAGGTCCGCTGCGCGTTGAAAAGAAAGAACAGACCCAGGGTCCACAGCAGCAGTACCAGGTGCGTCGTCTGCAAGCCTTCCTGCGCGATCCAGTAGCCGAACCACAGGCCGCCCAGGTGCATCAGCAGCAAAAAGGCGGCCATGGCGCACAGGGCCAGGTTCAACCAGGGCAGCGCCTGCGTCAGCGACGCGTCAAAAAACAGCGCCACGCCCGTCCAGGCGGCAATGGCGGCCAGCAGCTGCAAGGCCAGCACCACGCCCAGCGCCAGCCGGTGCAGGGTCAACGAGGTGAGGGCGCGGCGCAGCAGCGGCGTCTGGATGGTCGGGGCCTGGCGCAGCGGGTCCATGCGCATGGTGTTGCCGATGGCCCAGACGGCGCCGTGGAAGGCGTGCAGGTTGTTGATGGCGGCCAGGGTCAGCCAGGTGGCAAGGCCGGTGGCGAGAATGGCGTGAAACAGCCAGATGGAGTGCGTCAGCTGCATGGGAGTCCAGTCGAAGAAAGTGTCTTGCCGGCATGCGGACGTGGAAACTCCTCGACAGCGGGGAGCTACCGGCCTATTATGCAAGCAATTAGTTGGTTAACTGAGCCCATGATAGTTGAGTGAAATGAATTACACAAGTAAACGTTTGGATAATAGCGAGGCGCCGCAAACGACGGAGCGCATCCTGTATTTCATCAAGACCAAGGGGCCCGTCTCCACGGCCACCCTGGCCAAGACCCTGGACATGACGGGCGAGGCGGCGCGCCAGCAAGTGCAGAAGCTGGTGGCGGCGGGCTTGATCGAGGGGCGCCAGGAAGCCCAGGCGGGCGCCGGCCGGCCGCGCCAGAACTGGGTCTTGACGGAGGCGGGCAATGCGCGCTTTCCCGACACGCATGCGCAGCTGACGGTCAAGCTGATCGGCTCGGTGCGCCAGCTGTTCGGCGAGGTAGGGCTGGATAAACTCATCACCCAGCGCGAAGAGGAAAGCCGCAGCGCGTATGCACTGGCGTGCTCGGCGCCGGACTTGCCCACGCGCCTGCGCCAGCTGGCGGCCGTGCGCGATGAAGAGGGCTATATGGCGCGCGTGGAAGAAGACGGCGGCGACTGGCTGCTGATCGAGGATCACTGCCCCATCTGCGCCGCCGCGCGCACCTGCCAGGGCTTTTGCCGCTCCGAATTGCAGCTGTTCCAGGAAGTGGTGGGACCGGGCGCCAGCATCGTGCGCGAGCAGCACGTGCTGGCCAACGCGATGCGCTGCGTCTACAGGATTTCGCCGCTTTCTTAAGGCTTCGGAAACAGGGGCCGGGCGGCCAGCGCCACCAGTCCCGCCAGCCACCACACGACGGGCCAGCTGCTGGCCGCCAGCAAGTGCGGGATGGCGATCGGCGTGAGGAACAGTCCCACGTAGACAGCCGTGTTCGCCATGCCCAGGGCCGTGCCCGCGTTGGCGCCGCCCGCTTCCGTCGCCAGTTCCGTGTAAGCCACGCCATGCCAGGCGGAGACGGCAATGCCGGCCACCACCACGGCCGTCATCAACACCCAGCCCGGCGCATGGCCGCTGGCGGCAATCCCCAGCAGCACGAAGCTGGCCAGCGCTACCCAGGCCGAGCCGCGCAGCCAGGCGGGCCGGTTCGCGCGGCGGTCCGTGTGGCGTCCGCTCCAGATGCGCATCACCATGGCGCCCGCCTGCAGGGCCACCATCACGGCAGTGATGGCCGCCAGACCCAGGTGGCCATGGTCGTGCAGGAAGACGGTCGCATAGCTGAGAATGGCAAACTGCGGCACGCACAGCAAGCCGATGGCGGCCACCATGCGCCAGACCTTGCGGTTCTGCAGCGGCGGTGGCGGCTTGATCGCAGACACGCCCGTGGACGCGTTGTGCGGCCCCGTGGCGGCCTCGGCAGAAAAATCGGGCTCATGCATCCAGCGCCACGTAAAAAACGCCGACAGCGCGCATGCGCAGGCCAGGGCGCCAAACACGGGCATGAAGCCGTAGCGTGATGCCAAACTGGGCAGGACAAGGGCGCCGAGCCCGCCGCCCAGCGGCACGGCTGTCTGGCGGATGCTCATGGCGAAACCGCGTTCGCCGGCGCCGAACCAGCGCATCACGGCGCGGCCGCTGGCGCCATTCACGCTGCCGCCCAGCACGCCCACCGCCGCCAGCCCCGCCGCAAGCGCCCACAGGGGCGGCACCGTGCCGCTGGCGGGGGTGATCCACAGCAACAGGGCCAGCAAGGCCAGCATGGTGCCCAGCAAGCCGGTCAGCAGCACGGGCCGGTCGCCCCAACGGTCGGTGGCTATGCCCCATGGCAATTCAGACAGGGCCACGCCCAGGCCCATGGCGCCCAGCGCCACGCCCAGTTGCGTATTGCTCAGGTGATAGCCGCTGCGCAGCCAGATGGCCGTGGTGGGCATGCCGTTGGCGGCGGCGGAAAACGTGGCGTTGGCCGCCACGCCGACGGCCAGCACTTTCCAGCGGTGGCTGGCAGCATGGGCAGGCGCGGCGACGGGTGTGGTGCTAGGGCAGATGGTATGCATGGCAAGCAGGGAAAGTGGTTGACCCTGACAGTGTTGCGCAGTACGATCGTTCTGAATATCAGATAATTTAATTTGCACCATCCCATAAAACCGGATGATATACAGGGCGCCATGAACCCACTCAATTTTGACATCGCCTTTCTGCGCAGCTATGTGGCCGGTATCGAGCTGGGCAGCTTTGCCCGCGCGGCCGGCAAGGTGGGCCGCTCCACCTCGGCCGTCAGCGCGCAGCTGAAAAAACTCGAGGAACAGGCGGGCCTGCCCTTGTTCCGCAAGGATGGCCGGGGCCTGGCGCTGACGCAGGCGGGCGAAGTGCTGCTTGGCTATGCGCGCCGCCTGCTGGAGCTCAATGACGAGGCCGCTGTCGCCTTGCGCGGCGTGGAACTGGAAGGCTGGATCAGGCTGGGCTTGCAGGAAGACTTTGGCGAGGCGCTGCTGCCCGAGGTGCTGGGGCGCTTTGCGCGCGCCCATCCGAAAGTGCGCATCGAGGCACACGTGGCGTGCAACACGGCCTTGCTGGAGCGCCTCGCGGTGGACCAGCTGGACCTGGCCCTGCTGTGGGGCGGCGCGGGCATCGTCGGCCTCGATGGCTATCCGCTGCACCAGCGCCAGCGCATTGCCGAGCCGGCTATGCGCTGGGTCGGTTCGTCCAGCGTGGAATGGCAGCCCCAGGTGGGAGAAGCGCTGCCGCTGATCATGTTCGACCGCGAATGCCTGTTCCAGCGCTGCGCCACGCAGGCATTGGACCGCGCCGGCATCGCCTGGCGCATCGCGTTTACCAGTCCCAGCCTGGCTGGCCTGTGGGCGGCGGCGGCGGCCGGGCTCGGTGTGACGGTGCGTACGGGCCACGGCTTGCCGCCGTCCGTGCGCGTGCTGGACGAGGCCGAGGCAGGCTTGCCCGCCCTGCCCTCGCTGTCGCTGGAATTGCTGCGCGCCGCCTCACCAGCCAGGCCGCCAGTGGAACGGCTGGCGGCCCTGATCATCGAGTCGCTGCAGGCCGGTGCCGCTTAAAACTCTTGCACCGTGGGGCGCAGCACGATTTCATTGATATCCACGCCATCGGGCTGCTCGATCGCATACGCCACGGCGCGCGCCACGGCATCGGCGGGAATGGCCTGCTTGTAGAATTCCTTCAAGCCGGCCGCGCTTTCCGCATGGCTGCTGCCGCTCGGCAACTCCGTGGCCACGGCGCCCGGCAGGATGGTGGTGGTGCGGATGGCGCCGCCCACTTCATGGCGCAAGCCTTCCGAGATGGCGCGCACGGCGAATTTCGTGCCGCTGTACACCGTGCCGCCCGGGCTGAAGACCTTTGCGCCCGCCACCGAGGAAATATTGATGAAGTGGCCGCTGCCCTGCGCGCGGAAGAGCGGCAACGCTGCCGCGATACCGTACAGCACGCCCTTGATATTGATATCGATCATGCGTTCCCACTCTTCCACCTTCAGCGCATCGATGGGGGCGATGGCCATCAGGCCCGCATTGTTGACCAGCACATCGACCTTGCCGAAGACGCGCGCGCCGTCATCGACCAGGTTTTGCACCTCGCTGGCCTGGGTCACGTCGGTTTGGACGATGGCTGCCTGTCCGCCGGCCGCCGTGATTTCCTCGGCGATGGCGTTGAGCAGATCCATGCGCCGCGCGGCGAGCACGACAGAGGCGCCCAGCGCGGCCAGGTGCCGCGCCGTGGCTTCGCCCAGGCCACTGCTGGCGCCGGTGATGATGACGACTTTCCCTGCAATTGCTTGATTCATGATGGTTTCCTTATGGAAGCAGCATGCTGCTGCGGATGACATCGATGGAGGATACAAACGCCCTGTGGGGTCGCGCGCGCAGTGTGGCGGTGCTGGCGCATGCAGCAAGGTCCGGTAGTGGCCACGCGGCAGGCATAGCTTAGCGTATTTGCCGGCCTGTTTGCTGCAATATTGATAATTATTAAGTGTACGCGATCAGTACCTGCACGGGCGCCATGGGGAAATCGCTGGCGCTGTATTGCTCCACCTGCCGCCATCCGGCCGCGCGCAGCAGTTGCGCCAGTTCCCCCTGCCGCGTCACCGCGCGGCCCAGCATGCGCATCGGCAAATAGTAGGGCAGCACGCGCGCCGCGTCCTCGGGCGCGGTGGCGATTTCCGCCTGCACGCAGACGAGTACGCCACCGGGTTTCAGGGCCGCGTGCATCTTGCGCAGGGCGGCGGGCACATCGGGCACGAAGTGCAGCACGGATGAGCACCAGATCAGGTCGTAATCGCTGCCGATATCGTCGCTGTCCAGATCGCCGCCCAGGGTTTCCAGGCGCTCGGATAGTTGCGCGTGGGCGATGTTCGCGGCCGCCACGGCCACCGTTTCCGGCCAGTCAAACACGCAGCCGTGCAATCCCGCGTGGGCTTGCGCCAGCGCAATGGCGACCCAGCCGGGACCGCCGCCCAGGTCCAGCAAGCGCAAGGGCGTGTTGCACGCGGCGAATGGCGCGACGCGCTGCATCACGGACAGGGCCGCGCGCATGGTGACGGCGCGCTGCTCCTGGCCAATCTGCTGCTGCGCGGCGGCCGCCCAGTTGACGCCATTTGCCGTGTTATATGGCGACGGCGCGGCCTTGCCGCCCTCGCGCACGAGCGTGCTCAACTGCGTGGCGAAGTGGCGCAGCGCATGCAGCCGGTACAGCCAGGCATCGCCGCAAAAGGCAACGGAATCGCGGCAGAAATACTGCAGGGTGGTGGCCGTGCAGCGGTAGCGTTGTGCTTGCGTGTCGGCATGCGCCTCGGCCGCATCGCGTTCCAGCACCTGCATGCTCCACAGCAGTTCCAGCAGCAGCGCCGTGTGCGGCGCATGCAGCGACAGGATGTCGGCCAGTTGCGCCGGCGTGTGCGGCGTGGCCAGCACCTCGAAAATGCCCAGTTCCAGGGCGGCGGCCAGACCATCGGCCTGGACCGGGGCGACGGCCAGGTTCCAGTACGGTTGCAAGGGGTGCGAGGTGGTAAACGGCATGGTGCTTCCTTTCGGCGAAGTAAATAGCGAGGTGCATGGCGCGGTGTGCTGCAAGGTATTTTATGGAATAATGAGAATAATTATCATTTGCATTTGTATGCGCGGCGGTGCATTTCGTATGCGCGACGGTGCGCGAGAAAAGAGGGGAAGCGAAGATGGAATACGACAGGGAAGCGGCAGGCTGGACGCGGCGCCAGCTGGGTCACGGGATGGACGATTGCCGCGCCGACCAGCGCCAGGTGGACCAGGGCTTGCTGCTCGTGCATTCCGATTACCGCCCACGGCACGCGCTTGTCGAGCAGTCGAACCACGATGATGCGGGCGGCATGGTGATCACCATCGGCCTGGAAGGAGCTTCCGGCTACACCACGCGCGATGGCGGGCAGTTGCGTTTCCAGGGCGGCCATACGACAGTGACGGTGTTTCGCCATACCAGCGGCGAACGGCGTTTCGAGGCGCAGCAGCGGGCGGCGCAATTGCGCGTGCTGGTCGACGAGCAGGCACTGGCGCGCTATGGGCAGCCGGGGCTGTCGTCCTTGCTGCCCCACGATGGCGCGCGCCAGCTGGCGCATGCCGCTACTACGGCAGCGTCCGCCCTGCATGCGCGCGCGCTGCTGCGCGCGACGGACCCGTTGGCCGTGCATATTGGCGTGCTCAGTCTGCTGGCGGAACAGTTGCGCGGCTTGCAGCCGGCGCCCGTGCCCGTACCGCGCTGGACCGATGCCGATATCGCCAGGCTCGAACGCGCGCATGCGCTGATGCAGGAGCAGATGGCGCAGGCGCTGACGCTCGATTACCTGTGCGCGCAAGTGGGCTTGAGCCTGTTCAAGTTCAAGCAGGGCTGGAAGTACCGTTATGGCGACAGTCCGCAGCGCACCCTGCTGGCGCTGCGCATGCACCGGGCAAAGTTACTGCTGGAAAATGGTTGCCAGGTGGCGCAGGCGGGATGGCAAACGGGCTACCGCCACCCGTCCAATTTCAGCGCCGCCTTTACCCGCTATTTCGGCCATGTGCCGAAGAGCGTGGGGCGCGCGGGCGCGTAAACAGCCGGTGTAGAATCGGCGGGCAGCATTCATTGATACGACCCACAAGGAGACATGATGGCCCGCAAAATCTTTGTCAATCTGCCCGTCCAGTCGCTGGAACGTTCCGTCGCATTCTTCACGGCGCTGGGCTTCAGCTTCAATGCCCATTTCACCGATGAAACGGCAACTTGCATGATCGTCGCCGACGACATCTTCGTCATGCTGCTCACGCACGACAAATTCAGGCAGTTCACGCCCAAGCAGTTGTGCGATACCACGGTGGCGACGGAAGTGCTGGTATGCCTGTCGGCCGAGAGCCGTGGCGAAGTCGACGAGCTGGTGGCCAAGGCCGTCAAGGCGGGCGGCAGCATCTACAAGGAGCCGATGGATTTCGGCTTCATGTACGGGCATAGTTTCCAGGACCCGGACGGGCATCAGTGGGAGCTGATGTTCATGGAGCCGAACGCCGTATCTGGAAACGCCTGACCAAACCTACTGCGCGTCGCGCTTTGCGGCCGGCGATGCTCACCGTACTAGAGTACGGTTGCGCTTCTCGGCCACAAATCACTGCCGCTCGCTACGGTTTTGTCAGGCGATGCAATAGCCAAGTCAAAACACTTGTTAAGCCCACGCCTTAGCTGGCCAGCGCCAGCAGATCTACCACGTCCAGGCCCGCCAGGTCTTGCGTCGTGTTGCCCGCGAAGGCGGCGCGGCTAGCCTGGCCATTTTTCAGCCAGGTGCGCGTCACCGTCTTGATCTGCGCCAGGGTGCAGTTCAGCACGCCGGTGCGGAATTGCTGGCGCACGGCTTCCGTCGTGCCCCGCTGCTGCATGTTCCACGCCGTCAACGCTTCCGCGTACGGCGAGTGCGGCTTGTCGAGGCCCTTGATGACGCAGATGATGGCTTCCTCGACCTGCTCCTGCGAGAAGTCGCCGTCGAGGATCTGGTCCAGGGTCGTGCCGAAGTCGGCATAGGTGCCGGCCAGGCGCGGATCGCGGTAGGAACTCAGTGTGAACGTGCCGGCGCCGGCCGCGTAGCTGGCGCTGCCGCCATACGCGCCGCCTTTTTCGCGCAGGGCCGTATGCAGCACCTGGTTGGTCATCAGCTCGGCGGCCACGGCCAGGGCCGAGGCGTCGGGATTGTGCACGCCAGGCACGGCCCAGGAAACGAAGCAATGGTTGATCTGGCTCGTCGCATGCAGGGCCGTGTTGGCCAGCGGCAAAGCGGCTGGCGCGGGCGCCACTGCCGGTTGCGCGGCGTCCGTGCCAGCTGCCGGCAATGCCAGCAGGCGGGCCAGGATGAGGCCATCCTGCTCCAGTCCCGCGCACAGCACGGTTGGCTGCTGGGCGATGATGTGCGCGTGCAGGGTGTCGAGTTCGCGGGCTATTTCCTGCAAGCCGGCCGACGTCTTGCTCAGCTGCTGCAAACGGCGGTAGAACGGCAGCGCGGCCGGGCCACCGACGATGTCGTCGAAACGGCGCGTGGGCGACAGCGGCGCCATCGAGGCCAGCATGGCGTAGCGGTTGCCCGATTCGGCCAGGCTGGAGAGTTTGTCCTGCACCAGGCTTTCGATCAGGAAGGCCAGACGCTCTTCCTCATCGAAGCGGGGCTTGGCGATCCAGGCCGACAGCACGGCGGCAATCGCCGCGTGTTCTTCGCGCAAGCCGCTGGCCGAGAACGACAATTCCACGCGCATTGCTTGTTGCGGGCGGGGAATGGCTTCCAGGCCGATGTGGAACGATGGCACCATGCTCTGGCGCCAGGCGCTGGCGTCGTCGAACGACATGTCGCCCACGCCCAGTTCCGGCGCCAGGTCCGTGTACAGGCGCAGCCATGGCCACGACGCTTCCGGCAAGCCCGACACGTCGTACAGCACGTTGGCATAGCTGATGCCGTTCGAGGCAATACTGAAGGCCACGGCGCCGTCGACGGCCGGTGGAATCGGCAGTGCCGGGCGCGGCAGCGGGCTGACGTCGCCAGGGCGGATGCGCGGCAAGACCTCGGAATTCGATGGCAGCTGCTGGTGCGCTTCCAGCGCGGCGGACTCGGCGATGATGTGTTCGCGTTCGGCGTCCGTCAGGCCCGCCTGCAGGGCCGCCAGCTTGGCGTCTTCCTGTGCGGCACGGTCCGTGAAATAGGCGGCATCGGGCACCACGTGCGTCGTTAAACGGGTGGGATTGGCGATCAGCTTGCGCACCAGCTGCTTGAAGAATTCAGGATCGTCGATCTGCTGCTCCAGGGTTTCCAGGATGGCCGCATTGTCGAAGGCATCCATGACGTCGCCGCCATACATGGCCAGCGGCAAGGCGTGCAGCAAGCGGCCCAGGCCGTAAGGCATGCGGCCGCTGCTGATTTCGCGCTGGCTGTACTTGATGTCGCGCAAGGCGGCGTGCAGCACGGCGGCGGGAATGCCCTCTTGCGCCGTTTCTTCCAGGGCCGTCCAGATGCGCTGGTGCGCGTCGGCGATCTGTTCTTTGGTTAAACCTTCCATGCCGATGTGGAACACCATCTGGCGGATGCCCGCGTCGCGGCCATTCATGTCCGATGGGCGGCCATAGCCGGCCGATTCCATGGCGCGCATGACGGGCGCCGACGATTCGCCGAGCAAGCCGTGCGACAGCAAATGCGCATGGTAGTAGGCGATCGGGTCGCTCGACTCGCCCATCAGCCAGGCGAACTGCAGGCCGAATTCATCGTCGCGCGCTTCCTGCGACGGAATGTTGACGGTGTTTTCCTGCGGCGCCGTCCAGGCGGGCGCCAGTTGCGGCAGGCGGCGCGGGCTAAAGCCGCTGAGCTTGGACAGCACGCGTTCGGCCACTTGTTCCTGCACCGCCGACGCTTCGATATTGCCGGACGTCATGATGACGGCTTGCGAAGGGTGGTAGTGGCTGGCGTGGAATTCCTTCAGCATCTCATGCGTCAGTTCCGGGATGACCAATGGGTCGCCGCCCGACTCCACTTCGTATGTCGTGCCTTTGAGCAAGGTGCTGGCGATGCCGCTGTCGAGCGCGCGCATGGGGCTGTTGAAAGCGCCCTTCATTTCATTGAAGACGATGCCCTGGTACACCAGCTTGTCGCCCTCGAACGCATGGCGCCAGCCTTCCTGGCGGAAGTTCAGGTAATCGAGGTTGGGGAAGAAGGCCGCATCCAGGTACACGTCGAGCAGGTTGAAGAAATCCTTGCGGTCGGTGCTGGCGAACGGGTACACGGTGCGGTCCGGATAGGTCATCGCATTCATGAAGGTGGCCGTCGAGCGGCGCAGCATCGAGAAGAAGGGGTCGCGCACCGGGTAGCGGGCCGAGCCGCACAAGGCCAGATGTTCCAGGATGTGCGCGCGGCCATCGCTCACTTCAGGCACAGTGGGAAAGGCCACCAGGAACACCATTTCAGCCTGCTCGGTATGCATGTGGATATGGCGCATGCCCGTTGCCGGGTCGACATACTGCTCGATGGTCGCCTGCAAGACTGGAATGAAGTTGCTGCTGACTTTTTCAAATGTGCTCATGCGGTATGGGATCTCTTCGGTAGGTGATTCGGATTGCGGTAGACGTGCATTACATCTGGGGGCAAAGCGGCGAAATGCCAGAGCGGGCGCCACTTTGATGCCTGTGTAAAGTTTTTCCCTATTGTACTAGGAGTGTCGTCACGCCGCCGCCAGGCGCTGATAGACGGCTGCCTGGCGGCCGGAAAAGCAACAGCGGGATGGAATATTGTCATATAGGCCACTTCCAGACAGGTGGCGACCCCGTCCGCAAGCTTAGCGTACCATGCGCCTTTTCCCCCTTGCTGACTGAACCGAAGGCCGTATCTTGTCCAGACTTTCTTTTCGCCAATTGTTATTCGCCGCCTTCATCCTGACGGCAGGCATCTTGACGGCCACCTCCGTGCAAGCCCTGCTGACCCTGGAACACCTGGCGCGGCTGGGACGCGAGACGGCGGCGCAAGCCATTACCCTGACGGAACAGTCGCAGCGCCTGTCCGAGCGCACCCTGGCCATGGAGCGCAGCGCGCGCCAATTCCTCGTGCTGGACGACCCCGTCTTCCGCGAACGCTACGCGGCCGCCCGCACGGAAGCGCAGGCGGCCCTGCAAGTGCTGAACGGCGCGACACCCGAGTTC
This sequence comes from Janthinobacterium sp. AD80, assembly GCF_002878455.1. Lineage (GTDB taxonomy): Bacteria > Pseudomonadota > Gammaproteobacteria > Burkholderiales > Burkholderiaceae_D > Janthinobacterium. Next base: position 114,882 of record NZ_NRDQ01000019.1, read on the forward strand.
GCCACGCAGCTGGCCGACGAGTGGACGGCGCAGGCGCAGGCGGCGTGGGAAGTTTTACAAGCCGGCAAGCGCCGCAAGCGCGATGGCCACGCTGTTGTGTATCGCGCATTTGCCCGCATGACGCAGATCAATGACACCTTGGCGCGCGAGAGCAAGACGGAAATCGGCAGCCGCAACGACGCCCTGCTGGTCGAGCTGGAGCGCCAGCGCGGCATGCTGGGGGCGCTGGTCATCGGCGCCGTCGTGCTGGCGGCCGTGCTGGCCACCTGCTTCGGCTTTTTATTGTCGCGCCCGCTGCGCCGCATCAAGACGGCCATCGAACGCCTGGGCGACAAGCGCTACGACCAGCCCATCGTCGTGGGCGGCCCGGCCGATACGCGCCGCCTGGGCCAGCAGCTGGACTGGCTGCGCCAGCGCCTGGCCGACCTGGACGCGGACAAGGAACGTTTTTTGCGCCATATTTCGCATGAATTGAAAACCCCGCTGGCGGCCCTGCGCGAAGGCGTGGCCCTGCTGGAAGACGAGGTGGCCGGCAAGCTCAGCGATGGCCAGCGCGAGATCGCCGGCATCCTGCAGCAAAACACGGCGTCGCTGCAAACCCAGATTGAAGACTTGCTGCGCTACAATACCGCCGCTTTTGACGCCCAGCACCTGGCGCACAGCAAGGTGGACTTGCTGGTCCTGCTGCAAGATGTGGTGGCGGGCCAGCGCCTGCAATGGCAGGCGCGCCGCCTGACGGTCGATGTGGCGGGCGAGTCCCTGATCGTGCAGGCCGACCGCGACAAGCTGGCGACCGCCCTGGCGAACATCCTGTCGAACGCCGTGCGCTTCAGCCCGGAAGGCGGCACCGTGCGCTTTAGCTTGTCCGCCGTGGCGGGCCGCGCGCGCATCGACTGCAGCGACGAGGGCGCCGGCGTGGCACCCGAGGATGCCGAGCGTATCTTCGAGCCGTTTTACCAGGGCGTGCGCCAGGCTACCGGGGCGCGCAACGGCAATGGCATCGGCCTGTCCATCGTGCGCGAATACATCGCCGCCCACGACGGCAGCGTCACTCTTTTACCGCGCCAGGCCGGCGCACATTTTCGGATAGAACTGCCTTTATGATGACGAGAATTTCCGTGGCCGCCATGGCCGCCAGTGCGCTGCTATTGAGCGCATGCGCCACCCAGCCCGCCAGACAGACGCCCGTGCTGGTGCAAACGCCGCCCCGCGTGGTGGTGGTGGCCGATCCCCAGCTCACCGATCTGCTGGCGTACCAGAGCGCCTTGCGCCTGATGACGCCATCGGAACTGGCGAAGGCGCAAGCGGACCTGGCCAAGGCCGAGCATGCGCCGCAGAACACCATCCGCCGCGCCATGCTGCATGCGGCCGTGCGCGGCACGGGCGACCTGGCCCGCGCGCAGGCGCTGCTGGAACCGTTGCTGACGGCAACAGGCAAGGACGCGCAACTGCTGGCGCCGCTGGCGCAATTGCTCAGCAGCCAGTATGCGGAACTGCGCCGCCAGGAAGACAGCATAGACAAGCTCAACGCGCAACTGCGCGACGCCCAGCGGCGCATCGACTTGCTCAATGAAAAACTCGAAGCGCTAAAGAATATCGAGCGCAGCCTGTCCGTGCGCCCTGCCGCGGGAGCGCCGAAATGAGCGAACACGCCCACATCCTATTGGTTGACGACGATCCCGACCTGCTGCGCCTGCTGACCATCCGTTTGCAAGCGGGCAATTACCGCGTCACGGCCGTCGGCAGCGCGGAAGCGGCGCTGGCGCGCCTGGCCGTGGAATTGCCGGCCCTCGTCATTACTGATGTGCAATTGCCCGGCCGCGACGGCCTGGCCCTGTTCGATGAAATCCGCCGCCAGCATGCGGCCCTGCCGGTGATATTGCTCACGGCCCACGGCACCATTCCCGACGCCGTCGAGGCCACGGCGCGCGGCGCCTTTGCCTACCTGACAAAACCGTTCGATGGCAAGTCGCTCATGGAAAAGGTGGCGTATGCCGTCAACCTGTCCACCGTGATGCCGGCGCCGGCGCCCGGTGACGATAGCTGGCGTGCCGAGCTGATCAGCCGCAGTTCGCAGATGGCCGAATTGCTGGCCGAAGCCAAGCTGGTGGCGGGGTCCGATGCGAGCATCCTGATCCGCGGCCCCAGCGGCACGGGCAAGGAATTGCTGGCGCGCGCGCTGCACAACGCCAGCCGCCGCGCCAAGGCGCCGTTTATCGCCGTCAACTGCGGCGCCATCCCCGAGCAGTTGCTGGAATCGGAATTGTTCGGCCACGTGAAGGGATCGTTTACGGGCGCCGTCGGCAACCGCGAAGGCCTGTTCCAGGCGGCCGATGGCGGCACCCTGTTTTTGGATGAGATCGGCGACATGCCGCTGCCGCTGCAAGTAAAACTGCTGCGCGTGCTGCAGGAGCGGGCCGTGCGCCCCGTCGGCGCCGACCAGACGCGTCCGGTGGACGTGCGCCTGCTGTCGGCCACGCACCGCGACCTGGATGTGGCCATGGCGGAAGGGCAATTTCGCGAAGACCTGTATTACCGCCTCAACGTCGTCACCTTGACCCTGCCGCCGCTGGCCGAGCGGCGCGAAGACATCGCCCTGCTGGCCAACCATTTCTTGCAGAAACTGGCCGCCAAGTACCAGAAGCCGCTGAACGGCTTTGCGCCCGATGCCCTCACGGCCCTGGTGGCCGCGCCATGGCCCGGCAATGTGCGCCAGCTGGTCAATGTCGTCGAGCAAGTGTGCGCGCTGGCCACGGCGCCGCTGGTGCCCTTGAGCCTGGTGCAGCGGGCGCTGCGCGTGCCGTCGCTGGAAGCGCTCAGCTACAACGAAGCCAAGCAGCGCTTCGAGCGCGACTACCTGATTCAATTGCTGCGCCTGACGGATGGCAACGTGGCCGACGCGGCCCGCCTGGCCGACCGCAACCGCACGGAGTTCTACCGCTTGCTGCAGAAATACGAGCTGACACCGGCCCTGTTCCGCGCCGATGGCGACCCTGTCGCTGAATAGCGACAAAAATAAAGGCTTAATAATCAACGACCTATAAAAAAACATTGATATTGTTGCCATATCCTGTCGCTGCCGGGCGACAAAAAGCCGCTTTTTTCCGGCCAGATCCGTCTGAAACGCGCTGAAAAAACTGGCGGTGAATGTAAGTCGTTGATTTTTAATGAAAATTAAAAGCTGGCACGGTGCTTGCTGTATGGGTAGATGTGACGCTCCAAAGTGTTGCTTTAACCAAGTAAGAAGCTTTTAACTTCATTGAGAGGAACTACCATGCAAACATCGAAACTGTTCAATACCCTGGTTGCCGCTATCGTTCTGTCGGGCGCCTCGATCACCGCTTCGCATGCAGCTGACTCCGCACCAAAAGCACAAGCTCCTGCTGACACCGTCGTGGCCGCCAACGCTGCCGCAGCCGTCCCTGATGAAACCATCACTTCCTCGGCCAAGGCCGCCCTGAGCGCCGATGCGCAAGCCGCTGCCCTGCCAGTCAAGGTAGCAACCCAGCAAGGCGTCGTGGTCCTGTCGGGCGACGTGCCGAGCGCCGAAGCGGGTGACCGCGTCGTGCAGATCGTCGCTTCCGTGAGCGGCGTGAAAGAAATCAAGAACGAGCTGAAAGTCAAAGCCGCAGGTTAATCCCTCGCGCTGTACTTTACTCCGGGTTGCCCTGTCTGCGGACAGGGCATTTTTTTTGCCCGCGCGCTTTGCGCCGAAAGCCAGGCCATGCCGTCAGGCAAGGAGCTGGGCAATGAGGGTAGAATAGCTGGCACTGGCGCCGTTCCCGGCGCTTTTTGTCATCCACGGCACAGTGTTGCACGGCTGCGCCGCTACCAGGCTACTGCATGTCTTCTTTCTCTCCTACCGCCCTGCTGCGCAATCTGAAACCCGATAACTTCACCATCGCCCTGCTCGTCACCGTGGCGCTGGCCAGTTTCCTGCCCTGCACGGGCCAGACGGCCGTGGTCTTCGGCAATATCACCACCGTCGCCATCGGCGCCCTGTTCTTCCTGCACGGCGCCAAGCTGTCGCGTGAAGCCGTGGTGGCCGGCATCATGCACTGGCGCCTGCACCTGCTGGTGCTGGCCAGCACCTTCATCCTGTTCCCCCTGCTGGGCCTGGCCCTGCGCCCGCTGGCGCTGACCTTCCTCACGCCCGAGCTGTACGTGGGCATTCTGTTCCTGTGCGCCCTGCCATCGACCGTGCAATCGTCGATCGCCCTGACGGCCATGGCGCGCGGCAATGTGCCGGCTGCCATCTGCAGCGCCTCGGCCTCGAATTTCATCGGCATCTTCCTCGCCCCCATCCTGGTGGGCTTGCTGGTGGCGAAAGGCGCGGAAAGCAAGTCGTCCGTCGATGCGGTGCTCTCCATCGTCATGCAGTTGCTGCTGCCCTTCCTCGCCGGCCAGTTCCTGCGCCGCTGGATCGGCCGCTGGGTGGACCGCCACAAGGCCATGCTGAAATTCGTCGACCAGGGCTCGATCCTGCTGGTGGTCTACACGGCCTTCAGCGAAGCCGTCAGTGAAGGCCTGTGGCATACGATTTCCGTGGAAACGCTGGTCGCCCTGGGCGTGTTCAGCATCGTGCTGCTGGCGCTGGTGCTGGGCCTGATGACCTTCATCAGCCGCCGCCTGGGCTTTTCCAAGGAAGACGAGATCGCCATCGTTTTCTGCGGCTCGAAGAAAAGCCTGGCCAGCGGCGTGCCGATGGCCAAGGTGCTGTTTGCCACCCACTCGCTGGGCATGGTGATCCTGCCGCTGATGCTGTTCCACCAGATCCAGTTGATGATCTGCGCCGTGATCGCGCAGCGCTATGCGCGGCGCGACGAGGGGCGGGAAGTACCGGCGCCGACGTCCTGAGTGACGGCACCGCTTCGCATACCGCGCGCAGGCGCGATGTTTCTTGGCCTGTGCATAGGGCTGACAGGCAATACCACGGCTGGCGATGTCCGGGAGGCTGCGCACGAATGATGATGGTGCCAGGTTCGGGTTTGATGAGAGAGCAGAGCCGCTTTACATAGTGCAGTGCTAATCCGGGACGCGGTCATGAAATCATTTGCAGGAATAGTCGCCATTTTTTCCTTGAGTGGATTGCTTATTCCTTTTCTTTTTCGTGTCATATGGCATTTTCTTGATCGCAGTGTCCACTCAGATTTGCAGTTCATCGTTTTCAAGCTGATGCTGCTGTTATGGCCGACATCATTGATGGCATTTGTTTCGACCCAGGAATCGGTAGCTGAAACAACATACTTCTTGTTTTCGATGGCAGCCAATGTGATTTTCTACGCCATTCTTGGCGCGCTGGTGTGGCTCGGATGGCGCAAGCATGGCGCTTTTTTCGCTATCGCAGGCATCGGAATGGGCGTCATATGGTGGAAGCTGTTATTGCTGTAAGAGAAAAGAACGCTTTTTTTGCGAGTTGAATAGCTATTCGCAAGCCACATGCGAGAGGTGGACAGATCACCTGCATCAGCATTGACGACTGCGCGCTATCGCTTGTCCGCTAACTTTCTCTGCAAATTCCTCAGTGACTGACGGCTGCGTTCCCATTCTCTACGACGCCTTCCAGCAACATTGTCGCCCGCTTCAAGCCATCGACAATCACCCGATACGCCTGCCGCCGGCTCGCCTCATCGGGGGCGCGCAGCACGTATGACGGGTGATATACGCTCACTATCCAGCGCCCGTCACTCTCGATCGGCGTGCCGATCAGCGGCGTCATGCTGGCCGCGCCATCCTGCAGCAGGGACTTCAGTGCCGTGCTGCCGAGCGCGACGATCACCTGGGGCTGGACACGCTGTATCTCCTCTTCCAGCCAGCCGTGGCAGGCAAGGATTTCGCGCTGTGCGGGCGTCTTGTGCAGGCGGCGCTTGCCACGTGGTTCCCACTTGAAATGCTTGACGGCGTTGGTCACATACACGCTGTCGCGCGCCATGCCCGCTTCCTGCATCGCCTGCTCGAGCAGCGCGCCGGCCGGGCCGACAAACGGCAAGCCCGCCAGGTCTTCCTGGTCGCCCGGTTGCTCGCCTACCAGCATGATGCGTGCCTGCGCCGGGCCAATGCCGGGCACGGCTTGCGTGGCGTGCTGCCACAGTGCGCAGCGGCGGCACTGGTCCAGGGTGGTGGGCAGGTCGCGCACGGGCTGGGCGCGCTCGGCAGCTATCGGGATCATGGCCGCGCCGCTGCGCTGGCCCACGCTGGCCGTCTGGCCCGTGCGGCGCTCGCCGTTGGCGGCGCTGCTCAGCATGGCGGGCACGATGGCGCCTTCCGGCAAATTTTTCCAGAAGCGCGAGGGGATATGGCTGTGCAGCAAGTCGGCATTCACGCGTGCGGGGTTGAAAATGCTGCGGTAGTAGGTCAGCCACAGGGCTTCGCCCGCGTCGTCGATATCGGCCGCGCCGCTCATCAGGGCCGGTCCCGCATGCAAGGTGCTGCCGTCCCACAGCATGCTGGCGGTGGGTGTGGCGATCATCCAGCTGGTCGATCCCATGCGGCGCGCGAAGTGGCGCGCCACTTGCGGCAGTACCTCGTGCACGGGTTCGAACCAGGCGACAAAGCGGGGCGCGCCCGCGCTTTCCGCCCGCTCGCGGAAGCGCACATACGCATGCATGTCGTGCTCCTCGCGGTGCACGGCCTTGACCATGGCGTGCAGGCGCGCGCCATCCGCGTCGGCAGGCGAGATCACGTCGTGCTGGCCCTGCTGCCAGCGCCAGAGCACCTGGTACAAAAAGGCCCAGCGGTCATGCACATTGAAACAGGCGGCCGCCTGCAGCAGCTCCACCAGCTGGCGCGGCAGGCGCAACTGGGGAGCGTTCGCATCCGTTGCCTCTGGCGCGACGGAAAACAGGTCGCCTTCGCCGGGGCGCGACTGCCATTGCACGTGCGCCGGCGGTACCCGGAGCGCGATCAGCTCGCGTGCGGCCGCGCGCCACTCGTCGAAGCACTGCGCCAGCCGCACCACCGCGCTCATGCGGCCTGCAGCTCCGGCCACAGGTTCATCTGTTGTGGCGCTTCGGCCATGGCGCGGCGCAGCTGTTCCGAGGTGGTGGTGTCGCGCGCCGGAAAGTAATCGGCCGTGATGATGAAGGGGGCGATTTTCTTCATGCTGCAGCGCAGGCGCGACAAATCGGCGTAGCGCACCTGCCGCAGGCGGCGCAGGTCGATGATGCGCTGGGCATTGCGCAGGCCGATGCCGGGCACGCGGGCGATCATGTGCTGCGCGGCGCGGTTCAAGTCCAGCGGAAAGTGTTCGCGGTGCGCCAGCGCCCACGCCAGTTTCGGGTCGATATCGAGCGCCAGGTTGCCGCCCGAGGCGGGCAGCAATTCGCTGGCCTGGAAACCATAGCTGCGCAGCAAAAAGTCGGCTTGATATAAACGGTGTTCGCGCAGCATGGGTGGCGGCGCCAGCGGCACGCTTTTCGGGCTGTCGGGAATCGGGCTGAAGGCCGAGTAGTACACGCGCTTGAGCTTGTAGCTGCCGTACAGGGTTTCGGCCGTGGAGAGAATCTGCTGGTCGTCGCTGGCGTCGGCGCCGACGATCATCTGCGTGCTTTGCCCGGCGGGCGCGAAGCGCGGCGACTTTGGCTCCTCGGCCTTTTCATCGAGCTTGCGGCGAATGGAACCCATCGCCAGCTTGATCGTATGCACGCTTTTTTCCGGCGCCAGCTTTTGCACGCTGTCTTGTGTCGGCAATTCGATGTTGACGCTGAGCCGGTCGGCATAGCGGCCCGCCTGGGCGATCAGCGCGGGATCGGCGTCAGGGATGGTTTTCAAATGGATGTAGCCGCGAAACTGATGCACCTCGCGCAATTCGCGCGCCACCTGCACCAGTTGTTCCATCGTGTAGTCGGCCGACTGGATGATGCCGGAACTGAGGAACAGGCCGTCGATGTAATTGCGCAGGTAAAAGTCGGCCGTCAGTTTCACCACCTCGGCCACCGTAAAGCGCGCGCGCGGCACGTTCGACGTGCGGCGGTTGACGCAGTACTGGCAATCGTACAGGCAGTAATTCGTCAGCAGGATCTTGAGCAGCGAGACGCAGCGTCCGTCCGGCGTATAGCTGTGGCAAATGCCCATGCCCGAGGTGGCGCCAAAGCCCTCCTTGCCGATGGAATCGCGCCTGGGCGCGCCACTGCTGGCGCAGGAAGCGTCGTACTTGGCCGCATCGGCCAGGATTTCCAGCTTGTCCGTCAATTCCATGGCTGCCTCAATATACTGTGTTTATATACAGTATATCAGGAAATTGGCATGGCACAGCCTTGACTTGCTGCATGGCAGAACGTTATATATCGGTGTATATTACGGGCCTGGTTCTCTTCTCATTAAGGATACGATCATGCGCCTCACCTCCCTCGCCAAACTGCTCGGCGCCGCCCTCTTCGCCACCGCCGCCTCGTCCGCCCTTGCCGGCGAAGTGGTGGTGTCGGCTGCGGCCAGCCTGACGAATGCGTTCAAGGATGCGGCGCACGGGTATGAGGCGCAGTATCCGGGCAGCAAGGTTTCCTTGAACTTCGCCGCCTCGGGCGTGCTGCTGCAGCAGATCGTCAAGGGCGCGCCTGTCGACGTGTTTGCCTCGGCCGACCAGGAAACCATGGATGCGGCGCAAAAGCAGGGCCTGGTATTGCCGGCCGACCGCCAGGACTTCGTCAGCAACAGCCTGGTGCTGATCGTGCCGCACGACAGCAAGTTGGGCATCAAGAGCCTGACGGACCTGACGCAGAAGGGCGTGACGCGCGTGGCCATCGCCAACCCGGCCAGCGTGCCCGTCGGCCGCTACTCCGAAGGCGCATTGAAAAAGGCCAAGCTGTGGGATGCCGTGCAGCCGAAGGCCATCGGCACGCAGAACGTGCGCCAGTCGCTCGACTACGTGGCGCGCGGCGAAGTCGATGCGGGCTTTGTCTATGCCACCGATGCGGCCATCATGAAGGATAAAGTCAACGTGGTGCTGGAAGTGCCGCTGGACGCGCCCGTGCTGTACCCGATCGCCACCATCAAGGACAGCGGCAATGCGGCCGAAGCCAAGCGTTTCGTCAGCTATCTGCAGACGGCGCCGGCGCAAGCCATCCTCGCCAAGTACGGTTTCAAGAAGCCATAAAGCAACCGACTGCACATGGATATCGCCTGGACCGCGCTGGCCCTGTCGCTGAAAGTGGCGGCGTGGGCCACAGCGCTCAATTTGCTGCTCGGCATCGGCACGGGCTATCTGCTGGCGCGCACGCGCTTTCCCGGGCGCGAACTGCTCGACGCCCTCTTGACCCTGCCCATGGTGATGCCGCCTACCGTGCTTGGCTACTACCTGCTGGTCTTGCTGGGCCGGCGCGGCACCCTGGGTATCTGGCTGCAGGACAACTTCGGCATCAACCTGATTTTTACGTGGCAAGGCGCCGTGATCGCTTCCACGGTGGTGGCGTTTCCCCTCGTCTTCAAGCCGGCGCGCGCCGCCTTCGAAGCCGTCGATGGCCAGCTGGAACAGGCCGCCCGCGTGCTGGGCATCTCGGAAATGGCGATTTTCTTCCGCGTCACCTTGCCGCTGGCCTGGCGCGGCATCCTGGCCGGCGTGTTGCTGGGCTTTGTGCGCGCGCTGGGCGAGTTTGGCGCCACCCTGATGGTGGCCGGCAGCATTCCCGGCAAGACGCAGACTTTGTCCGTCGCCGTGTATGAAGCCGTGCAGGGGGGCCAGGACGATGTCGCCAACACCCTGGTGCTGATCACCTCCGTCGTCTGCATCGTCGTGCTGCTGTCGGCGGGCCGCCTGGCGCCCGGGCGCATCGCGCACAAATGACGGCCAGGATGACGCCCATGCAACTCGACCTCGACCTCCGCGCCACCTTGCGTTCCGGCAAGCGCCGCTTTGACTTGCAGGTGCAATGCAGCTCCACCAGCCAGCGCATCGCCATGTATGGCCCGTCCGGCGCCGGCAAGAGCATGACCTTGAAAGCCATTGCCGGCCTCTTCACGCCGGACGCGGGCCATATCCGCCTGAACGGACGCACCCTGTTCGATTCGGCCGCCGGCATCAACCTGCCGCCGCAGCAGCGCAACGTGGCGTATCTGTTCCAGGACTACGCGCTGTTCCCGCACCTGACCGTGCGCCAGAACGTGGGTTTTGGCCTGGCAAGGGGCTGGTTCAATCCGCGCGCGCGCGAAAAATTGGTCAAGGTCGAGCATTGGCTCGACGCGTTTCACTTGCAGGAACTGGCGCACCAGTTCCCCGACGAGTTGTCCGGAGGCCAGCGCCAACGCGTGGCGCTGGCGAGGGCGTTGGTGGCCGAGCCGGCGGCCTTGCTGCTCGATGAACCGTTTGCCGCCCTCGATCCGGCCTTGCGTGTCAAAATGCGCCTGGAATTGAGCCAGTGGCAGCAGCGCCTGGAAGTGCCCATGATCCTGATCACGCATGATCCGGAAGATGCGCGCATCCTGGGTGAACATGTGCTCTACTTGCGCGACGGACAGATCGACCGCATGGAAGACAACAGGGTATTGGACAACAAGGCATTGGATGAGCGAATCGGATAAATCAGCGGCAGCGGAAATCGGCCTGCAAGGCTCCGTATGGATGACCGTGGGCGGCGAGAACCTGGGCGGCGCCGGCCGGGTGGAATTGCTGGGCGCCATCGGCGAGTGCGGCTCCATCACGCAGGCGGCCAAGCTCGTCAAGATGAGCTACAAGGGCGCCTGGGACGCCATCGACGCCATGAACAACCTGGCCGGCGAACCGCTGGTGGAACGCCTGACGGGCGGCAAGGGCGGCGGCGGTACGCGGCTGACGCCACGCGGACGCCAGCTGGTCGACAATTTCCGCATCATCGAGCGCGAGCATGCGCGCTATTTGCGCCAGCTGGGCAGCCAGGCCGAAGGCATCGCCGACGATCTTTTACTCATACGCAGGATGGCCATGAAAACCACGGCACGCAATCAATTTCTCGGCAAGGTGGCCGAACTCAAGACGGGCGCTGTCAATGATGAAGTGATCCTGGAATTGCCGGGCGGCCAGCACATCGTGGCCGTCGTCACGCAGGGCAGCACCGCCAGCCTGGGCCTGGTGCCAGGCGCGGAAGCGTTCGCGCTGATCAAGGCCTCGTCCATCATCCTCGTGCAAGACAGCGAAGGCGCGCGCTTTTCCGCCCGTAACCAGCTGGCCGGTACCGTCACGCGGGTGCAGACGGGCGCCGTCAACACGGAAGTGGTGCTCGACCTGCCGCGTGGCGGCACCATCGCCGCCATCATCACCAATCAAAGCTGCAGCGAGATGGGGATTGTCATCGGCAGCAGCGTGACGGCGATGTTCAAGGCGTCGAGCGTGATTCTGGGCGTGCCCGCATAAATTGCGCAGGTCGGCTTAGCGGCGGCACGCCGCGTCATCCGACACGATGGTTGGCGGATCATGTCGGATCAAGTCGGATTACGCGCAAGCGCCAATCCGACCTGCTGTTTTAATCCTCCAGCCGCGACAACCACTGCGTCGCCGCCGCCAGCGCCCGTTGCAGTTCTTCTCCCGCCACCGCCAGCAGCGCCGGCACGGCGTCGTAGCGGCCAGTATCGATGGCTTCCTCGGTGGCGAAGGCGGCGCGGATCAGGCGTTTCGTGCCCAGGGTGCCGACGGAGCCGCGCAAGCCGTGCAGGATGCGCGCCACGTCGCTGTGGCGGCCTGCCTGCAATGCCGCTTCGGCGTCGCGCACGGGCGTCATTCCCTTGTTCAGCGCGTCTTCCACCATGCGCCGCAGCACGCCGCGTCCCTTCGCATCGCGGCCCATCACGCGCATCAGCGGGGCCATGGAAAACACCTCGTCATCGTCGGGCGCCGCCGCGCCAGGCGCCTGCACGGGCGGGCGTTTCGGCAAGTGGCGGTTGATGACTTCCATCATTTCTTCCACCACCACGGGCTTGGCGATGAAATCTGTGATGCCGGCCGTCATGCAGCGTTCGCGCTCGGAGGCCAGCACGCCGGCCGTCATGGCGATCACGGGCAGGTTCAGCCGCAGTTCCGTGCGGATCAGCTGGGTGGCGCTGAAGCCGTCCATGACGGGCATCTGCATATCCATCAGCACGATGTCGTAGCGCAGCGCTTCCGTGCGCAGCCGCTCCACGGCCTGCAAGCCGTCGCCCACCACGTCCAGGGTGGCGCCCATGTGTTCGAGGATGCCGCGCGCCACGGCCTGGTTCAAATGGTTGTCTTCCACCAGCAGGAAATGCACGCCGGCCAGCTCCGTGCCCAGCGGCTGGTGCAGCATGCGCGGCTCGCCGCCGTCTTCCTTGGCGATCAGCGCCTGGTGCAGGGCGTCGAACAGGCTTGAACCGGTGATCGGCTTCATCAGTACGACATCGGCCTCGGCGGCACTGGAAATTTCCTCCAGGTGATTGCGCGCGAAGGCGTTGACCATCACCACGATGGGCTGGCGCTGGCCGGATGCCGCTTGCCGGATGGCCTTGGCTGTGGCCAGGCCGTCCATCACCGGCATGTGCCAGTCGGCCAGCACCACGTCGTACGGTTGCTGCTGCGCCAGGCGTTCGCGGTACAGCTCGATGGCGGCGAAGCCCGAGTCCACCTCGTCCGCGTTCCAGCCCCAGGCGTGGATCAGCTTGACGATCAGTTCGCGCGTGGTGCGGTTGTCGTCGGCCACCAGCAGGCGCAGCGGCCCCAGGGTGGGGGTGCGGCGCGTCTCGGCCGGCTGCGCCAGGACCTCGAAGGGCACGCTGAACCAGAAGCGGCTGCCCTTGCCTTCGCTGCTGGCGACGGCGATCTCGCCGCCCATCATGTGGATCAGATGCTTGCTGATGGCCAGGCCCAGGCCCGTGCCGCCGAAGCGCCGCGTGATGCTCTGGTCGCCCTGGGAAAAGGCCGTGAACAGCTGGGCCTGCTGCTGTTCCGTCATGCCGATGCCCGTGTCGCGCACCTCGAAGCGCAGCCAGGCCCGCTCGTTCTTGCTTTCCGCCACGCTGACGGCCACCACCACTTCGCCGCTTTCCGTAAATTTGATGGCGTTGCCGGCCAGGTTGACGAGGATTTGCTGCAGGCGCTGGGCGTCGCCGACGAGGCGGCGCGGCACCTCCGGTTCGACCGCGATGGCCAGTTCCAGTTCCTTTTCGCCCGCATTCATGGTCATCGTCGTGGCCAGGGTGTTCATGACTTCATCGAGGTCGAACTCGACGGGCGACAAGTCCATGCGGCGCGCCTCGATCTTGGAAAAATCCAGCACGTCGTTGAGGATGCCCAGCAGCGACTGGCCCGCCACGCGCACCATGGTCAGGTACTTGCGCTGCTCGGTGTCGAGCTTGGTATTGCCCAGCAAATACACCATGCCCAGCACGGCATTCAAGGGCGTGCGGATTTCATGGCTCATGTTGGCGACGAAATCGCTTTTCGCGCGGTTGGCCGCCTCGGCGCGGTCGCGCTCCCGCTCCAGTTCGCTGGCGCGCGCCTCGATCTCCTGCTGCAGCCGGTCGCGTTCGCTCATCAGACCGTTGAACGCTTCCGTCAGCTCGCCGATTTCATCGCGCTGCTGTACCGGCACGGGCGTAAAGCGGCTGCCGGAGCGGCGCAGCGACAGCAGGGTGTCGCGCAGGCGCACCAGCGGCGACAGCAGGCGCACCGTGACCCAGGCCAGCACGGCGGCGGCCAGCAGCGAGGCGCCGATACTCCACAGCACCAGCCGGTACAGCACGCCATTGAAGGGCTCGAACGCATCGGCCACGGGCAGCGAGGCGGCCAGCAGCCAGTTGACGGACTTCAATCGCTTGAAGCTGTTGACGGCCGTCACGCCGCGGCTGTTGGTGCTGACCATGCTGCCCTCGCCATCTTCCTTCAGCAGCTGCGTCGTGACGGGGTTGGCGTTGGGCGCGCGCGGCTGCAGCAGCCGGCTGGCATCGGGGTACAGCACATAGCGCGGCACGGCTTCGCGCGTGAGGATGAAGTAATAGCCGCTCTTGCCCACCTTGGCCGTGCGCAAATGGCCCAGCATATTGTCCTTGTACAGGCGCAGCACGCCGATGACGATGCCGGCCACCTCGCCGTTGCTGTCCAGCACGGGCGCCACCATCTGCACGATGGGCAGATGGCTGGTCTTGCCCAGCATCGGTTCCGTTATCATCGCCTGTTTCGTGCGCATCACCGTCTGGAAGTAGGCGCGGTCGGCCACGTCGACACCGTTACGCCCTGGCACTTCGGGCACGTTGGCCACCACCTTGCCCTGCGTGTCGAGCACCAGTACATCGTCAAACAGGGCCAGCATGGCGCGCTGCTTGTAGTACTCGCGCAACTGGGCGGTGTCGGCCATCAGGGACGCAGGCTGGTGGCGCGCGGTCTGGGTGATGATGTCGAGCAGCATGGCCAGCTTGTCGTCGAGCTCGTCTGCGGTGCGTTCGATCAGGGCCGTTTGCTGGCTCAGCAGGACTTGCGTGAAATCGTCGCGCATGTGTTTCACCTGCACCATGGTAACTACGGCGATCATGGCGATCGACGTCAAACTGGTGGCCAGCGCGACTTTTGCTTTAATGCCGAGAGGCTTCATGATTTCCTTTTCAGTCCCGGGAGGACAGGCGGCAGATAATGCTGTCAGGAATTTTCCTATCAATACGTTAACTTGGCAAGCACGGCTCGTCGAATTCCACGCCCCGGCGCAGGCTTTTGTGGATGTTGCCATAAAATTAAATGCCGAACGTCGTTTATTCAGTGAAATTACGGGGAATTAGGGTGAAATTGGCACATGGCAACGCACTATGCAGTAAACTTGTTGTTGCATTTTTCTAAAAGGGTCTGACATGACAGAAGCGCTACTCTCTCCAGCCTTGCCCACCGTAAACGTGGAAGCGTTGCGTGCGCGCTGCTCGACGTGCAGCATGCATCAATTGTGCCTGCCGATGGGCCTCGACGTGGGTGACATGGACAGGCTGGACCAGATTATCGGCCGCCGCCGCAAGGTCGTGCGCGGCGCCTCGCTGTTCCGCATCGGCGACTCGTTCCAGAACCTGTACGCGATCCGCCTGGGCCACTTCAAGACGTACCAGATCAATCCTGGCGGCGAAGAGCAGGTGACGGGTTTCCAGATGGCGGGCGAACTGCTGGGCATGGACGCCATCAGCGCCGACCGCCACCACTGCAATGCCGTGGCGCTGGAAGACAGCGAAGTATGTGAAATTCCGTTTTCCAGCCTGGAACAATTGCTGGGCAATATGCCTACCCTGCTGCGGCATTTTCACCGCATGATGAGCCAGGAAATCACGCGCGAGCAAAGCGTGATGCTGTTGCTGGGCAATATGCAGGCGACGCAGCGTTTTGCCGCCTTCATCGTCAACCTGGCGTCGCGCTACGAGGCGCGTGGCTATTCGGGCAGCAATTTCCAGCTGCGCATGTCGCGCGAGGAAATCGGCAACTACCTGGGCCTGACCATCGAGAGCGTCAGCCGTTTATTGTCGAAGTTCAAGAAGGAAGGCTGGCTGCGCGTGTCGAACCGCGAGATCGAGATCTTGCAGCCGGCCAAACTGAAGGCCATCACGGCCGGTACGGACGTCTGCAAATAAGGCTTATAACTCTTCATCCGCATGCAGCGCGATGCTGCGTTGCGCTGGCCAGGTCCAGATACCGGACAGGCGCCACTCGCGCGTCGTGTTTTCCACCAGCACCTGCCAGCGGCTGCGCTCGAGCATCGGCAGCGCCACGGAAAAATTGCCGGCCGCATCGGGCTGCACCAGCAGCTTGATGTCTTTTTCCGGCAGGGTCGCATGCGCCAGGTGCAGCTGCAACGGTGCCTGGTAGGCCTTGCCGAAGCTGTGCACGGAACCCGTCAGGCGCGCCTGCGCCACGTCATACGCGAGGCTGGTATCCATGGCCAGGTTGCTGGCGGCCGTATCGCGCCGCAAGTCCTGGTTGATGGCCTTGCCCTGCTTGTAGTAGTCGCCCACCACCAGCGCGTCGGGCTGCGTAAATGCGATGTAGCCCATGAAGCTGCCGACGACGACGGACAGGCCGGGGCCGATCATCAGCAGCCATGGCCAGCGGTGCTTGTACCACGGTGCAACGGGGGCTTGCAGTTTCAGACTGTCGGACATGTTGTTCTCCTTGGGGCCAGACCCTTTGGCTCTGAGCCCAGCTTTTGCTTCTGGGTTGAAAATACAGTAAACCTGCCGCAGGTTTGATGCTGCCCCTACGGCGAAATACCGGGGTCGGCCCCAGCGGGTCCGACCCCGGATCAACATCACCGCGGCACGATGAACACGGCGCTTTCACGCACATGCAGCGACGGGTCGTCCAGCGATTGCAGCTCGATGGTGATCTTGTTCGAGCCCTTCCCGCCCACGCCGTGCGGCACGCGCAGGCGGATCGGCCAGCCCAGCGTTTCCGTCGGCTGCAAGGTCACTTCGTCGCGCGTCAGCAAGGTCAGGCCCGGCAAGCCGGCCACGCTGATCTTGAAATGCTGGCTTTGCTCGGAGGTGTTCATGATCTGCAGGCGGTAGACGTTTTCGATCATGCCGTCTTCCACTTCGCGTCCCATGGAACCGCGGTCGCGGATGACATCCATCTTCAATGGCGTGCGCAGGGCCAGCGAAGTACACACGGCGATGATGATCAGCGCCAGGATGGACGTGTAGATCAGCACGCGCGGGCGCATGGCGCGCTGGCGGATCTGCTGCGAATTGAAGTTGTTTTCCATCGCATGGTCGGTGCTGTAGCGTATCAGGCCACGCGGCCGCTCGACCTTGTCCATCACGCTGTTGCAGGCATCGACGCAGGCGGCGCAGCCGATGCATTCATACTGCAGGCCGTTGCGGATATCGATGCCGGTCGGACACACCTGCACGCACAAGGTACAGTCGATGCAGTCGCCCAGCTTGGCGTTGTTGCCGGCCTTCTTGCTCAGCGCGCCGCGTGGTTCGCCGCGCTTGGCGTCGTAGGTGATGATCAGGGTGTCCTGGTCGAACATGGCGCTCTGGAAGCGCGCATACGGGCACATGTATTTGCACACCTGCTCGCGCAGCCAGCCAGCGTTGCCGTAGGTTGCCAGGCTGTAGAACAGGACCCAGAACCATTCCCAGGGACCGAAGTTCAAGGTGACCACCGATTGCGCCAGTTCCTTGATCGGCGTGAAGTAGCCGACAAAGGTAAAGCCCGTCCACAGGGCGATGGCGCCCCACACCACGTGCTTGGCCGTCTTCTTGAAGGCCTTGCGCAGGGACGGGCCCTGCTTGTCGAGGGCCATGCGCGCGCTGCGCGTGCCTTCGATCTTGCGTTCGACCCACAGGAAGATTTCCGTGTACACCGTTTGCGGGCAGGAGAACCCGCACCATACCCGCCCGGCAATGGCCGTGACGAGGAACAGCAGATAGGCACAGATGATCAGCAGGGCCGCCAGGTAAATAAAATCCTGGGGCCACAGCACGACGCCGAAAATGTAGAACTTGCGCGTGGTCAGATCGAACAGCAGGGCTTGCCTGCCATTCCAGGTCAGCCACGGCAAGCCGTAGAACGCCAGCTGGGTAAGCCAGACGCATACCCATCGCCAGGTAGCGTAGCGTCCTTTGGCCTCGCGAGGGTAGATTTGCTCGCGGGCCGCATACATCTTGATGACTTGAGGTTCCATTTTTACTTGGCGGGCGCCTGCGGATTCGACAGGCTCCAGACATACGCCGACAGCACGTGGACCTTCGATTCACCGAGGAAATCGCTGAAGGCCGGCATGGTGTTGCTGCGTCCCTTGCGGATGGTTTCCATGATGGTATCGGCGCTGCCGCCGTACAGCCAGGTCTTGTCCGTCAGGTTCGGCGCACCCAGCAGCGGGTTGCCCTTGCCATCGGCACCGTGACAGGCCATGCAGGCACCAAACTTGGCCTTGCCCAGCACCGACTTGACGGGATCTGCGGTGGAGCCGGACAGGCTCAGCACGTAATGGGCCACGTTCTCGACATCCTTTTCGGAACCCAGCGCGGCGCCCATCGGCGGCATCTGGCCATTGCGGCCGTGCAGGATGGTGGTCTTGATGACGTCAGGTTCGCCGCCATACAGCCAGTCCTTGTCGGTCAGGTTGGGGAAGCCCTTGTTGCCGCGCGCATCCGAGCCGTGGCATTGCGCGCAGTAGGTCAGGAACAAACGCTGGCCGATGGCTTGCGCCTGCGGATCGGCGGCCACCGTCTTCAAGTCCTGGCTCAGGTACTTGTTGAACAGGGGACCGTAATCGGCTTCCGCCTTCTTCAGCTCTTCCTCGTACTGGCCCGTCGATTTCCAGCCCAGGCTGCCCGCATAATTGCCCAGGCCCGGATACAGGAACAGGTAGGCCAGCGCGAAGACGATGGTGATGTAGAACAGCCACATCCACCAGCGCGGCATCGGCGTATTGAGTTCCTTCAAGTCCTCGTCCCAGACGTGGCCCGTGGTGCCGTCGGCAGGGGCGCCCTCGACCACTTTGATTTTCGACTGCGAGTACAGCAGCACGCCGCAGCCGATGATGCCCAGCAGGGACAGCACGACGATGTAGATATTCCAGAAGCCATTGGTAAAGTCAGCCATGGTGATGCTCCTTCGCCAGGTTCATCTCGGCCTCGGCCGGATAGTCGAGCGCGTCGTCGGCGAACGGCAGGCGTGCCGCCGCGTCGAAGTCGCTGTTGCTGCGACTGAACGTCCACCACAGGATGCCCACGAACGTCGTAAAGGAAACCACCGTCATGACGCTGCTGGCGCTGTCAAACAGGTTTTCGATTGCCATGCTAATTCCTTGTTTTGATTAATGTACCGAGGCCTTGCAGATAGGCGACCAGGGCGTCTTCTTCCGTCTTGTCCTGCAGCTGCGCGGGGCCGGCGGCGATCTCTTCATCGCTGTACGGCTGGCCCAGGCGTTGCAGGGCGCGCATCTTCGGCATGATCTCGTCAGGCACCAGCTTGGTCTTCGCCAGCCAGGGGTAGGACGGCATGTTCGACTCGGGCACCACGTCGCGCGGGTTGTTCAAGTGCGTGCGGTGCCATTCGTCGCTGTAGCGCGCGCCCACGCGGGCCAGGTCCGGCCCCGTGCGCTTGGAACCCCACTGGAACGGACGGTCATAGACGAACTCGCCGGCGACCGAATAGTGGCCATAGCGTTCCGTTTCCGCGCGCAGCGGACGCACCATCTGCGAGTGGCAGTTGTAGCAGCCTTCGCGCACGTAAATGTCGCGGCCCGCCAGGCGCAGCGGCGAATACGGCTTCAGGCCGGCGACCGGCTCCGTCGTGCTCTTCTGGAAGAACAGGGGGACGATCTCGACGGCGCCGCCGATGCTGATCACCACGGTGACCAGGGCGATCAGCAGCCAGGGGTTTCTCTCAATCCATGCATGTGAAAATTTCATTTGCTTATGCTCCTATCAGGCGTGCGCCGCGTTCAGTTCCGGAATGCGGGCGACGGGGAGTTTGCTGCCGCGCAAGGTCATCCAGGTGTTGTAGCCCATGATGCACATACCCGACAGGTACAGCAGGCCACCGGCCACGCGCACCACGTAGTACGGATACGTTGCTTTCACGCTTTCGACAAAGGTGTAGGTCAGGGTGCCGTCCGGGTTGACCGCGCGCCACATCAGGCCCTGCATCACGCCGGCAATCCACATTGCCGCGATGTACAGCACGATGCCGATGGTGGCCACCCAGAAGTGCACGTCGACCAGGCGCGTGCTGTGCATCTGCGTGCGGCCCGCCAGGCGCGGCAGCAGGTAGTAGATCGAGCCCATGGTGATGAAGCCGACCCAGCCCAGGGCACCCGCATGCACGTGGGCCACGGTCCAGTCGGTGTAGTGCGACAGCGAGTTGATGGTCTTGATCGACATCATCGGACCTTCGAAGGTGGCGATGCCGTAGAACGACAGCGAGACGATCATGAACTTCAGGATCGGATCGGTGCGCAGCTTGTGCCAGGCGCCCGACAGGGTCATGATGCCGTTGATCATGCCGCCCCAGCTTGGTGCCAGCAGGACCAGCGAGAAGACCATGCCGATCGATTGCGTCCAGTCAGGCAATGCCGTGTAGTGCAGGTGATGCGGGCCGGCCCACATGTAGGTGAAGATCAGCGCCCAGAAGTGGACGATCGACAGACGGTACGAGTACACGGGGCGCTCGGCCTGTTTCGGGATGAAGTAGTAGACCATGCCCAGGTAGCCGGCGGTCAGGATGAAACCCACCGCGTTATGGCCGTACCACCACTGGATCATGGCATCCTGCACGCCCGCATAGGCGGAATACGACTTGGTGAACGAGGCTGGCATGACGGCGCCATTGACCACGTGCAAAATCGTCACGGCCAGGATGTAGGCGCCGAAGAACCAGTTGGCCACGTAGATGTGCTTGACCTTGCGCTTGATCAGGGTGCCGAAGAAAACGATGGCGTAGGCGATCCAGACGACGGCGATGAGAATGGCGATCGGCCATTCCAGTTCCGCGTATTCCTTGCCGCGTGTCATGCCCATGGGCAGGGTGACGACGGCGCACAGGATCACGGCTTGCCAGCCCCAGAAGGTGAAGGCAGCCAGTTTGTCGGAAAACAGGCGCACCTGGCAGGTGCGCTGGACAACGTAGTACGAGGTGGCGAACAGGCCGCAGATGCCGAAGGCGAAAATCACCGCATTCGTGTGCAGCGGACGCAGGCGTCCGTATGTCAGCCATGGTATGTCGAGGTTCAGGGCAGGCCAGGCCAGCTGCGCGGCGATGATAACGCCAACCAGCATGCCGATGATGCCCCATACCACAGTAGCGACCGCGAATTGCTTCACGATCTTGTAGTTATAGTTCAGCGATTGATCCACAAAGACTCTCCCTGGAATTACTATTTATGATGGTGGCCAGAGAGTAAGTGTTTGACCGCTAAAAAACTTTGATGTGGATCAAAATTCCCCGGATGAAATAAGCGTAGTTAACTGACATCAAAATAAAATGCGATTCAGCTGGAAAAAGCCATGCAAGATCCCTGCAACGGGCGCTGGATGCGGGGGAAAGCAGCGGCGCCGGCCATGGCGCGCTTTGCGCCAGCCGGGCTGTGAAATCAGACGTGCGGTGCGTCGTCGGGACGAGTGTCAGCGGTCGTATCGTCGTCCTGCAAGACACGCAGGCCTGGTCCGACGAGGTCGTCGAACTGGCCGCTGTCCGAGGCCGTGAAATACACCCACAGGGCGATGAAGACTACGACGACACTGAGGGGGATGAGGAGGTAGAGGGCTTCCATCAGACTTTCCGCAGGCGCAGGGCGTTGGCGATGACGACGGCCGAGCTGGCGGCCATGCCGACGCCGGACAGCCACGGGTTCAAAAAGCCCAGCGCGGCGGCCGGGATGGCCGTCAGATTGTACAAGGTGGCCCAGCCCAGGTTTTCGCGGATGATGCGCATGCTGCGCGCGGCCGTCTTGGCCGTATCCAGCACGGAAACCAGTTGGTTTGAGAGCAGCACCGTGTCCGCATGCGCCTGTGCCAGCGCGGCGCCGGAACCCATGGCGAACGAGACGTCGGCGCCGCTCAGCACGGCGGCGTCGTTGATGCCGTCGCCGACCATCGCCACCACGGCGCCCGTGGCCTGCAGCTGCTGCACGAAATCGAGTTTTTCATCGGGCAGGCATTCGCCGCAGGCCGTGGCGATGCCCAGTTCGGCCGCCACGCTTTGCGTCAGCGCTTCCTGGTCGCCGCTCAGCAGCACGACCTGCTTGCCGCGCCGGTGGAAATACGCGACGACGTCGCGCGCTTCCGGGCGCAGCGCATCGCTGAGTAAAAAGCGCGTCAGCCAGCGCCCCTGCGTGCCCAGGTACAGCGGCGTCATGCCCTGCATGCCGACGGCCGTGTCGCCCAGCGGCGGGCCGGCGATGGCGGCCACAAAGGCCGCGTTGCCCAGGCGGTAGCGCACGCCGTCGACGCTGCCTTCCAGGCCTTGCCCCTGCACTTCCTGCAATTGCTGCGCATGCGCGCGCGGCTGTTCCTTGGCCGCATCGAGTATCGCCTGCGCCAGCGGATGGGCGCTGCCCGCTTCCAGCGCGGCGGCCACTTGCAGGCAATCGTCGTCGCTCAGGCTGCCGAGGCTCTCGATCTGTTTCAGCACGGGCCGGCCCAGGGTCAGGGTGCCCGTCTTGTCGAAGACGATGTGGGTGGCGCGGTGCAGGGTTTCCAGCACATGCGGCTGGACGATCAGCACGCCGCGCCGCAGCAGGCTGTCGGTGGCTGCCGCCAGCGCCGTCGGCGTGGCCAGCGACAGTGCGCACGGACACGAGACCACCAGCACGGCAATCGCCACGGGCCAGGCCTGCGCCGGGTCATGCCAGCTCCAGAAGGCGAACACGGCGATGGCGAACAGCAGCAGGCCCAGCACGAACCAGGCGGCGACCTTGTCGGCCCACTGCGCGATCTGCGGCTTGCCGCTGCCGGCCCGCTCGATGAGTTTTAACAGGTCGGACAGGGTGCTCTCGCGCGCCGGTTTCAGCACGCGCAGGATGAGCGCCGCGCTGGCGTTGATGGCGCCGCCCGGCACGCGCTCGCCCGTCTTCCTGCGCTGCGCAGCGCTTTCGCCCGTCAGCAACGATAAATCGAGCGCGCTCGTGCCTTCGACGATGACGCTGTCGGCGGCGATCGCCTCGCCCGGTTTGACGAGGATGACGTCGCCCACGGCCAGGCTGCCGGCCGGCACCAGGGTGGTGGCGCGGTTGTCGGGAAAGCCCGCCATCAGCGAGGCGGAGGCGGGCAAGGCGTGCTGCAAGCGCTCCAGCGCCGAGGCGGCCTTGCGGCGCGCCTGCAGCTCGAAATAGCGGCTGCACAGCAGCAGAAAAATGAACATCGTGGCCGAGTCGTAATACACCTCGCCGCGCCCCGTAAAGGTCGCCACCACGCTGCCGAAGAAGGCCGCCAGGATGCCCAGCGCGACGGGCACGTCCATGCCCAGGGTGCGCGCGCGCAGGCTGGCCCAGGCGCCCTGGAAGAACGGCATGGCGGAGTAACAGACGGCGGGCAAGGTCAGCAGCAAACTGGCCCAGCGCATCAGGCTGGCCATATTGTTGTCCAAGGTGCCATCCTCGGCGGCCAGATAGGACGGCGCCACGTACATCATAACCTGCATCATCGACAGGCCGGCGACGAACAGCTGGCGGCCCAGCGTTTTGCTGGCTTTTTGCAGGCGCTCGCCATGGCGCACGGCGTCATACGGATAGGCCGTGTAGCCGACTTGCCGCACGGCTTGCAGGATGTCGCCCGGTTCGCACTCGGCGCGGCTCCAGCGCACGTACAGGCGCTCCGTGGCGACGTTCAGGCTGGCTGCCTGCACGCCCGGCAAGCGCGTCAGCTGGCGCTCGATCAGCCAGACGCAGGCGGCGCAGCGGATGCCTTCGACGGACAGGGTCGCTTCGCAGCTGCTGGCGTCGCGCGCGAACTGCGCGTCGTCATTGCTGTACAGGCGCAGTTCGGGCGGCACCATGGTCGCATCGGCGGCGTTGACGGCATATTCGTCGCGCTCGCGGTAGTACGCGCTCTGGCCGATGTCGACGATGGTTTGCGCCACCGCTTCGCAGCCGGGGCAGCACATGGCGCGCGGCACCTCGTCGATGGTGACGAGCCAGCTGGAACCGGCCGGTACGGGCAAGCCGCAATGGAAGCAGGCGGAGGGTTGTAGAACAGCATTCATAAGTGTGTTTTCATGCGCCTTTTCATGGATGGCCCGTGACGCACAGGGCATCGAGCCAGCCCAGCGACACGCCATTCGCGGCGCGCAGCAGGCCCAGCAAGCCAAAGCCCAGCACCAGCACGCCGCTGGCGATGCGCACGGGACGGCGCTGCAGCTGCGCGCGCAGGCGCGTACCCAGCAGTCCCATGCCGAACAGCATGGGCAAGGTGCCGAGGCCAAAGGCGCCCATGGCGGCCGCGCCCTGCAAGGCCGAGCCTTGCAGCATGGCCGTCAGCAGCGCGCTGTAGACCATGCCGCACGGCACCCAGCCCCACAGCGCGCCCACGGCCAGCGCCTTGAAGGGCGTATCCATCGGCATCAAGGGTTTCAATAAAGGGCGCACGCGGCGCCAGATGACGTTGCCGGCCGCCTCGACTCTGGCCAGGCCGCGCCAGGCATCCATCAGGTACAGGCCCAAGGCGACGAGCATCAGGTTGGCCAGCCAGTAGCCGGCCACTTGCAGTGTGGCGATGTGCAGCATGCCGGCGCCGGCGATGCCGCCCGCCACGCCGCCGGCCAGCATGTAGCTGGCGATGCGCCCGCCGTTGTAGGCCAGCACGCGCAGCACGTTTGCCTGGAGTGCGGGGCGGCGCCACGGCGATGGCCATCACGG
>NZ_NRDQ01000190.1 GCF_002878455.1 Janthinobacterium sp. AD80
CTGGTGGCAGCGCCTGCGCAAGCGCACGGCCGGCCGCCATGATTCCCGCCCGGCACGGGTACTGCGCCGTTTCGCCGCCTTCTGGCGCGCCCGCCGCTGATGCAGAAAGCCACCACCATGCCCGACTTTCCCAAGCTGGCGCCCGCCATGCGCGCGGCGCCCGCCGAAATCTACCTGTATGACGCCGCCAGCCTGCAATTGCTGGACGCCAACGATGCCGCCTGCGAGAACCTGCAATACACGCGCGAGCAATTGCAATCGATGACGCCGCTGACCCTGGCGCCGCAACTCGATGCGCAGCAGCTGGCCGGCGTGCTGGGCTCGCTGGATGACAGCATCGGTGCGCAAGCCCGGCTGCATGTGCAGCAGCGGCGCCGCGATGGCAGCCTGTATTCGCTGTCGCTGCAATTGTCGCGCACCAGCCGCCTGGGCCGCGCCTTGCTGCTGGCCGTGGCCGAGGACTTGCGCACGCCGCAGGCGACGGCCGCCGCCCTGGCCCAGGT
Source organism: Janthinobacterium sp. AD80 (assembly GCF_002878455.1). Lineage (GTDB taxonomy): Bacteria > Pseudomonadota > Gammaproteobacteria > Burkholderiales > Burkholderiaceae_D > Janthinobacterium. Next base: position 504 of record NZ_NRDQ01000190.1, read on the forward strand.
GCAGTCGCGCTTCAACGCCATCGTTTCGAATACGCCGGGCCTGGTGTACCAGTTCTGCCTGCATGCGGATGGCCGCGCCGCCTTCGCCTACCTGAGCGATGGCTGCCAGGCCCTGCTGGGCTTGAGCCCGGCGCAGCTGCATGCACGCCCGGAACTGTTTTATCAGCTGATCCTCGCCGATGACCGCGCCTCCTATCTGGAATCGATGCAGGCGTCGAAAGCGGCACTGTGGAGCTGGAACTGGGAAGGCCGCATCTGGGTCGATGCCTGGAAAGACGTGAAATGGATCAACCTGCGCTCCACGCCGCGCGCGCTGGCGGACGGCACGGTGCAGTGGGAAGGCATCATGACGAATATCACGGAAAGCCGGCTCGAGCAGATCGAGGTGCGCCAGTCGCGCGCGCGCCTGGCTGAACTGACGGCGCATATCGACAAGGTCAAGGAGCACGAACGCACGCGCCTGGCGCGCGAACTGCACGATGACCTGGGCGGCAACTTGACGGCCATCAAGATGGCGCTGGCCATGCTGGCGCGCCGTTTGCCGCCGGACGACCCGCAGTTGCAGGAAAAGGCCGACTATGTCGACGCCCTGGTCGACCGCAGCATCGACGCCGTGCACCGTATTTCGCTGGACTTGCGCCCGTCGATGCTGGACCTGGGCCTGGTTGCCGCGCTGGACTGGCAAGTCAAGGAATTCGCGCGGCAGGCCGGCATCGCCTGCCAGTTCGTCTCGAACCGCCAGCATATCGAGCTGGAGCTTGACCAGGCGACCAGCCTGTTCCGCATCGCCCAGGAAGCGCTGACGAATATCGCCAAGCATGCACAGGCCAGCAAGGTGACGGTGCGCCTGGCCCGGCAGCGCCAGCACCTGCGCCTGACCATCGCCGATGATGGCGTGGGCATGCGCCTGTCCGACCGCGCCAAACCGCAATCGTTCGGCATCCGCGGCATGGCCGAGCGCGCCAGCGCCCTCGGCGGCAGCCTGAGCCTGATGGATGGCCCGGACGGCGGCACGGTGGTGAACATAAAAATCCGGCTGGCCACGCCGCGAGAGGCGATAATAGCGGCTGCAGCCAGCGCGCCAGCGCACAGCGGACCGCCGTAAGGCAAGACGGACGCGCCTGGCGCGAGTGAATCAGATAGGAAACAATGCAGTCATGAAAGAAAAAGCCACCATCCGCGTATTCATTGCCGACGATCATGCGATCGTGCGCGAAGGCTTGAAGCAGATCCTGGCCGATACCCGCGACATCATCGTGGCCGGCGAGGCGGAAAATGGCCACGATGCCATCAAGCTGTTCCGTGGCTCGAAATGCCAGGTGATGCTGCTCGATATCTCCCTGCCCGACCGCAGCGGCATCGACGTGCTCAAGCAGATCAAGAAGGAAAAACCGGAACTGGCCGTGCTGATGCTGTCCATGCACCGGGAAGACCAGTACGCCATCCGTTCGCTCAAGGCGGGCGCGGCCGGCTATCTGACCAAGCAGAGCGCGCCGCGCGAACTGGTCACGGCCATCCGCCAGGTGGCGCAGGGCTTGAAGTACATCAGCGCCTCGCTGGCCCAGGAGCTGGCCAACACGGTGGGCGAAGACCATGAAACGGCCCTGCACGACACCTTGTCGGACCGCGAATACCAGACCCTGGTGATGATTGCCTCGGGCAAAGCCGTCGGCGTGATCGCCGAAGAACTCAAGCTGTCCGTAAAAACCGTCAGCGAATACCGCGCCCGCCTGCTGGTCAAGATGAAGCTGAAAAATAGCGCCGAACTGACACACTACGCCATCCGCAACCAGCTGGTCGATTGACGGCAAAGCGGCATGCCCGCTGGCATCTGGCGAATTGAACGGACTTATCCTTGCTTCTCGCACAATAAGTTCTTTGCCAACTCGCATATCATGGGGATAATTAGAAAATATCTAAAAAGGCTTTGCCTACATGTCCAGTAAATTGCCATCTCCGCCAGCAGGCGCCCCTGCCGGCGCCACGAATACCGCCGCTGGCACGCCGATGAATCCGGCCGATATCGCCCGCGAAGCATTTCGCCGCCTGGCGACGCGCCGCATCGCGCCGACGCCGAGCGCCTACCGCGATATCTACAATGAAATCGCCGGCATCACGGAACCGGCCGACACGCCTGCCGCCCCTGCGGCCGTGCTGGCCGCCAGCGCTCCCACGGAAAGCGGCGCGGAAAATGTCCTGACGCAATTCGCCGCCAAGATGAGCGAATCGGCAGGCGAACTGGGCGACTTTGGCCGGCGCTTCCAGCGCGCACTCAAGGCGCGCGACTGGGACAGCTATGCGCGCACCCTGGCCCAGCTGGCGGAAAAACAGGTCAAGAAAGGCGGCGGCATCGAATTGCCGCCCCTGCCGGACGGCGAACAGACGCGCACCCTGCGCGAATTGCTCAGCCGCACCCTGGGTTTTGCCGTCGCCACCTTGCTGACGGGCACGCCCGCGCTGGTGGAAGAGGCCGAATCCCTGGGCGCGGCCATCAAGCAGGCGCACACGGAAGAGGCACTGAACGAAGCGGCCTTGCGCCTGAAGCAGCTGTGCTACCAGATCGAACTGAAAAGCGGCGACACGGCCGAGCAGCAGGAATTGCTGCTGCGCCTGTTCAAGCTGTTGCTCGACAATGTCAGCCAGTTGCTGGACGACGACAGCTGGCTGCGCGGCCAGGTCGATGCCGTGCAAAACCTCATCGCCGGCCCGCTGGACCAGCGCGCGCTGGAAGACGCCACGCGCAGCCTGAAGGAAGTGATCTACAAGCAGGGCCAGCTCAAGCACAGCTTGTCCGACGTCAAGCTGACGGTCAAGAACATGATGATGACCTTCATCGACCGCCTGGGGCAAGTGGCGGCCAGCACGGGCGACTTCCACGAAAAGATCGGCGGCTATTCGGAAAAGATCAGCCAGGCGGAAAACATCAGCGAATTGAACAGCGTGCTCGACGAAGTGCTGCGCGAAACGCGCATGGTGCAGAACGAGGCGTTGCGCGCACGCGACAAGATGGTGCTGGCGCGCCAGGAAGTGCAGGATGCGGAACAGCGCATCCACACCCTGGAAGCCAAGCTGCAGCATATGAGCGAGCTGGTGCGGGAAGACCAGCTGACAGGCAGCCTGAACCGCCGTGGCCTGGACGATGTGTTCGAGCGCGAAACGGCCCGCTCGGACCGCCGCGGCACGCCGCTGTGCATCGCCATGCTGGACCTGGACGACTTCAAGCGCCTGAACGATACCTATGGCCACCTGGCCGGTGATGCGGCGCTGAAACACCTGGTGAAAATCGTCAAGGAAACCCTGCGCTCGATGGACGTCATCGCCCGTTTCGGCGGCGAGGAATTCCTCATCCTGCTGCCGGAAACCACGGTCGACGCGGCCGCCTCGACCATGACGCGCCTGCAGCGCGAGCTGACGCGCCACTTCTTCTTGCACGACAACGAGAAAGTGCTGATCACCTTCTCCGCCGGCGTGGCCCTGCGCCACCCCAACGAAGACCAGGCCGAACTGGTCAAACGCGCCGACCGCGCCATGTACCAGGCCAAGCAGACTGGCAAGAACCGGGTGGTGGTGGCGGAGTGAGGCTGATCCCGCCCCATCCGCATGCCGTCCCGCCATCTGGCCGGACGGCATTTTTCATGTGACAGCGCTTCGCGCCTGCGGCCAAGCGCAAGAGAAATATCAAAAAAGCCACCCCCCCCCCCGTGGACGTACGCGACCGGCCCAGCAAAACAATTCAAAAATAAAACTATTTTTACCCTCAAGTTTCCAAAAATCATGCCGTCTAACGCGCCGCACACTGCAAACTGAAGGGCAGAAAAATAAAATTTAAAGCGTTTTTCGCCATAAATTTTCCCGCAGAGCAACCGTTACCCTAAACAACAGCGGCTTGATTGTCCCGGAACAGCGGGGCAGGCCAAAGTGACTAGCACATAGCGCAATGTAGTACCTGTCTGGAGAATTAACATGGCTGCAGTAATTAACACCAACATCGCTTCCCTGAACTCGCAACGCAACCTGAGCTCCTCGCAAGCATCCCTGAGCACCTCGCTGCAACGCTTGTCCTCTGGCTTGCGCATCAACAGCGCCAAGGATGATGCTGCTGGTCTGGCGATTTCCGACCGCATGACGTCGCAAATCCGCGGCATGACCCAAGCAACCCGCAATGCAAACGACGGCGTCTCGCTGGCCCAAACGGCCGAGGGTGCACTGTCGAGCTCTGGCGACATCCTGCAACGTATCCGCGAACTGGCAGTACAGTCGTCGAACTCGACCAACTCGTCGAGCGACCGCCAGGCGCTGCAAACCGAGGTGACGCAGCTGAACTCGGAACTGAACCGTATCGCCACGACCACCTCGTTCAACGGCCAGGCACTGCTCGATGGCACCATGGGTACGGCCAACTTCCAGGTCGGTGCCGATGCCAATCAGTTGATTTCCGCCAATGGCGCGAACTTCCTGACCAACACATATGGCAATAACCGCGTTGAAAACAACGCTGTTGCAGCCAAACTGACCACGACCAACGTCGTTGCAGCCAAGGATGTCACCGTCAACGGCAAGCTGGGTACCGAGAAGTACACCACCGTCACAGGCGATACCGCTAAATCGATCGCTGCCGCATTGAATGCAAAAACGGCAACCACCGGCGTCACCGCCACGGCAAAAACCGAAGCCAACCTGGATCTGGGCGCGGAATCGTACTCGTTCAAATTGAACGGCGATAATGCCTCAGCTGCTGATGCTGTGTCTGTTTCGTTCACCGTCACCGGCGCCGCCAACCAGGCTGCCGACTTTGCCGCCGGCATCAACGCGATCAATGCACAAACCGCCAAAACGGGTATTACGGCAAGTTTTGACGCCAAAAATCCAGGCATCAAGCTGAGCAATTCGAATGGCGCCGATATCCAGGTGACGAATGGCACCACGGCCGCCGTCAAGCTCAACGTTAAAACCTACAACCTGGATGGTACGACCTCGGCCGCCGCCGACGCCAAGGGCGTAGCTGGCGTTGCGATCGCCAACGGCAGCGTGACGTTCGATTCGGACAGCAGCTTCTCCGTGACCGACGCGGGTTCCGGCCTGGGCCTGGGTGCCGCAGCTGCGGGAACAACAAATGCCGGTTCGGCGCTGAAATCCGTTGCCTCGCTGGACGTCACAACCTTTGCGGGTGCGCAGTTGGCGCTGAAGATCACCGATGCGGCACTGTCGACGGTCAACAGCCAACGCGCTCAGTACGGCGCCTTGCAATCGCGCTTCTCCTCGGCGATTTCGAACCTGCAATCGACGACGGAAAACCTGTCCGCATCGCGCAGCCGCATCGTCGATACCGACTTCGCAGCAGAAACTGCCAGCCTGACCCGTGGCCAGATCCTGCAACAAGCTGGTACCGCCATGCTGGCGCAAGCAAACTCGCTGCCTAACGGCGTGTTGAGCCTGCTGCGCGGCTAATCTTCGATTAGTCTCGTCACATCGCTGGACTCAGGTTCCCCTGCCGATTTTTTCGGCAGGGGAATTTTCACTAGGAGAGCACCATGACTATAGACACAATAGCGGCCGCCTCGGCGAGCCGGATCGAGAAGAGTTACGCCCAGGCAGACACGGCGCCAGCACGTACGGCAACGGCCCGCAGCGCCAGCAATCAAGGCGTACAAGCCACGGAGCAAAACGGCCAGGAACCGAGCCGCGCGCAACTGGACCAGGCCGTATCGGAACTGAACCAGTCATCGCAGATCAAGACACAAGGCCTGGAATTTTCCGTCGACGAAGACAGCCAGCGCACGGTCGTCAAGGTCATTGACCAGGAAACCAAGGAAGTCTTGCGGCAAATTCCCACCAAGGAAGCACTGGCCTTGGCCAAGGCCTTCGACTCGGCCAAGGGTTCGCTGATCAGCCAGAGCGCCTAGCATGGCATTGCCCATCGGCATGATCCAGAAGGGCATAATATTTCGACATGAAAACGGGGTCAGATAGCAGTGCTATCGGGCCCCGTTTTTCCATAAGTACAACGACATTCCTCCCCCGCAATGCGCTTTTCCGCCTGAATTGAAAACAGCGCGGTAAATCCCCCTCTCAAGTCCTGATTGATTCTGCCGATAACAGCTTATATTAGTGTTTTCCTAGGAGCATGCAGTGGCCATCACACCAACCTTATCCTCTCCGGGCATCGGCAATAGCATGCTGGACGTGAATGCCATCATCGAGAAGCTGATGACGGCTGAGTCTGCGCCGCTGAATCTCTACGACAAGAAAACGGCCTCCTACCAGGCCAAGCTGAGCGCCCTGGGTACGCTGGGCGGTTCGATCAGCACCTTCCAGAACTCGCTGTCGTCGCTGACCAACTCGAACAACTTTCGCGCCGTCAGCGCCACGCCATCGGATCCGCTGGTGCTATCGGCCACCGCCGGCGCCAAGGCCGTGGCCGGCACCTATAATATCAATGTCTCCCAGCTGGCGCAGGCGCAAACGCTGACGTCGGGCGGCATGGCCAGCAAGCTGTCGACCATCGGCCTGGGTGCCAAGACGACGATTTCTTTCCAGCTGGGCTCGGCCAGTGGCGGTACCTTTGGTGCCAAAGGCGCAACGCTGAGCGGCAGCACCCTGCTGACCGGCGTGAGCAACGGTTCGGTGACCATCAACGGCACGGCCATCCCGACGGACGCCAGCACGAAAAGCGCGCGCGCACTGGCCGACGCCATCAATGCCAAGAGCAGCACCACGGGCGTGACGGCGACAGCCCAGCCAGCGAGCAGTGATGCCGGCATGTTCGGCACCTATGGCAATGTGGCCACCAGCGGCACGGGCAGCGGCTATTCCCTGTCCGTTGGCGGTATTGAAATCGTCTCGCAAGGCGAGAACGTGGCCGCTGGCGCCGGCATCACCGCCGCCAGCCTCGATACCACGCTGGAAGGACCGAATGCCGTCTCGAATGCGCTGGCCGCCGCGAATATCACTGTCACGGGCAAGGCTGCAGATGGTACCTTGCAGTTTACGCGCGCCGACGGCTCCAACATCAATATCGAAGAAGTCGTCACGGGTGGCGTCAGCGGCGGCATCGGCAAGGCCACGGGCGCCACCAATGACGGCTCGAACGTGACGATTGCCAGCGCGATCACCTTAACGTCCGGCAATGCCAGCCCCATCGTCATCGCCGGCAGCAATCCCGCCGCGGCCGGCCTGACGGCGGGTACCGTCGGCAGCTACCTGGGTGCGGGCTTCACCCAGGATGCGACGCAGGCAACGGGGTCAGTCGTCATTGACTCCACTAACAATACCTTGCAAGGCATACGCGACGCCATCAACAATGCCGGCCTGGGCGTGACGGCCAGCATCGTCTCCGATGGCAGCGACAAACCGTTCCATCTGGTGCTCAGCTCAAGCAAGACGGGCGCCAATTCGGCCATGAAGATTTCACTGAGCGGCAGTGACGGTCAGCCAGCAGACAGCGCCCTGGAGTCCTTGCTGGCCTACGACGTTGGCGGCACGCAGAATCTGAAGCAGAACAGCGCAGCACAGAACACCATGTTTAGCGTCAACGGCATTCCCATCACCAGCAGCTCAAACAGCGTCGATACGGCCATCGAAGGCGTTACCCTGGGTATTACGAAGGTCGGCAGCAGCAGCCTGTCCGTTGCCAAGGACACCACCACAGTCAAGACCAGCATCAACTCTTTCGTCAAAGCATATAACGAACTGAACACGGCGATCGGTAAAATGACGGCGTACAATCCCGACACCAAGACGGGCGGCGTGCTGCTGGGCGACTCGACCGTGCAATCGATCCAGAGCCAGCTGCGCCGGCAGCTGGGTGCGCCGATCACTGGATTGAACAGCACTATGAGTACCCTCAGCCAGGTGGGTATTTCTTTCCAGAAAGACGGTAGCCTGGCCCTGGATTCCAGCAAACTCGACAAAGCCATCAGTGCCAATTTCAGCGATATCGCTGGCCTGTTCTCGGCCATCGGCAAGACCAGCGACAGCAACGTTGCCTTCACCAGCTCGACGGCGGCAACCAAGCCCGGCACGTATGAACTGAGCATCACCACCATGGCCAGCCAGGGTTCGCTCACGTCCACCGGCGTGCTGGGCGCCAGCACGACCATCGCCAGCGATACGACCTGGAACGTGACCCTGAACGATACGGATCCTTCATCCGCCAAGAACACGGCCCAGGTGACGATACCGGCCGGCACCTATACGCCGGCCCAGATGGCGGCGCTAATGCAATCGTCGATCAATGGCGTGAAAGCCTTCTCGGACAACGGCGCCACCGTCTCGGCCTCGATCGATGGCGCAGGCAAGCTGGTGCTGGCCTCAAGCCGTTATGGCTCCGTGTCGAACTTGGCTCTGAGCAACGGCACGGGAACCACCATTGAATCCTTGTTTGGCACGGCCAAGCCGGTCAAAGGTGCGGACGTGGCTGGCACCCTGGGCGGACAACCGGTCATCGGCTCCGGCCAGACCTTGACGGGCGCGCCCGGTTCGTCGTCGGAAGGCTTGAAAATCGAGGTGACAGGCGGCACGATCGGCCCGCGCGGCACCGTCAGCTTCTCGCAAGGCTATGCCTACCAGCTCAACAACCTGGCCACTTCGTTCCTGGGCACGGACGGCATGATCACCGGCCGCACGAACGGTATCAACGAGACCCTGAAATCGGTGGCGGCGCAGCGCGACAAGTTCAGCGAAAAACTGACCGCCATCGAAGCGCGCTACCGTGCCCAGTTCTCGCGCCTCGACGTGTCGCTGAGTGCCATGCAGACCACGCAAACCTATCTGACCCAGCAGCTGGCCGCCATCGCCGCCAACCGCTAAGCCCATTCATCAGGAGAATCACATGTTTGGAACCCAACAACGCGGCGTCAACGCCTACGCCAAGGTCGGCCTGGAAACGGGCATCGTCTCGGCCTCGCCGCACAAGCTGATCGTGATGCTGTACGACGGCGCCCTGGTGGCCGTGCTCAGCGCGCAGATGCACATGAAGTCGGGCAACGTGCCGGAAAAAGGCAAGGCGATATCGCGCGCCATCCAGATCATCGACAATGGCTTGCGGGCCAGCCTGGACAAGGAAGTGGGCGGCGAGATCGCCGAGAACCTCGACGCCCTGTACGAATACATGGGCGCACGCCTGCTGAGCGCCAACCTGAAGAACGATGTCACCTTGCTGGAAGAAGTGCAGCGCTTGCTGAGCGACCTGCGCGAAACCTGGAACGCCATTGGCTCCACGCCCGCCGCCACGCCCGGCGCCGACCTGAAACGTATGCCCAGCCTTGCGAGCGCCTGATCCATGATGACGAATCAAGAAGTCCTGACCACCTACGAAGCCATGCAGTCCCTCACGGGCCAGATGGTGACCGCCGCCAGCAACGCCGACTGGGACCAGCTGGAAGTGCTGGAGCAGCAAGTGACCGCGCATGTGGCCGCGCTGAAGGCGAATGAAGAAAAAGTCGTGCTGGAAAGCGCGGGGCGCCAGCGCAAGGTGGCCCTGATCAAGCAGATCCTGGAAGACGACCGCAAGATCCGCGACCTGACCATGCCGTGGATGGCGCAATTGTCCAAGCTGATCAACAGCACCGGCACCGAACGGCGCCTGGCCAACGCCTACGGCGTGTAAGCGCGGGCGGGGGCGGCATGCTGCCGAAGATGGACGCCATCGGCATGACGCCCCTGACCCCGGTGAAGGTCGCGCGGCCCGCCGACACGGTTGGCGATCCGCGCCAGGCCGAGTTCCAGCGTTCGCTGCAGGGACTGGTCGGCAAATCCATGCAGGGCCAGGTGCTGGCCCGTATGGGCGACGGCAGCTTCCTCGTGCGCGTGGCCGGCACGCCAGCCCGCATGCAGCTGCCCGCCGGCGCCCAGCTGGGGGCGGAAATCCCGCTGACCTTGATCGGCATCAATCCCCGCCCCTCTTTCCAGATCGGCAATCCGCGCGACCAGGCCGCCAATCCCCTGCTGACATATGCCGACGCCGATGCCGAACCCGACGCGGCCGAGACGCGCGGCCCGCAGGCTGGCGCGGCCCAGGCCGGCACCCGCACCGGCAGCACCGCCGCCACCCTGCTCAGCCGCGCCCCCCTGACACCGTCCAACCTGCTGCCCGCGCTGGCCGGCGACACGCCCGCGCCCGAGCTGAGCACCACCGCGCGCGCCATCAGCAGCGTGCTGGTGCAGGCCGAAAGCGTGCCCGGCGCGCCTGTCACCCTGGTCGGCAAGACGCCGCTGATAGCCACGCCGGGTGCCGATCCCGCGCAAGTGGCGCAAAAGCTGCGCGACACGGTCGGCAGCAGCGGCCTGTTCTATGAATCGCATGTGGCGGAATGGGCCGAAGGCAAGCGTCCGCTGGCCTCGTTGCTGCTGGAACCGCAGATGCAGAAAGCCCAGCAGGCCGACGCGCAGAAGAGCGGTACCGACCTGGCCTCGGCGCAACTGATCAATATGCAGCTGCACACGCACGAGCAGGCCCGCGTGCAGTGGCAGGGCGAAGCCTGGCCCGGACAGAAGATGCAGTGGGATATCAGCCGCGATGCGCCGGAAGGCCAGCAGCAGGAAGGCCGCGGCGACGAGGAAGACGCGACCGCGTGGCGCAGCAGCGTGCGCTTCCAGTTTCCCCTGCTGGGCGACCTGGCCGCGCACGTGGTCTTGCAAGGCGGCAGGGTCGCCATCCAGATGCAGGCCGGCAGCGAAGCCAGTGCCGACACCCTGCGCCAGCATGCGGCGCGGCTGGAGGCGGCGCTCGACGCGGCCGGCTGGCCACTGGCATCGCTGAGCATTGCCGGCAAGCCGGACACGGTCGAAACGCCGGCGGCGGGAGACGCCGATGCTTGACGATACCAGGCGCAAGGTGCCGCAGACAGCCGTCGCCCTGGCCTACCAGAGCGGCACGCCGGCACCGAAAGTGGTGGCCAAGGGCAGCGGGCTGATCGCCGACCAGATCATCAGCACGGCGCGCGAACACGGCGTCTTCGTGCATGAGTCAAAGGAATTGGTGGCCCTGCTGATGGATGTCGACCTGGACCGGCAGATTCCGCCGGGGCTGTATCGGGCGATTGCGGAACTGCTGGCCTGGTTATATCATATTGAATCTGCGAAGGGCGGGCCGATCCCGCCGCCGCCCGATACCAGCTCACTTTCCACCGATACATAGACAGGCATCAATGCAAGCACATATTATGGATTCCGGCCTTGAAAACTGGCATGACTTTGAAGTGGAATCGCGGCGGGAAATCATCGCCCTGCTGCGCAGCATCAGCGAAAAGAACCAGCTGATCCGCATGCTGATCCATGGCGAATCCGATGTGTGCGTCACCTCGATCCTGGAAGTCGATGCCGAGCGCAATACCGTCATCCTCGACCGTTCCGTGAATGCCGACCAGAACCGGCGCATGGTGGCCGCCACCGGCATCTCGTTTGAAACCTCGCTCGACAAGATCCGCATCCTGTTCGCCAGCGCCCTGGTGGAAGAGTGCAACCATGGCGGCACGCCCGCCTTGAAGATCGCCGTGCCGGAAACCCTGATCCGCCTGCAGCGCCGCGAGTATTACCGCATGACCACGCCCGTCAGCAATCCCGTGCGCGTCTCGATTCCCTTGCCGCCCACGCTCGGCGGCGCCGACACGCCCTTCCCGCTGGCCGACATCAGCTGCGGCGGCATCGCCATCCTGGACAATAAACTGATGCTGGGCGACACCATCGGCAAGGATTACCCAGGCTGCCGCATCGACCTGCCGGACGTCGGCATCGTCACGGCGACCTTGCAAATCCGCAACTCGCTGGACATGACCCTGCTGAACAACAAACTCAATCGCCGCCTGGGCTGCCAGTTCGTCGACCTGCCGCGCAGCATGCTGGCGCACGTGCAGCGCTACATCACGCGGCTGGAGCGTGAGCGCAATGCGCGCATGGCTGGATTGGGGTAAGGCAGAATTGAAGGCCACCAAACGTCACGCCAAAGCGTAGCGAGCGGCGATGATTTGCGGCCGAGACGCGCAGCTGTACTGAAGTACAGCGAGCATCGCAGGCCGCAAAGGGCGCCGCGCAGTAGCTTTGGTGCGACGTTTACACCTGCATGTTCATGATCTCGTGATACGCAGAAACCAGCTTGTTGCGCACCTGCACCGTCGCCTGGAATTCGATGCTCGACTTTTGCATCGATACCATCACATCGGACAGGCTGACCTTTTCGTCGCCCATGGTAAAGCGCTGGCCCATGGCCGACGACGCCTTTTGCGCACTGCTCACGGACTCGAGCGCGCCCTTGAAGGCGTCGGCGAAATTCACCTTGGCCGCCGGGGCTTCGGTCTGGATCGCCGGCACTTTCGCCTCCGGCCGCGTGGCCGCCGACTTCAGTTGCGCGATCATCGCCTCGATCCTGCTGCTATCGATACCGCCTGTTTTCACCTTGCCTCCCCATTTTCGTGTATTCCTGCCTGTTGCTGCCAGAGAACAAAACCCTGGCTTGCAAGGCAACGACGGGTACAATAACTTCCGTCACACGTTGCCAGGGTTCCACAATACCAGCGCCAACGCCAGCCACTCGGCCGAGCAAGCGGCAAAAGCGCCTTCTGTTTGAACGATTGAAGCGCGTGACAGTGGCGGATAATTCTGCATATCGCCCCCTCCTCCAGAGGGAACGGCCCCCACTCACCACCAAATACCAGCGCCCCGGAAGGCAATCATGGCTGTAGCGGAAGAACTCGATGTAACCCAGGCACCACCGGAACCGGCACGCGCTCGCACGCCGGTGGAGTCCATGCAGGACTTCGCCAAGACGCCGATGGGCAAGAACTTCCTGCGCGGCCTGGGCGTGGCGGCACTGATCGGCATCGGCATCGCCCTGTACATGTGGAACCAGCCGCCCGAGTACAAGGTGCTGTTTTCCAACTATACGGACCGCGACGGCGGCGCCATCACGGCATCGCTGGACCAGCTGGGCATCAAGCACAAGTTTTCCGAAGGCGGCGGCGCCATCCTCGTGCCGTCCGAGCAAGTCCACGATGCGCGCCTGAAACTGGCGGCGCAAGGCTTGCCCAAGGGCGGCAACGTGGGTTTCGAGCTGATGGAAAACCAGAAGCTGGGCGTGTCGCAATTCCTGGAACAGGTCAATTTCCAGCGCGCACTCGAAGGCGAGCTGGCCAAATCCATTGAATCGGTCTCCGCCGTCGACACGGCCAGGGTCCACCTGGCCCTGCCAAAGCCGTCCGTCTTCGTGCGCGAACAGCAAAAACCCACGGCTTCCGTGCTGCTGAACCTGCATCCGGGCCGTGGCCTGGACCAGTTGCAAGTGAGCGCCATCGTCCACCTGGTGGCGTCCAGCGTGCCGGAATTGCTGCCAATCAATGTCACCCTGGTCGACCAGGCGGGCAATCTGCTGTCGAACCAGGAAAAGGACAAGGACCGCGCCAACGGCGTCAAGAGCCTGGACCCGAACCAGCTCAAGTACGTGCAGCAGCTGCAGCAAAGCGTGATCAAGCAGGTCGAGTCGATTTTGCTGCCCATCGTCGGCGAAGGCAATGTACGCGCCGAAGCAACGGCCGACGTGGATTTCTCGCAGAGCGAGCAGGCGGCCGAAACCTACAAGCCGAACTCGCCACCGGAAGCGTCGACCATCCGCAGCCAGCAGACGAGCGAATCGACGGGCGCCGGCAATGCCAACCCGTCCGGCGTGCCGGGCGCGCTGTCGAACCAGCCGCCAGGCGTGGCCACGGCGCCGCTGACGGCGGAAGCGCCGGGCGCCCCGGCCGGCGCGCCGACGCTGCCTTCGCAAAAGGAATCGACGACGAATTATGAAGTCGACAAGACCGTGCGCTATGAACAGAAGTCCATGGGCGGCCTGCGCCGCCTGTCGGTCGCCGTCGTCGTCAACTATCGCCGTACTTTCGACAAGGATGGCAAGGTCACGGTCAAGCCGATTTCCCCTGCCGAAATGGTCCAGATCAATAATCTGGTCAAGGAAGCCATGGGCTACAACAAGGAGCGCGGCGACAGCTTCAGCGTGGCCAACTCGCCATTCGACGGCATCGACCGCGCGCCGGAAGGCAAGCTGGAGTGGTGGCGCGACCCGGCCAACTTGCCGCTGGCCAAGGAACTGGCGAAATTCCTCATCACCGCCCTGATCCTGCTGTATATCTTCATCAAGATCGTGCGCCCGATGCTGCGCCCCGTGATGCGCAAGATCGACGATTTCGGCGCCCCACCGCCCGTCATCGAGCCGGAACTGACGAAAGACGGCGAAGACAACGAGGTCCTGCTCAGCGAAGCGGAGCTGGAAGAACTGGAAGAAGACACCGCGCGCGGTTATCGCGAAAACCTGGCGATGGCCCGGAAACTGGCGCAGGAAGACCCACGCGTCGTGGCCAACGTGATCAAAGCATGGATAGGCAATAATGACTGAGACAACGGGACTGCAAAAAGCGTCCATCCTGATGCTGGCCCTGGGCGAGAGCGAAGCGGCCGAGGTAATGAAATTCCTGGGCCCGCGCGAAGTGCTGAAGCTGGGCGCCGCCATGGCCACCATGAAAGGCATCGCGCACGACCAGGTGGTCGAGGTGCTCGACGACTTCCGCGCGCAGACGGAACTCAATTCCACCGTCGGCCTCGATTCGGACGAATACATCCGCCAGGTGCTGACCAAGGCGCTGGGCGACGACAAGGCCTCCGTGCTGCTGTCGCGCATCCTGGGCGGCAAGGACGCGTCCGGCATCGAATCGCTGAAGTGGATGGATTCGCAATCCGTGTCCGAGCTGATCCGCAACGAGCATCCGCAGATCATCGCCACCATCCTGGTCCACCTGGAACGCGACCAGGCCTGCGAAATCCTCGGCCATTTCACGGACCGCCTGCGCAACGACGTGGTGCTGCGCATCGCCACCCTGGACGGCGTGCAGCCGGCTGCCTTGCGCGAACTCAATGACGTGCTGACGAAACTGCTGTCCGGTAACGAAAACATCAAGAAATCGTCGCTGGGCGGCGTGCGCGCGGCAGCCGAGATCCTGAACTTCATGAGCGGCGAGCAGGAAGGCTCGGTCATGGACAATATCAAGAACTACGACAACGACATGGCGCAAAAGATCATGGACGAAATGTTCGTGTTCGACAACGTGATCGATATCGACGACCGCGGCATTCAATTGCTGCTGCGCGAAGTGCAGTCGGAAATGCTGATCATCGCGCTGAAAGGCGCTTCGCAGGAGCTGCGCGACAAGATCTTCAAGAACATGTCGCAGCGCGCCGGCGAGATGATGCGCGAAGACCTGGAATCGAAAGGCCCCGTGCGCCTGTCGGAAGTGGAATCGCAGCAGAAACAGATCCTGCAGATCGTGCGCCGCCTGGCGGACGAAGGGCAGATTGTCTTAGGCGGAAAAGGCGAGGATTCGTTTGTCTAATTTGATTCCCAAGGAACAGCAAACCGCTTACCAGCGCTGGGAAATGACCTCGTTTGGCGACGAGCGTCCCAGCGTGGTGGCGGCGCGCAAGCTGCTCGAACCGGATCCGGAACCGGAGCTCGACCCGGAAAATGATCCATACGGCGAGCTGCACGAGCAAGAGCTGGCCCCGCCGCTGGAATACCCGACACAGGAAGAGCTCGACGCCATCCGCGAGGAAGCGCGCGCCACCGCCTTCGACGAAGGCCGCGCCGCCGGCTATGCGGAAGGCCACGCGGCCGGGCACGCCGATGGCCATGCGGAGTCATATGCGCAAGGCAAGGCGGCGTCCGCCGTGGAGCTGGCGCATTTGCAAACCATCGCCGTCGAATTCGGCGGCGCCGTGCAGCATGCGGACGAACTGATCGCCAATGACGTCATGGAACTGGCGCTGCAGCTGGCCAAGGGCATGCTCAAGACGGCCCTGCCCGTGCGCCCGGAACTGATGCTGCCCATGGTGCGCGAAGCCATCGAATACTTGCCCGTGCTGCAACAGCCGGCCTTGCTGATGCTCAACCCCGAAGACGCGCAAGTGGTGCGCGACGGCATCGGCGACGAGCTCGACAAAGGCGGCTGGCGGGTCATCGAAGACCCCAGCCGTGGAACGCGGCGGCTGCAAGATCGACACGGCCAGCAACCAGATCGACGCCCAGGCGTCCACCCGCTGGCAGCGCCTGACGCATGCGCTGGGCAAAGACCTGGACTGGCTGGCGCCGTGAGCGAGCCCGTCAAAGGCCCGAACGCCCATGCGGCGCGCTGGCGCGCCTACCTGAGCGATTGCTCGGCCGTAGTGGGCTTCGTGGAACCGATGCAAATTTCAGGCCGGGTCACACGCGTGGCCGGCCTGGTGATGGAAGCGGTGGGCCTGCGCCTGGCCGTGGGGGCCGCCTGCACCGTGCCGCTGCCGAATGGCGGCCGGGTCGAGGCGGAAGTCGTGGGTTTTGAAGGCGACCGCCTGTTCCTGATGCCGCAAAGCGACGTCGAAGGCATCGTGCCCGGCACGCGCGTGTTTTCCGTCGAACCGGCCATTCCCCGTCCCGGCAGCGTGGCGCACCCGCGCCGCCGCCCCAGCGACCGCGCGCGCCAC
>NZ_NRDQ01000191.1 GCF_002878455.1 Janthinobacterium sp. AD80
GTCAAGGCCATGTACGCGCTGGAAGCGGCCATCGCCAAGCTGGGCCTGGAACACTCACTGCTCGAACTGGTCCGTCTGCGCGCTTCGCAAATCAATGGCTGCGCGTTCTGCGTGGACATGCACACGGCCGATGCGCGCAAGGCGGGCGAAACGGAGCGCCGCCTGTACGCCGTGTCCGTCTGGCGCGAAACGCCATTCTTCACGGCGCGCGAGCGTGCCGTGCTGGCCTGGACTGAAGCGCTGACCCTGTTGCCGCAAAGCCAGGCGCCGGATGACGTGTACGCGGCGCTGGCGGCCGAACTGACGCCGGCCGAAATGGTCAACGTGAGCCTGGCCATCGGCAGCATCAATACCTGGAACCGCCTGGCCGTGGGTTTCCGCAAGATGCCGGAATAAACTCTGTGTTCGTTCGCGAACAGACAGTGTGATGGCCCCTGGGTAGTCTGACAAGACGATTGATCAGCAAGGAGCAGCCATGCAAGTAGATATCGGGGAAGGCGCGGAAAAGACGCCGGGTCAGCAGGAAGAAGCGCTGGAAGAAGCGCGCCGCGAGTTCATCGCCGAACTGTGGCGGCGCTTTGAAGCGCTGCAGGAATGGGCCGTCAGCCACTGGCCCGACCAGGAACACCCGCTCAGTTCCGCCGACTTCGTCGAAGCGCGCAAGGAGATTCTGAGTTTGCGTTCGCCAGCCGGTTCCCTGAACCAGCCTGCGCAAAACAATGAAGCCGAGCCGGAGCAGGGCGGAGCGCAGTATGTGGACGTGACGCCAGCGCCTTGGCCGTAGGTCGGATTAGGCCCGAAGGGCCGTAATCCGACAACATGGTTGGCAGGTACAGTCGGATTACGCTTCAGCCTTGCCTTGCGCAAACACCCAGCAAATCAAGCTCACCAGCAGTCCCGCCATCACGCCATAAGCCAGGTTCAGGGCGCTGTCGAACAGCAGTGGCGCCAGCAGGCCCGAGACGAGGGCGAACAGCAGCATCTGGATGAACGATTGCATCGACGAGGCCAGGCCGCTGTTGTTGGGGAAGTGGTTCAGCGCCATCAAGGTCATCGGCGGCATGGCGATCGACAGGGCGAACGAGTAGAAGAACAGGGGCAGCACGGCCCATGGCACTTCGGCCGCAAAGAAGTAGTTGTAGCCGATATTGGCGGCGGCGGCCACCAGCATCAGGATAAAACCGGCCCAGATCATCTGGCGCTGGCTGTAGCGGTGCGCGACTTTCGCCGACAGCGCCGAGCCGATCACCATGCCGCTGATCAGCGGAATGAACAGCCAGGCGAACGCCGTTTCCGGCAAGTGCAGGATGTTGATGATGAAGTAGGCGGCCGAACCGATGTACAGGGCGAAGCCGCCAAAGGCGGCGCCGATGGCCGTCGACAGCAGCAGGAACTGCCGGTGGCACAGCACTTTCCAGTAGTTGACGGCGATATCGCCCAGGTGGAAGGCGTGGCGCTGTTCCTTCGGCAGGCTTTCCGGCAAGGCGCGCCAGACGACGACGAACATCAGCACCCCGAACGCCGTCAGGAACCAGAAGATCCAGCGCCAGCCCAGGCCCACTTGCAGCCAGCCGCCCAGCACTGGCGCGATGGCCGGCGCCAGGGCGAAGACCATCATGATATGCGAGAGGATTTTCTGCGCGGCGGCGCCCGAATAGCGGTCCTGCACGATGGCACGGCCGATCACGGAGCCGGCGCCCGCCGACAATCCCTGCAGCACGCGCCAGGCCAGCAGCCAGCCCAGCGACGGCGCCAGCGCGGCGCCCACGGAGGCGATCACGTACAGCACCAGCGAGACGAGAATCACGGGACGGCGGCCGAACGAGTCGGACAGGGTGCCGTAAAACAGCATCATGAAGGCGAAGGTGAACAGGAAAAAGCTCAGGGTCTGCTGCACCAGCAGGGGGCTGGCATTGAAGTCGTGCACGATGGCGGGGAAAGACGGCAGATACGTGTCAATTGCAAGCGGTCCGACCATCGCCAGGCCCGCCAAAATCCATGTTAATAATTTAGTCATGTTGAAGAGTGTTTTTGTTAGTCCGTCATTTTACGCTAGTGGCTGGAATCGGGTCTGGCGCCGGCGCTGTCCGCACTGCATATGCGTTTTTCGCATATGCAATCTTGAAATCCTTCGTTTGAATCGCCGCGCGTGCCCGCTAAGCTGGGGCGACCCGGCCTGTTCGCCGTTTTTTGGAAGTGACATACCATGCACAGCATTTATCCCGCGGCGCCCGCCGAGGAGTCGGTCCAGTGGAACCTGGGACCCGTGATCCAGGCGCTGCGCAGCTCGCGCGAAGACAAGCACAAGATCCGCCATAACGGCAGGGTACGCGAACTGCCGTCGCGCGAGGCCTTGACCACCATCGTCAACGGCCTGTCGGCGGCGCTGTTCCCCACGCATTACGGTCGGCCCAACCTGACCGATGAAAGCATCGATTATTTTGTTGGCGATACCCTCAATACCACCCTGAACCGCCTCAGCGAACAGGTGCGGCGCGGTTTGCTGTTCTCGGTACCGGCCGGCGATGAGGAGGCGGGCGCCAGCGACGACGCGGCCCTGGCGCAGCAGGCGCGCGACATCACGCGCGCGTTCGCCGCCAGCCTGCCCGCTATCCGCGCGCTGCTGGTGTCGGACGTGCAGGCCGCCTACGCTGGCGATCCGGCCGCCACCTCGGTGGCCGAGATCATGCTGTGCTACCCGGGCACCATCGCCATCCTGTACCACCGGCTGGCGCACCAGTTGCATGCGCTGGGCGCGCCGTTCCTGGCGCGCCTGATCGCCGACATCGCGCACACCCTGACGGGCATCGACATCCATCCGGGCGCGCGCATCGGCGCCTCGTTCTTCATCGACCATGGCACCGGCGTAGTGATTGGCGAGACGGCCATCATTGGCCAGCGGGTGCGCCTGTACCAAGCCGTGACCCTGGGCGCCAAGCGCTTCCCGGCCGATGCAAGCGGGGCGCTGATCAAGGGCACGCCACGCCACCCCATCGTCGAAGAGACGTGGTGATCTACGCGGGCGCGACCGTGCTGGGGCGCATCACCATCGGCGCGGGTTCGACCATCGGGGGGAATGTGTGGCTGACGCAGAGCGTGCCGCCTGAGAGTAATGTATCGCAGGCGCAGATGCGCAACGATTAGGTGCGGCGGAAGGGGCTTGACCCAAGAGGTAGTGCTGGGGTCAGACCCGGCGGGGGAATGCGCCCCAAAGGGCGGATTCCGATCGCGAAGCGACTGACCCCACGGTTTTACTTCACCGTCAGCGCTTCATAGCGCGCCACGGGCACGCCATCTTTCAATAGCAGCAGTTCCTGGTCGGCGTAGCGGTAGCCATTGACTTCGCCCAGGGTGGTCAGCAGTTCGCGCTCGAGGTCCATGTCCTGCGGCTGGCACATCATCATGGTGCCGGCCAGCTGCGAGAAACCCAGGGTGCTGACGCCATCGCTGGTGTAGCCGCCCATCATCTGGTTGCAGCCGCTATGGCCACTGGCGCGGCCTTCGGCCAGCAGCAGCGTCACTTCGCGCTGCTCCGGCGCCTTGCGCACGACTTTCTTGCCCTTCAATTCCTTCAGCTTCCACTGCGTGTCCGTCAGCTTCGGTGCCGGCTTGGCGGGCGAGGTGGCGCCTGGCGCGGCGGCGGCCGCATCGGAACGCACGGGTGTTTGCGCGCAGCCGGCCGTGATGGCGACGATGGCCGCAAGGGGAATCAGTTTGGCAATATTGAACATGGCATTTCCTTGTTGAAGTGATAGCCCCCAGAGTAGCAGATACGGCGCGCGGCAGCGTGCACGCTTGGCGTGGTCGGTTTGCCGCTACTCCTGCCTTTCCTGCTCCAGGCGCGCGTCGAGCAAAGTGCGCGCCGCTGCCACGTAGGCGCGGCAGGCTTGCGGGTCGATAAACGCCTCGCTGCCTGCCGTGGCGCTGGCTTCCAGCCGCTCCCACAGTTGCGACGCTTCCGGGTGGGCCGAGATCAATACGTCGCAGGGCAGCTTTTCCAGCGTCTCGAAGCTGTGGCGCAAATCCGCCAGCGCGTTCGGATATTCGCTGCTGGCGCTGAACTTGAAGCCGGGCCGCGAGACGGCATTGAGGCTGTCCGCATACACCATGTTCAGGCAGCGGGGGCCGTCGCACGATTGCCAGGTCCAGCTCAGGCCCCCGGGCGTATGGCCCGGCGTGGCGTGCGCCGTCAGCGCTATGGGGCCGACATTGAACTGGCTGCCGTCGCGCGCCAGACGCATGTCTTTCACGGGCGGGTACTTTGGCAGCGCGTGGTATTGCGGATCGTCCGGTCCCACTTCGCCCGACGCCAGGTCCAGCGCGGCCGACGGGCTGGCGGCCACCAGCGCATTGCTGCGCCGCTGCAGCTCGGCCAGGCCGCCCGCATGGTCGATATGGCCATGCGAATTGAGTATCAGCTTGACGTCCTCGATGCGAAAACCCAGCGCGCCGATATTGGCGATGATCTTTTGCGCCGATTCCGGCAAGCCGCCATCGATCAGCACATGGCCTTGCGGCGACGTGACGAGCACCGAACTGAGACCCTTTACGCCCACATAATAGGTGTTGCCGAAGATGCGGAACGGCGTCTGGTCGGCGTTCCAGGCGGCGCAGACTTCGCAGTCCGGCGTGGGCGGCGTGGCAGGCGCTTGCGCCAGCGCCAGGCAGGCATGGCCTGCCAGCAGCAGTGACAGGGCGGGGGCCAGCGCGCGTGGGGGTATGAGGGGCATTGCAGTCCTTTCCGTGTTGCCAAGGTGGCGTATGCTGACACGGAACGTGGCGCGACGCAAACGTCACAAGGATGCGGGCGGCGCGCCGGCAGTGTCCTTGTACACCACTTCGATCAGGGTATCGTCCGCATAGCGGGTGTCGCCCATCGGTGCCTGGAAGGACGTGCCGCCATTTTTTACCTGCAGCGCGACGCGGCGCTCGCCATCGAGCAGGGTGGCGCTGGCGATGGCCGGATCGCTGTACGTGCCCATCTTGAGCGCGTCGGCCGAGCACCAGTCGGTGGTGCGCAGCATGGTGGCGACCATCGTGCGTATCCAGAACGGCATCTCTTTCTTGGCAATCGCGATGCTGACCTGGCATTGCAGGCGCAGGTCGCCCAGGCGGCGCATGCCGGGCGGCACATCGTCGCTGTGGACGCTGGCCTGCCAGCGGAACTGGTCCTTTTTCTTGTTGGTGAGCAGGTCCGCATTGTCGCTGTCGGCTTGCGCGCTGCGGGGCAGCACGAAGCTGCCATTGGCCGCCAGGGGCACGCTGATCGCGGTGGCGTTGCCGGCGATGCGCAAGGCCAGGTCCTGCATGGCGTCCGCCGGGGCGTCGGGGCCGGGAATCAGCTGGAAGCGCACTTCGCGGGCCTTGGGCGCCAGTGCATGGTAGTCGTCAAAGGCATCGAGACCAGCCGCCATCACGCGGTAGGATTTGAGTTCCGTGTTGCGGACGCTGTTGACGTGGCCGGACTGGCTGGCGTTGGAAGGCGCGTCGGCGTGCGCGTCAACCTGCACGCTGGCCGGCATGCCGGTTTGTGATTCGGCTTGTGCCGTGGCGTCATTGGCCTGCAGCAGGCCCGCCACCAGGACGGCGAGGAACAGCGGAGCAGGAAACTTGAGTGTCGAACTAGGGTGATGCACGTGGCCGCCTGTGTATTTTTAACACGGCAAGCTAACATGAATGACAAGGCTTGTCACTGACGCCAGCGCGCCAGCGCGCAAGTGTCAGATTGCGTGCGCCGCG
Source organism: Janthinobacterium sp. AD80 (assembly GCF_002878455.1). Lineage (GTDB taxonomy): Bacteria > Pseudomonadota > Gammaproteobacteria > Burkholderiales > Burkholderiaceae_D > Janthinobacterium. The sequence goes on from NZ_NRDQ01000191.1 coordinate 5,740, forward strand.
TGCAGTTCGGCGAGGATGGCAGCCTTCAAGCCTGCTTGCGCGGCCGGTGTGCGCGAGCGGGGACGCGGCGACGTCACGTCGTAGTGAGCGCGCGGCGGCCCGGCGCGCGTGTCGAGCATGACGATGCGGTCGCTCAGGTACAGCGCTTCGTCGATATCGTGCGTGACCAGCAGCACGCTCAAGCCGTGGCGCGCGGCGACGCTCGCCAGCAAGTCCTGCAGCTTCATGCGCGTAAAAGCGTCGACGGCGGAAAACGGTTCATCGAGCAGCAGGATGCGCGGCTGGCCAAACAGGCCGCGGGCAATCGCCGCGCGCTGCGCCTGGCCGCCAGACAGCTGCTTGGGCAGGCTGTGCGCAAGGCCGTGCAGGCCCACTTCCTGCAGCAGCTGCGCGACCCGGGGATCATGTTCGCCCCTGGCACCGAGGCCAAAGGCGATGTTCTGCGCCACCGTCAGCCAGGGAAACAGACGCGGCTCCTGGAAGATCAGGCCGATGTCCGCCTGCACTCCGGCGTGCGCGCCGGCCAGCGGCTTGCCGCCCAGGCGCAGGGTGCCGCGAAAGTCCGTATCCAGACCGGCCACGATGGACAGCAGGCTGCTCTTGCCGCAGCCGCTGGCGCCGATCAGGCTGACAATCTCGCCCTGGCGCAGCTGCAACGTCAGATTCTGCAGCACGCGTCGGGCGCCATAGGATTTTTCGTGGATGGCAATGTCGAGCAGGGCAGTCATGCGGCGCCTTTCAGGAATGGGTGTAGTTGTCGCGCCAGGCGAGCAAGCGGGTTTCCAGGCGCAGCATCAGGCTGTCGCTGGCCTTGCCCAGCACGGCCAGCAGCACGATGGCGGCCAGCACGATGTCGGCGCGGCTGGTTTCGCGTCCGTCACTGAGCAGATAACCGAGACCCTGGCTGGCGGCGATCAGCTCGGCCGCCACCATGAACATCCAGGCCAGGCTCAAGCCATTGCGCAGCCCTGTGAAGATGGCCGGCAGCGCGGCCGGCAACAGCACGCGCCGGGCCAGTGCGGCACGGCTCAGGCGGTACATGCGCGCCGCGTCGATCAGCTTGCGGTCGACATCGCGGATGCCGGACGCCACGCCCATATAGACGGGGAAGAAGGCGCCAATGCCGATCAAGACCAGCTTGGGCGCTTCGTCGATACCTAGCCATAACAGCAGCAGGGGCACCCAGGCCAGCGAGGGAATCGCGCGCAGGGCCTGGAACGTGGGGTCGAGCAGCGCCTCGGCCTTGCTGTTCAAGCCCACGGCCGCCCCCAGCACGATGGCCAGCAGGGCGCCGCCCGTAAAGCCGATGGCCACGCGCACCGTACTGGCCAGCACATGGCCGGCCAGGCCCTGGTGCGCCAGCGCGGCGATGGTGGCGGCGATGTCGCTGGGCGCGGGCAGCAGGTTGGCGGGAATGGCGCCCGTGCGCACGCCAAGTTCCGCCGCGATCAAGACCAGCGCGGGCAATAGCAGCCCCCATGCCGCGCGTGGCAGGCGGGGAAAATGCGGCTTGCGCTGCCCGCCGGCGTGGCTCGATTGCGTCGGCGCGGTGAGGGTGTCCCTGGCCATGGTCGCTTATGCCTTGGCGATGTAGGGCTGGGCGAAGCGTGTGTCGACCAGGTCCGCGATGGCGCGATGCAGGTCGGCGCCCGGCTTGACCAGCGCTTCATCGACGAGGATGGGCGCGGCTACCAGCAAGGCTTTCACATGTTCGGTCGACGGCTGCGGATTGCTGAAGTCGCTACGCAGTTTTACCTGCAGCAGCGCCACAGGCAGGCTGACCTTGGCTTCTTCCGAGAGGATTTTCGCCGCCTCGGCCGGATGGGCGCGTATCCAGGTCCTTGCCCGTTCATAGGCCTGTATTACCTTGCCCACTTCGGCCGGACGGCTGGCCAGGAAGTCCTCGCGCACGTTCAGGAAGCCATAGGTGTTGAAGGCCACGTTGCGGTAGATCAGGCGCGAACCGGCCTCCAGTTCGCTGGCGGCCATGTGCGGATCGAGGCCGGCCCATGCATCGACCTTGCCTTGCTCCAGCGCCGCGCGGCCATCGGCGTGCTGCAGGCTGACGTGCTCGATGTCGCCGCGTTTCAGGCCTGCCGTCTTGAGTGCGCGCAGCAGGAACAGATACGGGTCGGTGCCCTTGGTGGCGGCCACCTTCTTGCCTTTCAAATCGGCGAGACTGCGGATGGGGCTATCCTTGCGCACCACCAGCGCCGTCCACTCGGGACGCGAAAAAATATACGGCGCGCGGACAGGGTTGCCGTTGGCGCGCGCCAGCAGGGCGGCCAGGCCGGCGCTCGAACCGATGTCGATGCTGTTGGCGTTCAGGTATTCAAGCGCGCGGTTGCTGCCAGCGCTGAGTACCCACTTGATGCTGGTGCCGTCAGGCTTGAAGGCTTCTTCCAGCCAGCCGAAACGGCGCAGCACCAGGCTGGCCGGTGAATAATAGGCGTAGTCGAGGCGCAGCTCCTTCAGCGGCGCCGGTGTGGCCGCGCGGGTGATGCCGGGCAAGGCGCTGATGGCGGTGCCGCTGGCGGCCAGTTGCAAGATGGTTCTGCGTTTCATGGTGTCCTTGAATGGGGAATTGGATATGTCAGGCCGCTGCCAGGGCGTCGGCGGCGGGCGCGATGCTGACCAGGCGTCCCGCGTGATCGGCAGGCAGGCGCGGTCCGTGGCCGAAGACCTTGTGGCGCAGGCTGCCTTCCACATAGTGCGTGCGGTAGCGGCCGCGTCGCTGCAGTTCCGGCACGATGTAGGCGACCACGTCGGCCATGCTGTCGTGGGCCACGGCAAAGGCCAGGTTGAAACCGTCGATGCCCGTTTCATCGAGCCAGCTTTCCAGCTGGTCGGCCACCTGGCGCGCATCACCGACGATGACGGGACCGCGCCCGCCCAGGCCGATGTATTCGGCTGCTTCGCGCACCGTCCATTTCCGCTCAGGGTCGGCCTGGCTGAACGAGGCCAGCGCCGAACGGCCGGCCGGGGAATCGATGTAATCGATGGTGGCGTCGAGCGGGTAGCGGCTGAAATCGACGCCCGTCCACCCCGACAGCAGCACCAGCGCCGCCTCGATGTTCACATGGCGCAGGTAGTCGGCGTGTTTGGCGCGCGCTTCTTCTTCCGTGGCGCCCGTGATGACCAGCGCCTGCGCGTAGATCAGCAGCGCGTCGCCATCACGCCCGCCTTGCCGCACGGCGGCGCGCAGTTCGTCCGCATAGCGTTTCACCACCGTCTTGCTGGGGCCACTGACAAAGGTGGCTTCCGCGTGGCGCGCCGCGAAGCGCGTGCCGCGCGGCGAGGTACCCGCCTGGTACAGCAGCGGCGTGCGCTGCGGCGACGGCTCGCACAAATGGATGCCGGGCACCTGGTAGTGGCGCCCGGCATGGTTGATCGGATGCACCTTGGCCGGATCGGCATAGATGCCGCGCGCCTTGTCGTTGACGACGGCGTCGTCGTCCCAGCTTTTTTCCCACAGCTTGTAGACGACATCAAGGTATTCGTCGGCCAGGTCGTAGCGTTCGTCGTGGCCCAACTGCTGGCGCAAGCCCAGGTTGCGCGCCGCGCTGTCTAAATAGCCGGTGACGATATTCCAGCCGATGCGCCCGCCTGTCAGGTGATCGAGCGTGGAGATGCGCCGCGCGAACGTGTACGGGTGTTCATAGGTGAGGGCGCAGGTGACGCCGAAACCCAGGTGCGTGGTCGCCTGCGCCATGATGGGCACGAGGGCCAGCGGATCGTTCAGCGGCACCTGCACGCCGTGTTGCAGCGCCGCATCCAGGCTGCCGCGGTAGACGTCATACACGCCCAGCACGTCGGCCAGGAACACCGCGTCGAACAGGCCCGCTTCCAGGAGCCGCGCCAGTTCCGTCCAGTGTCCGGGATCGGTATAGCGGTGGCTGCGGTCGCGCGCATGCGTCCACAGCCCCGGCGACTGGTGGCCCACCGTGTTCATCTCGAAGGCATTGAAGCGTATTGTCTTTGCCATGGCTTATTTGGTCACCGAGTTGGCCGCCGTCTGCAACGCTTGCTGGTAGTCGGGTTTCGAATAGCCGGCAAAGTGTTTATTCGTGATGTCGAGGAATTCGCGTGAGCGGTAGGCGGCCGCCAGGTCCTTGGCGAACTGCTTGTCCTTGTCGGCCGCGCGGATGGCCACCAGGTTGATGTAGTTGGGCGAGATTTTCTCGGCCACCAGCGCGTCCGTGAGTTTCAATCCCGACGCCAGCGCGTAATTACCGTTGATGAAGGAGTAGTCGGTGTCGCCCAGGGAACGTGGCAATTGCGCGGCCTCCAGCGGCAGCAGCCTGATTTTTTTCGTGTTGACGGCGATATCCTTTTCCGACGCGCGCACGGGATCAAAACTGGCGCGCAGCTTGATCCAGCCCAGCTGGTCGAGCAGCACCAGCGCGCGCGCCTGGTTGGTCGGGTCGTTCGGCAAGCCCACCGTCGTGCCTTCCTTCACAGCGTCCAGGGTCTTGTGCTTCTTGCTGTAGATGGCGATCGGCGCCGTGGGGATCGTGATCAGGTCCGTCAGCGCCAGCTTGTGCTCTTGCGCGAATTTTTTCAAATAGACGATGTGCTGGAAGACGTTGGCATCGAGCGACCCTTCGGCCAGCGCGAAGTTCGGCTGGATGTAGTCATTGAATTCCACCAGCTTGACCTTGTAGCCCTGCTTTTCCAGGATGGGCTTGATTCCCAGCTTGATCTGGTCCGCATACGGCCCGGCGCTGGTGCCGATGGTGATGTCTTTCGGGTCCTTGGCGTGGACGAAACCGCTGGCCAGGGCGAGTGACAGGACGGTGAGGAGGATGCTGCGGCGGGCGATGGTCATGGTGGCTCCTTGGTGGGTGAATCAGGAATACGCCGTCGGCTCGGGCACCGTGCCGGTCAAGGCAAAGCGTCCCAGGTCGCGCAGTTTGTAGTCGATGGGGTCGTGCAGGGTATGCACGCGCACGTTGCGCCAAAAGCGGTCGTAGCCATACTGGGCCGAGGTGGAACGGGCGCCCGTCAGTTCGAACATCTGGCTGCTGATCTCCAGTCCCGCCTTGTGCGCCAGGCACTTGGCTTCGGCCACGGAGACGGCCAGCAAGCCACGTTCATGGGCTGTCACCAGCGGACCCTTGCGGAACACGCTTTCCAGTTCCTGCGCCGCCGCGTCGGCCAGCGCCTGCGCGGGGCGCAGCAAGAGCCACAGCTGGCCATAGCGGTGCTGTACCAGCGGGTCGTCCGTGGCCTGCGCCACGCCAGAGGCGAACCAGGCTTTCGCATGCTCGGCCGTATAAGTGCGTGCCGCCTCGAACGCGCCTTCGGCGATACCCAGATACAGGTTGCTCATGATCAGCTGGGCGATCTGCGAGCGCACGGTGGCTTGCGGCGTGGCCGCTTGCGCGGGCGCCTGCAGTACCAGTTCGCGCGGCAGGACGACACCCTGGAAATGCACGTTGCCGCTGTCCGTCTGGCGCTGGCCGAAGGCATCCCAGTCCGCCTGCACGCGCACGCCATCCTGGCGCGTGGGCAGGGCGGCAATCAGCGCCGTCTGCGTGGGCGCGTGCCAGGCGGAGACGGTCAGCCAGTCGGAACCGACCGAGCCTGAGGAAAAACTCTTGATGCCATCGAGGATATAGCCGTCTTCGCTATCGGTGGCCGTGACTCTCTTGTCGAGCGGGTTCAGGGCATTGCCCCAGAACAGGCGCTCGTCGACGGTGAGGGAAAGCAGGCGGCGCTGCTGCTGCGCGCTGCCATACAGCTGCAGGCCGGCCAGCTGCAAATGGTGGAAACCGAAGACATGCGCCAGCGCACTGTCGGCGCGCGCCAGGATGCGGATCACCTGGTAGACGAGGGGCCAGGAAGCGCCCTGGCCGCCGAATTCCACGGGAATCGACAGGGTCAGCAGGCCCGATTCGCGCAGCCATTCGCGCTCCTGCGCCGCGTGGCCGCCGGCCTGGTCGCGGGCATTGGCCGTTTCGGCCAGGCGCGCGGCCAGCCTGGTGGCGACGTGGATGGCGTCCTGCAGTGGCTCGGGTGGCGGAGCCTGGAGGCGGGCGGTGTGCAAAAAAGCGCTAGACATGGGTGACATTCCGTTAAGGCGATGCTGCCGATAGTGCACCGCCAGCTGCGCGCCGTACACGAAGAAAACCGCGCATGCATATGCGAAAAAAGCCGCGCGGCTGAAGGTGCGATGGCCTACGGGGCGTCAGGCCTGGATAGTCAAAAAACGCATATCGAAGCGCGAAAGCATTCGTTTTACACGCCCGCTGATGGCGATAGGCTGCAAGCATCCGAGTCGCCAATTCACACCAATTTCAACCATCACGCACAGGACGGGCATCACATGAGCATCTTGTTATTGGGCGGTAGCCCGCAACTCCCATCGAGTTCCAGCCGCTTGCTGCTGCATATCGGCGAACAGCTGGCGCTGCAGGGCCACAGCTATGCCAAGCTGCATGTGCGCGACCTGCCGGCGCGTGCCTTGCTGCAGGCCGACCATGACGACGTGGCGATTGCCCACGCCGTGCGCGCCGTGGCCGAGGCGGATGCCATCGTGATCGCCACGCCCATCTACAAGGCCTCGTATACGGGTTTGCTGAAAGCCTTCCTCGACCTGCTGCCGCAAGACGGCCTGGCCGGCAAGCTGGTGCTGCCGCTGGCCACGGGCGGCGGCCACGCGCATACCCTGGCGCTCGACTATGCGCTGCGTCCCGTGCTGCATGCGCTGGGCGCCAAGCAGGTATTTACCAGCATCTACGCCAATGCGCAGCAGCTGGCCTGGCACGAAGAGCATGGCCTGAGCCTGGATGCGACTATCGCCGCGCGCGTGCAGGCCGGCATCGACGACGTGTCGTCCGGCCTGTTCCTGCTGCAGGGACGGCCTCCGTCCGCGCCAGCCGATATCGCCGTGCCCCTGCGTTCGCTGCAAGAGCAGCCTTACGCTCCCCAGTTTCAAGCCGCCTGATTACTCACTGACCAAAGGAAGCACCATGACACATCGCCACGCACAACGCCTCTCGCGCCGTACCACCCTGGGATTGCTGTTTGCCGCCGCTGCCGGCGTGATGGTGGCCGGCATGCCGGTGGCGGCGCAGGCGCAAGCCAAGGGCGAGGTGCAGGTGCAGGTGCGTATTGGCTACCAGAAATACGGCACCCTGACCTTGTTGAAGGGACGCGGCACCCTGGAAAAACGCCTGGCCGAGCAGGGCGTGGGCGTGAAATGGACGGAGTTCCCGGCCGGCCCCGTGCTGCTGGAAGGCCTGAACGTGGGCAGCATCGATTTCGGCACCGTGGGCGAGGCGCCGCCGATCTTCGCCCAGGCGGCCGGCGCCAACCTGGTCTACGTGGGCAATGAGCCGGCGTCGCCGGCCAGCGAAGCCATCGTCGTGCCCAAGGGCTCTAGCCTGCGCACCCTGGCCGACTTGAAGGGCAAGAAGATTGCGCTGAACAAGGGTTCGAACGTGCACTACCTGTTGTTGAAGGCGCTGGAAAAGGCCGGTATCTCGTATGCCGACATCCAGCCCGTATTCCTGCCGCCTGCCGATGCGCGCGCCGCTTTCGAGCGGGGCAGCGTGGACGCCTGGGCCATCTGGGACCCATTCCTGGCGGCCGCCGAAAAGCAGCTGGGCGCGCGCGTGCTGGCCGATGGCAAGGGCCTGGTGGCGAACTACCAGTTTTATCTGGCGTCGCGCACCTACGCGGAAAAAAATCCCGAGATCCTGCGCATCGTGCTCGATGAAGTGGCCAAGGTCGATGACTGGGGCCGCAACAACCCGGAAGAGGTGGCGACGATCTTGTCGGCGCAGACGGGGCTGGGCAAGGATGTCGTGGCGCTGGCCGCTTCGCGCTATGCGTATGGCGTGAAACCCGTGTCGATCGACGTCATCGCCTCGCAGCAAAAGGTGGCGGACGCATTTTCCAGCCTGAAGCTGATCCCGAAACCCATCGTTGTCAAGGACGCGCTGCTGCCGGCGCGCCAGCTGGCCACCAGCGCAAAATAAGGAAAACACACCATGTCATTGAATGTCTTCTGGTTCATCCCCACCCACGGCGACAGCCGCTACCTGGGCACCTCGCAGGGCGCGCGTCCCGTCGATGCCGATTACCTGCGCCAGGTGGCCGTGGCTGCCGACACGCTGGGCTACGACGGCGTGCTGCTGCCCACGGGCCGCTCCTGCGAAGACGCCTGGGTGGTGGCCTCGTCCCTCATCAGCGTGACGCAGAAACTCAAATTCCTCGTCGCCATCCGCCCCGGCCTGTCCACGCCCGGCCTGGCCGTGCGCATGGCCTCCACCTTCGACCGCCTGTCGAACGGGCGCCTGTTGATCAATGTCGTCACGGGCGGCGACCAGGGCGAGCTGGAAGCGGACGGCCTGTTTGCCGACCACGCCAAGCGCTATGAAATTTCCGATGAATTCATCAAGGTATGGCGCGCCACCCTGGCGGGCGAGGGCGGCGCGGCCGGCTACGATTTCGAGGGCAAGCATATCCAGGTCAAGGGCGCGAAAACCCTGTATCCACCCGTGCAGAAACCGTATCCGCCGCTGTATTTCGGCGGCTCGTCCGAGCCGGCGCATGCACTGGCGGCCGAGCAGATGGACGTGTATCTGACCTGGGGCGAGCCGCCCGCCGCAGTCGCCGAGAAAATCGCCGACATCCGCGCGCGCGCCGCGAAAAGAGGCCGTACCGTGCGCTTCGGCATCCGGTTGCACGTGATCGTGCGCGAGACCAACGAGGCGGCCTGGCGCGCGGCCGATGAACTGATCAGCCACCTGGACGATGAAGTCATCGCCAAGGCGCAGGCGGCGTTCGGCAAGATGGATTCCGTCGGCCAGCAGCGCATGGCGGCCCTGCATGGCGGGCAGCGCGACAAGCTCGAAGTGTCGCCCAACCTGTGGGCCGGCGTGGGCCTGGTGCGCGGCGGCGCGGGCACGGCCCTGGTGGGCGATGGCCCGACAGTGGTGGCGCGCATGCAGGAATACGCGGACCTGGGCATCGACACCTTCATTTTCTCCGGCTACCCGCACCTGGAAGAGTCGTACCGCTTCGCCGAACTGGTGTTCCCGCTGCTGGGCAAGGGCAAGGCCGTGGGTGAGCAGTCCTTGAGCGGGCCTTTTGGCGAAATCATGGCCAGCAATATCGTGCCGGTGGCACCGCAGAAAAAGGCGGCCTGAGATGGCGGCCGGCATCGTCAAGCGCGCGCCCGGCACGCCATGGCCTGCGCTACGTCACGCTCTGGCGCCGTGGGCCTTGCCGGTGGCGCTGCTGCTGGCCTGGCAGCTGGCGTCGCAGTGGGGCTGGCTGTCGAGCCGCATCCTGCCCGAGCCGTGGGCCGTGGCAAAAGCCTTCTGGCAGCTGGCAGCGTCGGGCGAATTGTGGCTGCACCTGAAAACGAGCTTGTGGCGCGCCACGGTGGGTTTCGCCATCGGCGCGGGACTGGGCTTGCTGCTGGGGCTATTGACGGGCAGCTTCCGGCATGCGGAAACCCTGCTCGACACCACCTTGCAGATGGTGCGCAACATCCCGGCCCTGGCGCTGATTCCGCTGGTGATCCTGTGGTTCGGCATCGACGAGACGGCCAAGCTGTTTCTGCTGGCCGTCGGCGTGTTCTTTCCCGTCTACCTGAATACCTTCCACGGCATCCGCTCGGCCGACCAGGGCTTGATCGAAATGGCGAAAAGTTATGGCCTGTCCGGCTGGCCGCTGTACCGCGACGTGATCCTGCCCGCCGCCATGCCCTCGATTCTGGTGGGCGTGCGCTTTTCGCTGGGCCTCGTGTGGGTGCTGCTGATCGTCGCCGAAACCATCTCGGCGCAGGCCGGCATCGGCTACATGACCATGAATGCACGCGAGTTTTTGCAAACGGACGTGGTACTGGTGGGGATACTTCTGTACGCCTTGCTGGGCAAGCTGGCGGATCTGATTTCGCGCCGGCTGGAACGCCACTGCCTGCGCTGGAATCCCGCCTACCGATAGTGACGAAATGACGAAAGAGGACACCATGCTGCTCGCCCCCATCCAGATCGAATCGGATTTCCTGTCGCACTTCGTGCGGTATGACCCGGCCAGCGCGCCGCCGCAGGCCAGGACGCCGCCGTCCGCTCCACCGGCGCCCCTGGCGCGGCGCGGCGTGCCCCTGGAACTGACGAAGCTGAGTAAATCCTACACCAGCCGTCCCGTGTTGAAAAACGTCGACCTGCAGCTGGAAGCGGGCGAGTTTGTCGCCATCGTGGGGCGCAGCGGCTGCGGCAAGAGCACCTTGCTGCGTTCGATCGCGGGACTGGAAAGTATTGATGACGGCAAGCTGACGATCGGCACGGGCATAGGCGCACCCGATATCCGCATCATGTTCCAGGAATCGCGCTTGCTGCCGTGGAAGACGGTGCTCGACAATGTGGCCCTGGGCTTGCCCCGCTCCATCGGTGCGGCGGCCGCTTCGCTATGGACGGTGGGCCTGGCCGAGCGTGCGGACGACTGGCCGGCGGCCCTGTCGGGCGGCCAGAAGCAGCGCGTGGCGCTGGCGCGCGCGCTCGTGCACGAACCGCAATTGCTGCTGCTCGATGAGCCGCTGGGCGCGCTCGACGCCCTGACGCGCATCGAGATGCAGCAGCTGATCGAGTCGCTATGGCTGGCGCGCGGCTTCACGGCCGTGCTGGTGACGCACGACGTGGCCGAGGCGGTGGCACTGGCCGACCGGGTGCTGCTGATCGAAGATGGGCGGATCACGCTGGATGTGCGGGTGGACTTGCCGCGCCCCCGCCAGCGCGGCCATGCAGCCTTCGCCGCGCTGGAACAGTCTATCTTGTCGCGGGTGCTGCAGCCGTCTCGGCCAGAATGATGAAACCGTCCGTGTCGACCGTCGCCACGATGCCCTCGTAACTGGCGATGGCCGGGTGGCGCGTGGCCAGCGGATGCGCGTGCGTGGCCGTGACCACCATGACTTTCGCACCGGCCGCCTCACCGGCCTCGATGCCGACCGAGGCGTCTTCAAACACCAGGCAGTCACCGGGTGCGACGCCCAGTTTTTCAGCCGCCAGCAAGTAGCAATCGGGTTTCGGCTTGCCGGCCTTGACGTCTTCGGCCGTGACCATGATGGCCGGTATCGGCATGCCGGCCGCCTGCAGGCGTGCTGTCGCCAGCGCGCGCGGCGCCGAGGTGACGATGGCCCATTGCGCCGGCGGCAGCGACGTCAAAAAACGCAGTGCGCCCGCGATTTCAATGATTCCCGCCACATCGATGATTTCCGCATCCGTGATGCCCTGCGACTCGCGCTGCGCGTCGACGCCGGGCAAGCGCAGTTTGGCGATGGTGTCGACCGAGCGCGCGCCGTGGATGGTGGGCAGGAATGCCGCCACGTCGAGGCCCTGGCGCTGCGCCCACGTACCCCAGATGCGTTCGGCGGCGGCGATGGAGTTGATGACGGTGCCGTCCATGTCGAACAGAAAAGCGCGGTAGCGGCCGGCGGCCGATGGCAGGGGGGGAGACGATGGCGAGGGCAGTGCGGACATGGCTTCCTTCCAATTGATGGGCTGGAAGCCATTGTAACGGTAGTGGATTTTTATTTCACAGGTACACCGATTCAAACCTGGCCACGGGCGCGCCATCCTTGAGCAGGATCAGCTTCTCGCCTTCGAGCTGGTAGCCCGTCACGCTGTTCAAATTGGCCAATACCGCGCTTTCCAGCTGCATCAAGGGCGGCGGGCAGGCCATGCGCGTGCCGGCCAGCTGGGTGAAGCGCAAGGTCTTGCCGGCCAGGGTGTAGCCGCCCATGACGCGGTTGCAGCCAGTGAAACCGGTGACCTTGCCGTCGCTGGTGAGGGTAATGCGCACTTCGCGCTCCTGCTGCGGCGCCATCGCCACGTCGGCGCCATCGAGCTGCGTAAGCTTCCAGTAGGTATTCGTCAGGCTGGCCTGCGGCGCCAGGCTGGCGTTCGGCTTGGCGCTGTCGCTGGTGGCGGCGCAGCCGGCGGCCAGGGCGATGGCGGCGGCGAGGGGAAGGTATGTCAGGCGATGCGGCATGCGATGCTCCTGTGAGGGGGATGCGTGCAGACTAGCAGTTTTTCGCGCCGGCCCGCGTACGGCAGCGGCAATTGTTTCCATTTTGCCAGTGCTGGCATTAAACTCATGCTTTCTGCTGTTTTCACCTTTACCTGGGAGCCGGGCCGATGCTGCAAGCGCAAGCGCTGGATAACCGACTGGTCGCCACCAGTGGCGACGACGTGCTGGTGGACCGCATCGTGCCCGGCGCGCCGCTGGTGATCGCCTTTGGCTTCGTTTCCTGGACCACGCGCCCCGCCTTCGATTTTTACGGGCGCCTGCGCAAGCTGGAGCAGGCCAGCGGCCAGCACCTGAACAAGATCCTCGTGCGCGATTCCGGCAATGCCTGGTACCACCGCGGCATCGCGGGACTGGGCAGCCATGTGGACGCATCGGCGCCAGCGCTGCGCGAACTGGTGCGCCGCATCGCGCCCAGCCAGACCACCACCATCGGCCAGTCCATGGGCGCGTATGCGGCCGTCATGTTTGGCTTGCTGCTGGAAGTGGAGCAGATCATCGCCTTTGGCCCGCTGTCCTTCCTTGACGTGGAGCAGGCGCGCCTGTACCACGAACTGCGCTGGCTGTCCGTGATGGAGTCGCTGGCGCAGGATCCGCCGGCCTCCGGCTACCCGGACCTGGCGGCCCTGTGCCGCGCCAGGGCGACCGACAAGACGCAGATCCACCTGGCCTTCGGCACGCGGCCGGATGCAGCCAACGCGGGCGCCAGTGCCAGCGAATCGGTCAATCTCGACGCCATGCACGCGCAGCGTCTGGCCGCCTTTGGCCGCTGCACCCTGCACCCGTTTCCCCATTCGGGCCACGCGGTGGTGCAGCACCTGATCGACACGAAGCGCATCAACGGCTTGCTGGCCGAATGGATACTCGGCCTCACCCTGGAGGAAGAGCCCATGCCGGACATCAGCCGCGAGTGGCAGGACTGGGTGGCGGAAAACCTGCGCCTGGGCTGTCCCGGCGCACAGCTGGTGGCGGTGCTGCAGCAGCATGGGTTTTCGCAGGCCAGCAGCGTCGCTGCCGTGGATGCTGCCCGCGCCAGGGCCCCATGACGCCGCAGTTCGAACTCGAGACCCTGAAAATCCGCTTGGCCGACGCGCGATGGGCGGCGCTCGACTTGCGCGTGCGCGTGCAGCGTGCATTGCGCCAGCTGATACTCGATGGCGTGCTGGCGCCCGGCCTGCGCCTGCCGGCCACGCGCGCGCTGGCACAATCGCTGGGCGTGTCGCGCGACACGGTGGAGCAGGCCTACGCGCAGCTGCGCCTGGACGGCTATCTGCGGCGGAAAACGGGATCGGGCAGTTTCGTCTCGCCGACGATAGGCGCGAGCCTGCTGGGCAAGCATTCGCATGGGCTGGCGCCCGTATCGGCGCAGCCGGTGGCGCTCAGCGTGCGCGGCGCGCAGATCCTCGCCAGCGGCGGCGTGCTTGACCAGCAAAGCGTCAAGGCCTTCGCCACGGGCCTGCCAGAAACGCGGGCTTTTCCCCACGATGTGTGGGAGCGGCTGCGGCGCCAGGCCGCCAGCGGGCACGCAGCCGGCGTGCTGCTGCACGGCGACCCGCAAGGGGCCGAGCCTTTGCGCCAGGCGATTGCCGATTATGTGAACCTAGAGCGCGGCGCGCGGGCCACGGCCGGGCAGGTACTGGTACTGAGCAGCACGCGCCAGGCTTTATATCTGTGCGCGCAGGTGCTGGCCGACGCGCATGGCCCCATCCTGATGGAAGACCCCGGGTATTTCGGCGCGCGCAAGGCGTTCGAGATGGCGCAGTTGCGCGTGGTGCCCGTGCCCGTCGATGCGCAGGGACTGTGCACAGCCAGCCTGCGCGCCGACACAAGCGGGGCGAATACGGTATACGTCACGCCGTCGCATCAGTATCCGACGGGCGCCACCCTGGCGCTCGAGCGCCGCCTGGACCTGGTCGCCTGGGCCGCCGAGCGCCAGGGCTGGATCATCGAGGATGATTACGACAGCCAGTTTCACTACGCAGGCTTGCCGACGGCCTGCGTGCAGGGGCTCGATGCGCGCCAGCGCACGATCTACCTGGGCACGTTCGCCAAGTCGCTGTATCCGGGCCTGCGCATCGGTTACATGGTGCTGCCGCCCGCGCTGGTGCAAGCGATGACGCATGCGCGCAGCATCCTCGATGGCCACACGCCGCAGCTGGATCAATTGACACTGGCCCGTTTCATCGCCGACGGCCATTTCGCCGCCCATGTGCGCGCCATGCGCAATATCTACGCCGTGCGCCGCGATGCGATGGCGCAGGCCGTGCAGCGGCACCTGTCCCACATCGTGACGGCGCACCTGCCGCCGGGCGGCTTGCAGATGCCATGCCTGCTGCACCAGGGCAGGGACGAGCTGGAGACGATCCGCCTGGCGGCGCAGGCGGGCATCGTGCTGCCCGGCCTGAGCCGGCTGTATGCGGCGGCGCCGGCCCGGGGCGGCTGGCTGCTGGGTTTTGCGGCCTTGACACCGCACGAAATCGGCAGCGGCATTGCCCGGCTGGCCCGCGCGCTCGGCTCATAGCGCTGAAGTGGTCTGCTGTACTTGTTGAAATTGGCCTGCTACGGCAGTCCATCGCGGCGCTACCATGCTCCTTTTTCAAGGCAGGGAGCATGCGCATGACGATCAAGGTAACTGGCAATACAAGCACTACAGACGCCGCCACGGCGAACCGGGCGCGCTGGCGCGACCTGGCGTCCCCCACCATGGCCGCCTTCATTTCCGTCCTCGTCAACTATGGCGGCACCTTCGTGCTGGTGTTCCAGGCAGCCCAGCTGGCCCAGCTGAGCGCCGCGCAGACGGCGTCCTGGGTCTGGTCGCTGAGCATCGGCGTGGGTGTGACGGGCATCTGGCTCAGCTACCGCTACCGCGCGCCCGTCATCACGGCCTGGTCCACGCCCGGCGTGGCCTTCCTGGCCACCGTCATGCCGCACACGCCGTACGCCGAGGTGATCGGCGCCTATGTCATGTCGGCCATCGCCTTCATTGTGCTGGGCATGTCCGGCGCCTTCGAGCGCCTTGTGCGGCTGATCCCCGGTGGCATCGCGGCCGGCCTGCTGGCCGGCATCCTGCTGCAGTTCGGTGTGAACGCGTTCGGCGGCGCCAGCGCCGATCCGCTGCTGGTGGTGGTCTTGCTGCTGTCGTATGCCGTGCTGCGCCGCTTTACGGCGCGCTATGCCGTGGTGGGCATCATGCTGATCGGCCTGGCCCTGCTGCTGGCGCAGGGGCGCATCGATACGCAAGGCATCGAACTGGCCCTGGCCGCGCCCGTGTTCGAGATGCCGCGCTTTTCCGTGGCGGCCCTGCTGGGCGTGGCGCTGCCCCTCTTCCTGATCACCCTGACGGGGCAATACATGCCCGGCATGCTGGTGCTGCGCAACGACGGATACAACGTCAGCGCCAATCCCATTGTGACGGTGACGGGGCTCGGTTCGCTGCTCATGGCGCCGTTCGGCGCGCACGCTTTCAACGTGGCCGCCATCACGGCCGCCATCTGCACGGGCAAGGATGCGCATGCGGACCCGTCGAAGCGCTATGTCGCCGGCCTGGCGTGCGGCGTGCTGTACATCCTCGTGGGCGTCTTCGGCGTGACCCTGGCCAGCCTGTTCATGGTCTTGCCGCGCACCTTCATCACGACCCTGGCCGGCCTGGCCTTGCTGGGCGCCATCGGCAACAGCCTGGCGCAGGCAATGGCGGACGTGCGCACCCGCGAAACGGCCTTGATTACTTTCCTGGCGACGGCCGCGAACGTGACCCTGCTGGGCGTGGGCGGTGCCCTGTGGGGACTGGCGGCAGGCTTGGCGGCACATGGGCTGATGCATGGCTGGCGCAAGGCGGCATAGCAGGACAGGTTGCCCATGTCGCCCGCCGCCGCATACAATTAACGCGCCCGTGCCCGTTGGCACCGTCTTTTCCCGATGTGAGCGATGGCCGACTTCACTTCCCTGGCGCAGTACCTGCTGGCCATCACGCCCGCCTTTCTGGTTTGCGCCGCCTTGCTGCTGGCCGTTCCCCGTGCGGTGCCGTTGCTGCGCGTGCTCGTGCATATTTTGTTTTTCGTGCTGGCGCGCGACGCCATGACGGCGCATGGCTACTGGCAGGTGGCGGCGGGCGGCTTGCGCTTCACGGCGCCGCCGCTGGTCTTGCTGGCGCTGGGGATCATGTCGCTGGGACTGCTTGTCGGCACCTGCTGGCTGGAAAGCGAGGCGCGCCGCCAGATCCGCTGGCTGGGCTTGCGGCCGGCATTGTCCGTGCTGCTGGGCGTGGCGGGCGCTTGCGTGATCATCGCGCTGGCTAGCGGCTTGAAGGCGCTGGCCGGCTTGCCCTCCCTGGCGCCTGTCGCGCCATCCTTGCTGCCGATGCTGCTGGGCTTTGCGCTGGCGGCGAACTGTTATGAGGAGTTGCTGTTTCGCGGCTTGCTGCAGCAGCAATTGCGCGCCTGGCTGCCGGCCTGGCGCGCGGCGCTGGTGTCGGGCCTGCTGTTTGGCCTGTGCCACGCCTTCCTTGCCACCACTGTCACGCAGGTGGGCGCGCCCATCCTCGTGTTTACCGTGATCGAAGGCGTGGTGGCGGGGCTGGTATATTGCCGTGCCGGCTTGCTGGGCGCGTCCCTGGCGCATGGACTGGCGATTTTTGCGCTGGCCGCCGGCCGGGTATGATGCCCGTGGATTAATTTAATGAAGTGAAAGTGAAAATACGATGCCTGTCAGTTCCTACCTGAATACCCGTCCCGTCTTGGGCGATAGAGTCTATCTGCATGACACGGCGCAAGTGATTGGCGATGTGCAGATCGGCGACGACTGTTCCATCTGGTGCAACAGCGTGCTGCGCGGCGACGTCAACCGCATCGTCATCGGCGAGGGCAGCAATATCCAGGACTTTTCCATGGGCCACGTGTCGCACAAAAATGCGGCCAAGCCCGACGGTTCGCCCCTGACCATCGGCAAATACGTGACCATCGGCCACTCCGTGATATTGCACGGCTGCACCATCGGCGACGAGTGCCTGATCGGCATGGGCAGCATCGTCATGGATGACGTGGTGGTGGAAAAGCACGTGATGCTGGGCGCGGGCAGCCTGGTGTCGCCGGGCAAGGTGCTGGAAAGCGGCCACCTGTACGTGGGCCGCCCGGCCGCCAAGGTACGCGCGCTAACGGAGGCCGAGATTGCCTACCTGCGCTATTCTGCCGAACACTACGTGCGCGTGAAAAACAATTACCTGGCGGGCGAGCCGGGCTGATAGCTCAGGCTGGAACCATGGCCAGCGCATTGATGCGCGTGGCCATGGCACGCGCGTCCGGCACGCCGAGTATCACGCGCGCCCACTTTTCGTCCTGCAATTCGATCACCAGCGGCTGCCTGCCGCGCGTCATGAAGACGAACTGCCGGTCGCCGCCCTTGTGGTAGGTGCCGGCCGAAATGACGCCAGGCACGCCGGTGCCCGGCGCGCGCAAGCCCAGGGCCGTGCCGCGAAAACCGTCATCGTCGGTAGCGCCGCGCACGTGCCGCAGCGGAATGCGCACATTGCCCTGGAAGGACGCCAGCTTTTCCCACAGGGTCAGGCGGATGGTCAGTGCTTCGTCAGTCAATTCGAGGACAGGCATGGTGGTGTCTCCTTCGGTGGTGGATCCAGAGGGTGCAGCAGGCGTTCGCCCAGCAGTCGGGCCGTGGCGGCGCCCGTTTCCAGCACGGCCGCACGGCACAGGGCCGTGATGGCGGCGTCGGCGGGCGCCAGTTCCTTCAATGCAATGATCAGCAAATCGACGGCTTCTTGCCGCGCCGGCCAGCCCGGCTGCAGCGCTTGCGCCAGCACGCGCTCGAACAGGTGCTGCTTGGAGCCGAAAGCCTTGTACAGGCTGCCGCGCAGCAAACCGGTGGCCTTGACCAGGTCATCGATCGACGCGGCGTTGTAGCCCAGGCGGCCAAAGACGGCGGCCGCCTGGCTGGTCACGGTGGCTTCGTCAAAGTTGCGGGGTCTGGCCATGGTGGCGATGCAAGGTGTGCGGCGGGGCGGAATGTCCCGTCTCTGCCACCACTATAGGCATTGGTGAACGATTGGTCAATAACTATCTGCAGGCAGGCGTGCGCGCAGTTCAGGGCGCGGCGCCAGGTCCGCCGGCAGGCGCAGCCTGGACACCAGGCCCAGGCGCCGCAACAGCAGCAGTGCCCACCAGCCCGGGTCCCATTCGCCGGGGCGCAAGCCCAGCCTGGCCGAGCCCGGATAGGCATGGTGGTTGTTGTGCCAGCATTCGCCCATGGTCAGCAGCGAGGTCAGGCGGATGTTGTGGCCCTGCACGGCGGCGCCGTCGACGTGATAGTGCCGCTGGCCATGGTTGTGGGCAAAGTAGCCGATCAGCCAGTGCCCCAGCACGCCGGCGCTGACCCGCGCGCAGACACCCCAGCAAACCAGGCCCCAGCCGCCCCAGGCGTAGAACAGCAGCGCCCACGGCAGTTGCTGCAGCATCCAGGTGGCTTCCAGAAAGCGGTAAAAGCGGTCGTGCGCGATGCGCGGCTCGATGGCGATGTGCGGCGGCTGGTTCAGATCGAGACGGCAGTGTAGTTGCCACCATGCATCGCGCCAGAAGCCGCCGCCGTGGCGCAGGAAACGGTGGCAATCGGGCTGGCGCTGGGCGTAGTCGCGCAGTTCATGCTGGCGCAGCAGGCCCAGCGGGCCGCTGAGTCCCACCAGCACGCCCAGGTAGACGAGCACATATTCAAGCCAGCGGGGGCAGTGGAAGCTATCGTGTATCAGCTTGCGGTGGCTGCCCAGCGAATGGCCGAACAGCAAGACGACGGCGGTGCTGATGATGAAGAGTGCCAGCCCGCCCCAGCTGAAAGCGAGGGTGGCGCCAAGCACGGTGCCGGCCAGCATGGCTGCCAGCCACAGCGATGGCAGCGGCGCGTAGCGCACCGTGCCTGCCAGCACGCTGGCGGCATGCGGCGCGCTGACGCGGGCGGACATCAGGCCTGCGGGGCCGACGATGGTTGCGTGTATTTGTCGAAATTGGCGATGTAGTCGTTGAAGTTATCCGTCAGCATGCGCTTGTACTGTTCCGTGAAGAAGGCCACGGCGTCCTCTTTTTCCTGCTGCATCTTGGCCACATCGTTGGTTTTGCTGGCGACGAGGAAGGCGTTGAAGCGCGCCGCCGCGTACAGCAGCGAGGTGGCCACTTCGTTGCCGCGGCTTTGCTCGCACTGCTCGTTGGCCAGGGCGATGATTTGGTCGGCACGTTCCCAGAACTCCGGACCCGGCGCGGGTTTTGTTGTTGGTGTGTTCATGTGATCCCTCATAAAAGTGCGTGCCAGTCTACACAGCGGGCCGCTGGCTGTCCAGCGCGCGGCCCGTGCGGCGAGTCAGCGCGCTTGCAGGATCTGTTCCAGCAGGGCGGGCAGCGGCTGGCGGATGTCCAGCACGATGCCGGCTTCGTCTGCTTGCAATGGCTGCAGGGTGCGCAGCTGGCTGTCGAGCAGGCTGGGCGGCATGAAATGGCCGGGGCGCTGCATGCGCTGCTCGAGCACGGCACGGGGGCCGTCCAGGTGGGCGAAGCGCAGGGCGGGGTCGCCCTCGCGCAGCAAGTCGCGGTAGGTGCGCTTCAGGGCCGAGCAGGACACCACCAGGCCGCTGCCCTGCGCGCGGGCCGTGGCGATGCGTTCGCGCAAGGCCGCCAGCCAGCTGGCCCGGTCCGCATCCTCAAGCGGGATGCCGGCCGCCATCTTGGCCACGTTTTCCGGCGGATGCACGTCGTCGCCTTCCACGTAGGGCACGCCCAGCGCGCCGGCCAGCAGGCCGCCGATGGCGCTCTTGCCGCAGCCGGACACGCCCATCACGACCCAGCGCACGGCGGGCGCGTCTGCGCTCATGGCGCCGAAACGATGATGGTGACGCGGCGGTTCTCCGCCTTGCCCGCCTTGGTGGCATTCGAGGCCACGGGCTTGCTCATGCCCAGGCCTTTGATGACGATGTTGTTACGTGGAATGCCCGTCGCGCTCATGGCATCGGCCACCACGTTGGCGCGCGCCAGCGACAGGTTATTGTTGTACGCTTCCGTACCCTCGTTATCCGTATGGCCTTCCACGCGCATGTGGGTGATGCCCACTTTCAGCAGGGCGGCGCTGATCTTCTGGATGGCGCTGCGGCTGGGCGGCGTCAGCTTGGCGGCGTCGAACTCAAACAGCAGCTTGTCCGTGAAGCTCAGCTCCCAGCCTTCGTCGGTCTGCTTGAAGCCTTGTTCCTGCAAGGTGGCGACCTGATCGGCGTTGAACAGCGGTTTCTTTTCAGGGGCGCTCTGGCAGGCGGCCAGCAGGCCGACGAGGAACAGGCCGAGGAGGCCGAGGCGTAACTGCTTGTAAATGCATTGCATGGTGATGCTCCTTGCGGTCATGGGTGAATGTGTGTCTGCGGCTGGTGCGCCACCTGGCGCGTGCCGCGCTGCGCCTGCTTGGCGCGGTACATGGCTTCGTCCGCCGCGCCCACGAGCGAGACGGCGTCGATGGCGTGGTCGGGGAAGACGGCCACGCCGATGGTCAGCGAGGTGACGATGCTGTTGCCAGTTGGCAGCTCAATGGCTTGCGACATGGCGCTGATGATGTTGTCGGCGATATGCATGGCGTCGGCGCTGCTGCGCAGCGGCCGCAGCAAAATGGCGAACTCGTCGCCGCCCAGGCGCGCCACCAGGTCGCCTTCGCGCAATTGCTGCTTGATGCGCGCGGCGATCGTCACCAGCACGCGGTCGCCCGAGGCATGGCCAAAGGTATCGTTGATATATTTAAAACGGTCGCTGTCGAGGAAGAGCACGGCCACCTTGCCGTTGCCGATGCGCGCTTCCGTGATGGCGCGCTCCAGTTCCGCTTCCATGAAGGCGCGGTTGGACAGGCCCGTCAGGCTGTCGTGGTTGGCGCGGTGCGACAGCGAAGCGTTTTCCTTCTGCAGATGGCTTTGCCATGCTTCCAGTTCGTCGAGCAGGGCGTTGAAGTCGTCATTGATCTGATTCAATTCAGCAATATTGGCTGGCGGCACGCGCAACTCGAACGAGCGGTCGCGCCGCACGCGGTGCGCCGTTTCGGCCAGGTGGCGCAGCGGCGCCGTGATTTCCGTTTCCATGCGGCGCGACAGGCGCACGGCGACGATCAGGCTCAGCGCCAAACAGGCCAGCAGGCAGGACAGGCCGCTGAGCAGGAAGGGCAGCAGGCTGCGGCTGTGCGGGATCAGCTTGATGCTGCCGATCACCTGTTCATCGTGGGTGATGGGGAACGTCAGCGAGTCCGGCAGCATCCAGCCCGTCAAGGTACGCTCGATGTAGTAGCGCGTGCCGTGTTCGCCGCGCTCCCAGCGCGCCAGCATATTGCCGTTTTTATCGCTCACCTGTGCCTGGTCGATGTCTTCGTTGACGCCGATCAGGGCCAGCGCTTCCTTGGCGGCCATCGGGTCGCCGAAGACGACAGCCGCTTCCACCGTGTAGCTCATCGAGCGGGCCACCAGGCGCAGGTTCTGGTCCGAATACACGCGCAAGGCCAGCAGGGCCACGGCCGTCAGGGTCAGGCCGGCGGCCAGCACGGCGATCAGCGACACGCTCAGGTGGGCGCGCCGCAGCACGCTGTCGAGCGTGGGACGGGGCTTGCGGGCCAGTTTGGCACTGATCCGGGCATTCATGGCTGAGGTCCCTTGCGACGTGCAATTTGCAAGGCGTTCGGATGCACGCGCAGGCCGCTGCGGGCGATGGCGTCGAGGTTGACGTCAAAGCCGATCTGCGCGTCGAGCAGGCGCAGGCAGAACATGATGCCGACGGAACAACTGGTGCCCGGTTCGCTGACCGACAGGATGGGTTTGCCGATGATTTGCGTCAGCAGCACCTCGCGTTCGCTCTCGGGCAGCGTGCCCATGTAGACGACGTCGCATTCCCCGGCGGCGCCGGCGGCCGGCTGGACTTTCACGCGGATGCGCTGTCCCGCGTTCGAGGCGGGCGTGTCGACGATGGCCGCGCCATGGCGCGTGGCGCCGACCATGCAGACGCGCACTTCCGGACGCGCCACGGGCCAGCGTACATAGCTGATGATGCCGAACAAGACTTGCGCCACTTCGGCCGGCCGCCTGGTGTCAGGCGCCGCGCCGCCTTGCGCCCACGCCGCCGGCGCCAGCAGGCCACAGGCGAGCAGCGAGGCCAGCAGTACGGCCGAAAGCAAGGCTGGCGGCGCGGTGCGCTGCCAGTGGCAAGGGAAGGAAAGCACGGTTTTGAGCGTCTTTATGCAGGTCAGAAATTGCTACTCGTCAACACAGACTGTACGGAACTGCGTGCTGAAAGTAAATCATATTGCGATATAAACTTGCATTATAAACAGCAATGTTAAAACTTGCATTCTTTACCATGAGAATTGCTGGTCAACATTGCTCAAAACCGCTTTGGATTGTTTCTATTGTCTCTATTCTTCCAATGTCGCTTCCAGCAAGTCGATTTCACGCAACAGGCGCAAGTGAATTGTGTCATCGAGCTCGCCCGAGATGCGCCGGCGGAACAGTTCATCGCGCTCCGCGTTCAGCGCTTCCAGGCGCAGTGCCCGTTCGGCCTTGGCCAGCTCCTGCATGCGCGTGGCCTCGTCATTGCTGCTTTCGCCATACGCGAGGCGGCGCCGGTAGGCTTCGATCAGACGGTTGGCGGCCTCGGTAATGACTTGCTGCTTGCTATCCTTGTCAATGCCGGCGCAGACTTTTTCCAGCCGCGCGATGGCTGCCTCGGCCGCGGCAGCCCGCGCGTTGCGCTCTTCCGTCGAGCGCCGCGCGGGCGGCGCGAAGACCAGGCCCTTGGTCAGCAGGGGCAGGGTGACGCTGGCCAGCAGCAGCGACAGCAAAATCACGCCCATGGCCAGGAAGATGACCAGGTCGCGCGCGGGGAAGCGCGTACCGTCAGGCAAGAACAAGGGCAGGGTCAGGATGCCGGCCAGGGTCAGCGCGCCGCGCACGCCCGCAAACGAGGCCACCATCAGCAGGCGCAGGCTGGGACGCGCCAGCATGGCCGCTTCCTTCGACTCGCCCGCCACCTTTTTGTGGTGCTTGAACAAGGTCAGCTTCATGGAAATGAAGACCCAGACAAAGCGCATGAAAGTCAGGCCCACCGTGATGGCCAGCACGAACAGGGGCAGCTTCCAGGCGCTGCCGGCGCCCACTTCGGCCGATGCGGCTGGCAAGCCGGCAACGGTGGTGGGCAGCTGCGCGCCCAGCATGACGAAGATCACGCCATTGAGCACCAGTTGCACCGTATCCCACACGGCCTTGCGCTGGGTGCGCGTGGCGGCCAGGGGGCGGCCGATCAGGTCGGCGTAATGCATGGACACGCCCGCCGTGGCGGCGGCCAGGATGCCGGAGCCGTGGATTTGCTCGGCGCCCAGGTAGGCGGCAAACGGGATCAGGATGCTGATGAGGATTTGCAGGCCCGGCTCTTCGCCGACCTTGCTCACCAGCCATTTGTTCGCCAGGCCCACGCCCCAGGAAATGGCCAGGCCGATGATGATGCCGCCGCCCGCTTCCTGCACAAAGCTCAGCGAGGCGGCGCCGATCGAGAAGCCGCCCGTCATCATGGCGCCCACGGCAAACGTGAAGCAGACGAGACCGGACGCGTCGTTCAGCAGCGATTCGCCTTCCAATATATGCATCAGGCGTGGCGGGATGGGGTTGCCGGCGGCAATGGCCGAGACAGCCACGGGGTCCGTCGGCGACAGGATGGCGCCCAGCGCGAAGGCGACGGCCAGCGGCACGCTGGGGATCAGCCAGTCGATGAAGAAGCCCATGCCCAGCACGGTAAACAGCACCAGGCCGATGGCCAGCATCAGGATCGAACGGGCATCGGAAAAGAAGGCGCCCTTGGGGATGCGCCAGCCATCGAGAAACAGCAGCGGCGGGATGAAGAGCAGGAAAAAGATGTCGGGATCGAGCGGTACTTGCACACCGAACATGGCCAGCCCCGTGCCGCCGGCGATCTGGATCAGGGGCAAGGGCAGCTTGACCCAGCGCGAACGGGCGACAAAGCCGCACAGGACGACGGTCAGGACCAGGATGAGAATAATGGAAACGGTATGCATGGTGGGGCGGGAGGGCAGGGGCCGTGCTGAAAAGGTGATTATAAGGCGCAGCCCGCTCTCGGGCTTGCCTGCGTGTCATTGCGTACATACAACAAGTCACAATCGCGGTAAGATTGTCATTGTGGCCCTGTTGCCGCCGCTGTTCGCCGGTGGCAGGCCTGCCTCGCTCCGTATTCTTGCTTAGCCTCCCGGCTTTTATCCTGACTGGTTCCTGTTTTGCTCAAAAAGATTTTCACCGGCCTGCTGCTTTTGCTGGCACTGCTCATCGTGGCGGCGCTGGCCGCGTATCTGTATTACTGGCGTCCCGCGCTGGCGCCCATCAATCCCCCGGCCGCCACGGCGTTTTCACCGCAAGTGGTGGACAAGGGCCGCATCCTGGCTGGCATGGGCAATTGCGCCGCCTGCCACACGGCCAAGGGCGGTGCCGAGTACGCAGGCGGCCACGGCCTGGCCACGCCGTTTGGCACGATCTACGCGACGAATATCACGCCCGACCCGCAAACGGGCATCGGCCGCTGGTCGCTGGCGGCTTTTCAGCGGGCCATGCGCGAAGGCGTGGGCCGCGATGGCGCCCACCTGTATCCCGTGTTTCCGTACACCCACTTCAACCTGGTGTCGGATGCCGACCTGACGGCCCTGTACGCGTATTTCATGACCCGCCCGCCCGTGTACGCGGTGGCGCCCGCCAATAGCGTGCCGTTTCCCCTGAACCTGCGGCCTTTGCAGGCGGGCTGGAAGTTGTTGTATTTCAAGCCAGCCAGTTTCCAGCTGGACGCGGCGCAAGGGCTGGACTGGAACCGGGGCCGCTACCTGGCCGAGGGCCTGGCCCATTGCGCCGCCTGCCACACGCCGCGCAATGCGCTGGGCGCCGAAGTTGCCAATTCCGCTTATCTGGGCGCCTCCATCGACCACTGGTATGCACCGGCCCTGACCAGCGCCAACACGGCGCCCCTGCCGTGGACGCAGGCCGAGCTGTATGCCTTTTTGCGCACGGGGGCCACGGCCCTGCATGGCGTGGCGGCCGGCCCCATGTCGGCCGTCGTGCACGAAGGTATGGACGCTTCGCCCGATGCCGATATCCGCGCGCTGTCCGTGTATTTTGCCGGCGTGGCCGCGGCGGAGCAGCGCCAGGTCGATACGGATACGGTGGTGAAAGCCGGCATCCAGCGTTCACGGCGGGTCAGCCTGGTCGACAACGACCGTGGCGCCAGCCTGTATGTGGCCGCCTGCGCATCCTGCCATTCGAACAGCAATGGCCAGCCCGTTGCCCTGCGCCCGGAACTGAGCCTGAACAGCGCCGTCAGCGCGCCCGATCCCGCCAACCTGATTCAGGTGATCCTGCACGGCATCGGCAAGGACGAGGCCATGCCTGGCGTGCTGATGCCCGGCTTTGCCGCCGCGCTGACGGATAACGACGTGGCCCAGCTGGCCGCCTACCTGCGCCGCAGCCGCAGCCACCAGCCGGCCTGGACGAACCTGGAAGCGGCCGTGGCGCGCGCGCGTGCAACCGCTACCGCCAGCGGCAGTGCCGCCAAGTAATTATTGAAAGTCTCACGCATGTATAACATTACCGTCAATGGCCAGCCCTTCAGCACCGAGGTCGATGCCGACACTCCCTTGCTATGGGTGCTGCGCGATGAAGTCAATCTGAAGGGCACCAAATTTGGCTGCGGCATCGGCATGTGCGGCGCCTGCACCGTGCATGTGGATGGCCGCGCCATCCGTTCGTGCATCACGCCCATCGCCGCCGTGGCCGGTTCCGCCATCACCACCATCGAGGGCTTGTCGCCGGACGGCACGCACCCGCTGCAGCAGGCGTGGATCGCCACGCAGGCGCCCCAGTGCGGCTATTGCCAGTCGGGCCAGATCATGCAGGCGGCGACGTTATTGAAAGATTATCCGCAGCCTACGGATGCGAATATCGATGCCGTCATGAGCGGCAACCTGTGCCGCTGCATGGCGTATGTGCGCATCCGCAATGCCATCAAGCTGGCGGCCGGGATGCCGGAGGCGCCACATGCTTAAGCTGCCCAAAGACAACGCCGGCGCGCGTCCCCCTTCGCTGGGCCGGCGCGGCTTCCTGATCGCCGCCGCCGGCACGGGATTTACCCTGGCCTTTTTGCGCGCCGACAGCTCCTATGCCAACACTGCCCCGGCCCCCGGCAAGGCGCTGCCCACGCTGGCCGCCACGCCGGCCGTGCCCGTGTTCGATCCCAGCATCTGGTTCGAGATCGGCCGCGACGGCATCGTCACCGTAAATATCGCCAAGGCGGAAATGGGCCAGCATATCGGCACGGCCCTGGCGCGCATCGTTGCCGATGAGCTGGAAGCGGACTGGAGCAAAGTACGCCTGCATTACGTGGACACGGATCCGAAATGGGGCGTGATGGTAACGGGCGGCAGCTGGTCCGTCTGGCAGAATTTCGATCCGCTCAGCCGTGCCGGCGCGGCCGGCCGCCTGGCGCTGGTCGAGGAGGGCGCCCGGCTGCTGCGCGTGCCCGCGTCCGCCTGCCATGCGAAACTGGGCGCCGTGCATGGGCGGGGGCGTTCGATTTCCTATGGCGACATCGTGCGTCGTGGCAAGCTGACGCGCCAGTACACGCCCGAACAACTCAAAGCCATCGTGCTGAAGACGCCGCAGCAGCGCACCCTGATCGGCCAGCCTGTGCAGGCGCTGGACATCCCCGCCAAGACGGATGGCACGGCCGTGTACGGCATCGATGCGCATGTCGACGGCATGCTGTATGCGCGCCCGAAGCTGCCGCCCACGCGCTACGGTTCCAAAGTCGTGTCCATCGACGACTCGGCTGCCAAGAAGGTCAACGGCTATCTGCACTCGGTAGCCTTGCAGGACCCCAGCGGCAGCGTGCCCGGCTGGGTCATGGTGTACGCGGCAAGCTACGCTGCCGCCGTGCGCGCGGCCGACCTGGTGCAGGTGAAGTGGCGCGCCGGCGCGGCGGCCCACGTGTCCGAGCAGGACATCGTCAACTATGGCACGAAGCAGCTGGCCGACGCGACCCTGGGCGCCCGCGTGGTCGACGATGATGGCGTGGAGCAAGCCTTCAAGGATGCCAGCCTGAAGCTGGAGCGCCACTACACGACCAGCACCGTGCTGCATTTCCAGCTGGAACCGGTGAATGCCCTGGCGCAGGAAATTGACGGCGTCTGGCATATTCATGCTGGCAACCAGTGGCAATCCCTGATCCTGCCCGTGCTGGCCACCGCCCTGAAGGTGCCGGAAGACAAAATCATGCTGCACACCTATTTGCTCGGTGGCGGCTTCGGCCGGCGCCTGAATGGCGATTACTGCGTGCCGGCCGCGCTGGCGGCGCAAGCCATCGGGCGTCCCGTCAAGATGATTTGCACGCGGGCCGACGATGCGCGCTTCGATTCGCCCCGTTCGCCTTCGCTACAGCATGTGCGCATGGCGTTCGATGCCGACGGCAAAGTGTCGGCCATGGTGCACGAGGCCAGCGCGGGCTGGCCCACGCAGGCGATGATCCCCGCCTTGCTGGCCAAGGATAAGCAGGGCCATCCGTATGATCCGTTCGCCATCGCCGGCGCCGACCACTGGTACACGGTGGGCGCACAGCGCGTGCGGGCCGTGTCGAACGACCTGGCCAACAGCAGTTTCCGTCCAGGCTGGCTGCGTTCCGTGGGGCCGGGATGGACGAATTGGGCGGTGGAAAGTTTCATGGACGAAGCGGCGCAGGCGGCCAAGGTCGATCCGCTGGCTTTCCGCCTGTCGCTGCTGCAAGCGACGGGCCGCAATGCCGGCAGCGCGCCGAACGCCGTCGGCGGCGCCGCGCGCCTGGCCCATGTGTTGCGGCGCGCGGCGGAAAAGGCGGGCTGGGGCACGG
>NZ_NRDQ01000192.1 GCF_002878455.1 Janthinobacterium sp. AD80
ATCCGCCGCGGCAGCGCCGCCTGCGCCCATCATCATTACCCGTCAGGAATAAGCATTACATGGCAGAACAAGCAAAACTTCCGCTGGGCAAGCTGCTGATCCAGAAAGGCGTGATCAGCGAAGACCAGCTGCGCATCGCGCTGATCGAGCAAAAGCGCAGCAGCGAGCCGCTGGGCAAGCTGCTGATCACCCTGGGCTTCGTCACGGAAGCCACGGTGCGCGAAGCGCTGAGCGAAAACCTGAAGCAGGTCAGCGCCGACCTGTCGAGCCTGGTGGTCGACGCCATCGCCTTGAAACTGATTCCGAAGGACGTGGCCAAGCGCTACCGCGTCTTCCCCATCGTGTACGAGCGGCAGGCCGACAATCTGATCCTTGCCATGGCCGACACCAGCAACATCGTCGCGCTCGACCAGATCAGCGCCATGCTGGTCAAGGGCATCACGATTTCCACGGTGCTGGTCAATGAATCGGACATTTCGCGCGCCATCGACCAGTACTACGGCTTCGAGCTGTCGATCGACGGCATCCTGCACGAAATCGAAACGGGCGAAGTCAGCTATCAAAGCATGGCCTCGCCATCGGATGAGTACAGCCAGCCCATGGTGCGGCTGATCGACGCGCTGCTGGCCGACGCCGTGCAAAATGGCGCATCGGACATCCACTTCGAGCCGGAACAATCGTTCCTGCGCATCCGCTACCGCATCGACGGCATCCTGCGGCAGATCCGCAGCCTGCACAAATCGTACTGGCCGGCCATGGCCGTGCGCCTGAAGGTGATGTCGGGCATGAATATCGCCGAGGCGCGCGCGCCGCAGGACGGCCGCATCAGCATCAAGTTTTCCGGACGGCAGATCGACTTCCGCGCGTCGGCGCAGCCGACCACGCATGGCGAAAACTTCGTGCTGCGCGTGCTGGACCGGCAAAAGGGCATCGTCCCGCTCGACGCCCTGGGCCTGGCCGAGGCGGAGCTGAACCTGCTGAAACTGATGATCGCCCGCCCCGACGGCGTGATCCTGGTGACGGGCCCGACGGGCAGCGGCAAGACCACCACCCTGTATTCGATACTCAACCATATCAATACGGAAAGCGTCAACATCATGACCCTGGAGGATCCGGTCGAGTATCCGATGAACATGATACGCCAGACCTCGGTCAACGAATCGGTCAAGCTGGGCTTTGCCGACGGCATCCGCTCGATGATGCGGCAAGATCCGGACATCATTCTGGTGGGCGAGATCCGCGACCGCGAAACGGCGGAAATGGCCTTTGCCGCCGCCATGACGGGCCACCAGGTGTATTCCACCCTGCATACGAGCTCGGCGCTCGGTTCCGTCTCGCGCCTGCTCGACATCGGCATCCTGCCCGACATCATGGCCGGCAACATCATCGGCATCGTGGCGCAGCGCCTGGTGCGCCGGCTGTGTGAGCATTGCAAGGAAACGGTCATCGCCGACGACCTCGAGCGCCGCCTGCTGGGCCTGCAGCCCGATGATGCGCCCGTCAGCATCTGCCGCGCCGTGGGCTGCGAGCGCTGCGCCCACCAGGGCTACAAGGGCCGCCTGGCCATCATGGAAATCCTCAAGATGAATGCCGAACTCGATGAACTGACGGCGCGCCGCGCCAGCCTGCGCGAATTGAAGAGCGCGGCGCGCGCGGCCGGCTTCCATGCGCTGGTCGACGACGGCATGCGCCGCGTGAAGGAAGGCATTACCACCCTGGAAGAAGTGGCGCGCGTGGTCGACCTGACGGATAGGCTCAGCTGATGGCGCAATATGTCTACCGCGCCATGGATGCCGCCGGCGCCCTGATTCCCGGCAGCATGGAGGCGGCCAACGTGCCGGACCTGGAGGCGCGCCTGCACCGCATGCAGCTCGACCTCATCGATTGCAAGATCACGGGCCAGCATCTGGTGCTGCTGGGCAAGCGGGTCATCCACCGCCGCGACCTGATCAATTTCTGCTTCCACATGGAGCAGTTGACGGGTGCGGGCGTGCCCATCCTGGAAGGCTTGAACGACTTGCGCGAAAGCACCGACCACCCGCGTTTGCGCGAAGTGGTGACGGATCTGATTGAAAGCATCGAGGGCGGCCTGCCCCTGTCCGGCGCGCTGGCCCAGCATGCCGACATCTTCGACGCCACGTTTACCAGCTTGATCCTTGCGGGCGAACAGAGCGGCAGGATCGCCGAGGTGTTCAAGAACCTGTCGGAAAGTTTAAAGTGGCAGGACGAACTGGCGTCGCAGACGCGCAAGATCATCATGTATCCCGTCATCGTCGCCATCGTCGTGGCCGCCGTGACGTTTTTCCTGATGATCTACCTGGTGCCCCAGCTGACGGCCTTCATCCGCAACATGGGCGGCGAACTGCCGCTGCATACGCGCGTGCTGATATTGGTCTCGAATATCTTCATCGACTACTGGTATCTGCTGCTGGCCCTGCCCCTGCTGCTGTTCCTGGGCCTGCGCGCGGCCATCCGCCGCAGCGAAGCGGCGCGCTACGCCTTCGACGGCCTGAAGCTGCGGCTGTGGCTGATCGGTCCCGTGCTGCACAAGATCATCCTGGCCCGTTTCGCCACGTTTTTCGCCCTGATGTATGCGTCCGGCATCACCATCCTCGAATGCATCCGCCTGTCCGAAGGCATCGCCGGCAACCAGGTGGTGGCGGCCGGCCTGCGCCGTGCCGCGCAGCTGATCAGCGAGGGCCATGGCGTCACCAATGCCTTCCAGCACACGGGCATCTTCCCGCCGCTGGTGATCCGCATGCTGAAGGTGGGCGAAGCCACGGGTTCGCTCGACACGGCCTTGCGCAATGTCAGCTATTTTTATAACCGCGAAGTGAAGGAACTGATTGAAAAAGTGCAGGCCATGATCGAGCCGGCCATGACGGTGATCCTTGGCCTGCTGCTGGGCTGGATCATGCTGTCGGTGCTGGGCCCCATCTACGACACCATCAGTACTATTAAAACTTGAGACCCGATACCTGAGGCTGCCGTGTTCCGCAAACAATTGCTTTATCTGACCAGCGATACCCTGTGCGCCTACGACTGGCGCCATGGCGCGCTGGGCCCCGGCCAGGCATTTCCGGCCAGCGCGGCGGGGCTGGACGGCTTTGCCGCCTGGCTGGAAGACCCGCAGGCGCAGCGGCTCGACGTGCCCGCCTACCTGCTGACGGATTTGATCGAGGAAGATTTCCAGCACCAGCTCCTGCCCCACGTGCGCGGCAAGGCGGGCCGCGCCCTGCTGGAGCGGCGCAAGCTGCAGTTGCACCGCGACACGCCCTACCGGGGCAGCGCCCTGCTGGGCCGCGAAAGCACGGGCCGCCACGACGACCAGGTACTGTTCTTCGCGCTGACCAACCCGACCCTGCTGCAACCGTGGACGGAAGCGCTGGAACACTTGCGCATTCCCGTGGCCGGCATTTATTCGACCAGCCTGCTGAGCATCGCGCTGGTGAAAAAACTGGCGCTCACGCATGAACACCTGCTGCTGGTGACGCAGCAATCGGGCGGCTTGCGGCAAAGTTATTATGAGAAGGGCCAGCTGCGCTTCTCGCGCCAGACGGCAACCATCGCGCTTGACGGCGTGGCCGTGAATATTGCGCTGGAAACGGAAAAAACCCGGCAATTTCTCACCAGCACGCGCATGCTGGCGCGCGGCGACGTCTTGAATACGGTCATCCTGGCGCCGGCCGCGCAGATCGCCAAGCTCGAATTGCTGTGCGATAACGGCGTGGAAGTGGCTTACCACTTCATCGACCTGCAACTGGCCAGCGAACGCGTGGGCTTGCGGCAGACGCCGGCGCTGGCCGACGAGTTGCTGCTGACCTTGCTTGGAAAACATCCGCCACCCAGCCACTACCCGCCTGGGCCGCTGGCCCGCTATTACCACTTCCAGCGCGCGCGCAAGACCCTGTACGGCGCCAGCGCGCTGATCGGCGCCTCGGCGGCCCTGTGGTGCGTGATCAATTTACTTGGCGGCATCAATGACGCGGCGGGCACGGCGCGCCTGCAGCAGGAAACGGCGTCCTACCAGGAACGCTACCGCAATACCATGTCCAGCCTGGCGCCGGCGCGGCCAAGACGCAGAACATGAAAGTGGCCGTGACCCTGGGGCGCATGATCGCCAGCCAGGCACCGGAACCGGGCCGCCTGCTGGGCTTGCTGAGCATGGCGCTGGACCAGGCGCCGCAAGTCAAGCTGGGCCAGCTGCACTGGCATGCGGGCCAGCCGCCCGCGCGCGCGGCCGGCAGCGGCCAG
>NZ_NRDQ01000193.1 GCF_002878455.1 Janthinobacterium sp. AD80
TCGACGGCCAGCTTGCTGCTGTCGTGCGGATCGAGGCGGCAGACGGGCAATGCCTCGTCGGCGGCCGGTTCCTCCGCGCGGGCAGGCAATCCCGCGGCCACGCCCAGCAGGCAGGCCAGCGCCAGGGCGGCGACCATGCGCCGCTGCACTGCGGTCAGGCTATCCATGACGCCTCCGTGAAAGTGAGCTGAACATGCAATGCGCATGCTGCCTACATTATGTGCACATGCCGCGCCAGATGCCAGCTGGCGTCACAATTTCTCACACCTGGACGGCGGAAAACGCCATGCCTGGCGCCGGCGAACACTGTTTTTATTTCCCTCTAGCACTTTCCTTCTTGCCAGGATGGCATTACAATAAGAACGATTCTTATTCTCATTCGCAAAACACACCGTATTTTTCTTGCTTTTATTTACTTCATACCCAAGCCACCCGAAAGGCAGCCAGGAAATAACAACATTCGGGAAAGTTCACCATGTCCAACCGCAGTCCTGTCTTCGCCGCACCGCTTGCCATCCGCCCCGCCACTGCCCCACGCCGCGCCACCCTGCTCCTGCCCTGCCTGCTGTCGCTGGCCGTCGGCAGCGCCTGGGCCGAAGGCAATGCCGCCGCCGATCCGACCATGAACACCGTTGTCGTCACCGCTTCTGGAACGGCCATCGACATCAAGGATGCGCCGGCCAGCATCAGCGTCATCACGCGCGAGGAAATCGAGCGCCAGCCCGTGTATGACTTGAATACCCTGCTGCGCCGCATCCCCGGCGTGACGGGCGGCACCAGCCCCGTGGGCGAGGAATCGAAGATCAAGCTGCGCGGCCTGCCCGACAAGTACACGCTGATCCTCGTCGACGGCAAGCGCATGGGCAGCTCGGCCGACACGGCCTACCGTCCCGACCTGGGGCGCCAGGACTTGAACTGGATCTCGCCCGAGATGATCGAGCGCATCGAAGTGGTACGCGGCCCCATGTCCTCGCTGTACGGTTCCGACGCCATGGGCGGCGTGATCAACATCATCACGCGCAAGGTGCCGGGCAAGTGGAACGGCTCGGCCACGGCCAACTATACGGAACCGCAGGACAGCGGCCGCGGCGCGGCGCACCAGCTGGGCGTGAACCTGGCCGGCCCGCTGTCGGAATCGGTCGGCATGCGCATCGGCGTAGCCCAATCGAAACAGAATGCCGATGAGAAAATCATCAAGAATGCGGGCGGCATCGGCGGCGAACGCAACCAGAGCATCACGGGCCAGTTGAACTGGGCCCTGAACAAGCAGCACAGCCTGTCGCTGGACGCCAGCTACGGGCGCCAGGAAGCGAGCGATTCGCCCGCGCTGGACGCGGACGGCGAGCCGCTGTTCTACGCCTGGGGTGCCAGCAAGCTGATACGCAAGAGCGCCAGCCTTGGCTACGAAGGCAAGCTGGACTTCGGCAAGGCCAGAGTCAATCTGTACCACAATGACTATGACAACCAGGTTGCCGGCTCGGTAGCGAAAGCCAAGGACAGCACCCTCGACGCCACCCTGGAAAAACGCCTGGGCTGGGGCATCGAGCAATTGCTGGTGGTGGGCGGCCAATGGAAGCACCAGGAACTGACGAATACGGACACGATCGGCACGATTCCCACCGATTACCTGGGCAATCCCGTCAGCGGCGCGACCCTGTCGGGCACCACCTCGGCCCTGTTCGCGGAAGACCAGCTGTTTTTGCGCGAAGATTTGACGGCCACGGCGGGCCTGCGACTCGATCACCACAGCAAGTTCGGCAACCACTACAGCCCGCGCCTGTACCTGGTGTACCACCCGGCCCCTGCCTGGACCATCAAGGGCGGCGTCTCGCAAGGCTTCCGCGCGCCTAGCCTGAAGGAAAACTCGCCGTCGGCGGCCACCAATTCGGGCGGCCGCGGCTGCACCAGCCTGCGGCCCCTGGGCTATGTGAGCGGCACTTGCTACATGGCAGGCAATGCGGACCTGAAACCGGAAACCAGCACGGCCGGCGAGATCGGCGTAGCCTGGGAGCAAAATGGCTGGGATGTCGGCGTGACCTGGTTCCACACGGATTTCAAGAACAAGATCGACTACGCGCCGCTGGGCAAATTCCAGGGCATCTGGTGGACCAGGATGACGAATATCCAGAAGGCGCGCACCAGCGGCCTGGAAGCGACGGCGACCATCCCCCTGACGAAAAACTTGAACTGGCGCAACAACATGACGTATATGCGCGAGGCGAAAAACCTGACGACGGGCGCCAACCTGCTGTCCACGCCCAAGCTGTCGTGGTACTCGGCGCTGGGCTGGCAAGTCAGCGACCAGCTGTTCGGCGAAGTGTCGGCCCAGTACACGGGCAAGGAACTCGATGCCGGCAAGCTGGCCAACAAGGCCTACACCATCGTCGACGCGGTCGTATCGTACAAGGTGACGCCAAACTGGACCGTGCGCGGCGGCGTGGAAAACCTGTTCAAGAAGGGGCCGACGGCCGATGGCCAGGTTGACTACTATGTGCCGGGACGCCGCATGTTTGTCGGTGTGACGTCGCGCTTTTAAAGCGTAAAGCCTAGTCGCGGGGCGGCGGCGTATTCGGCGGCGGCGTGGCGGCGTTCGCCGGCACGCCACTCAGCATCTGCCCCGCCACGGGCACCTTGTGGCCGCTCGCGTACATGCATTGCTGGTAGGCATTGTCGTAGCGGCGCTGCATGCCGTACGCGGAACTGTCCGCCGCGCCCGTGCCCGCCAGCGCGCCAAACAGCAAGCCCGTGCCGGCACCCACGCCGGCGCCATGGCCGCCATCGATGGCGCGCCCGCCGCCGCACCGAGGACCGTACCCAGGGCCGCGCTGCGCACGCCGCTGTCGATACCGGCCTGCTGTGGCGAACTGCCACCGAGCTGGCCTTGCGCGTAGCCGCGGCATTGCAGGTCGTCGCTGCGGAACTGCGCGAAACTCTTGCCCGTGCCCGGCAAGACCATGGCCGACGGCCCGTCCGGCATCACCGTGCAGGCGGCCAGCAGCAAAGGCGCCAGCACGCAGGCGCGCCTGAACAACACTGTCGTGTTCATGTCTCCTCCCCGGCTTCAGCGCACGCTGTCAGGCAGCACGGCACGCCAGGCCGTGCCGCAGTTTTTCACGTACGGGTAATAGCCCTGCGGCCGCGCGCAGTAGTACCACATCTGCGCCGTCGGCTCGCCGCCCTGTTCGATATACACGGGAGGCGGCTGCACGATGACCGTGCGCCCGTACGGGTAGCCGTAGGGAGTGCCATACCACGGGTCGCCATGCCAGCCCGGCCCATCACCGTAGCGCCAGGCCGATCCCACCCAGACGCCCACGTGCGGGCGGCCGTGAAAGTGGCCGTGGCCGCCGTGAAAACCGCCATGCCCCCGATGAAAGCCGCCGTGGCCATGGTGGCCGCCATGCCCGCCCGGCGCGGCCGCCGCGGCGCCCGCTGAGCGCCAGTCCCGCCAGCAGCAGCACCAGCCCCACGCCACGTCTCGTGTATTTGCTGTCCATGCCATTCTCCCGCCATCCACCGTCAACGGTGCCGATTAACCATTATTGGCCGCTGCGCGCGGAAGTCAAAGGTGCGGTAACAATTACTCACCGTTGATACGCGCGGGATATGGACTCCAGGAAATTTTCGCGTGTGCAAACAAAAACAGCCCCGCTGGCTGCGGGGCTGTGGCGTGGGCCGGTGCGCTGCCTTACTGGGCCGGCAAGACCTGCGGCGGCGCGGCCGGCGCCAGGATGGGCGGCAGCGGTGCGTGGATGGGCGCCGGGGGCGCCACGGCCAGCCAGCCCGTGGCCGGCAGCAGCGGCACCAGCAGCAGGGCGACGATATTGATGATCTTGATCAAGGGATTGACGGCCGGGCCGGCCGTGTCCTTGTACGGGTCGCCCACCGTGTCGCCCGTGACTGCCGCCTTGTGCGCCTCGGAACCCTTGCCACCGAAATGCCCGTCCTCGATGTATTTCTTGGCATTGTCCCAGGCGCCGCCGCCGGTGGTCATGGAAATGGCCACGAACAGGCCCGTCACGATGGTCCCCATCAACAGGCCGCCCAGGGCCGCAGGCCCCAGCAGCATGCCGACAACGATGGGCACCACCACCGGCAGCAGCGAAGGCACGATCATTTCGCGGATCGCCGACGCCGTCAGCATGTCGACGGCCTTGTCGTATTCGGGCCGCGCCGTGCCTTCCATGATGCCCTTGATGTCGCGGAACTGGCGCCGCACCTCGACCACCACGGCGCCGGCCGCGCGGCCCACGGCTTCCATCGCCATGGCGCCGAACAGGTAGGGAATCAGGCCGCCGATGAACAGGCCGACAATGACCATCGGGTTCGACAGGTCGAACGTGATGTGCTGGCCCACGGATTCAAGCGCGTGCGTGTAGTCGGCGAACAGCACCAGCGCGGCCAGGCCCGCCGAGCCGATGGCATAGCCCTTGGTGACGGCCTTGGTGGTATTGCCGACGGCGTCCAGCGGATCGGTGATGGCGCGCACGGAGTCGGGCAGGCCCGACATCTCGGCGATGCCGCCCGCGTTGTCCGTGATGGGGCCATACGCGTCGAGCGCGACGATGATGCCGGCCATCGACAGCATGGCAGTGGCCGCGATGGCGATGCCGTACAGGCCCGCCAATTGATACGAGACGAGAATGGCGACGCAGACGGCCAGCACCGGGTAGGCCGTGGACTTCATCGACACGCCCAGGCCGGCGATGATGTTGGTGCCGTGGCCCGTCGTCGACGCTTCGGCGATATGGCGCACGGGCTTGAAATCCGTGCCCGTGTAGTATTCCGTGATGTAGACCATCAGGCCCGTGAGGACGATGCCGACGACGGTGGCGCCCAGCATCTTGTAGCGCATGGCGTCGTCGGGCCATAGCAGCCACGTCACCACGGCGAAGCCGACCAGCGACAGGCCGGCGGCCCACCACAGGCCCGTGTACAGGGCCGACATGATTTTCGCGCCCGGCTTGGTCTTCACCATCGAGCAGCCGACGATGGAGGCGAGAATGGAGACGGCGCCCAGCAGCAGCGGGTAGATGATGGCCACGCTGCTCGCTTCAGCCATCAGCAAGGCGCCCAGCAGCATGGTGGCGATCAGGGTCACGACATAGGTTTCAAACAGGTCGGCCGCCATGCCGGCGCAGTCGCCCACGTTGTCGCCCACGTTGTCGGCGATGACGGCAGGGTTGCGCGGATCGTCCTCGGGAATGCCCGCCTCCACCTTGCCGACCAGGTCCGCGCCCACGTCGGCGCCCTTGGTGAAGATGCCGCCGCCAAGCCGCGCGAAGATGGAAATGAGCGAGGCGCCGAAGGCCAGGCCGATCAAGGGCTTGATCAGGTCATGCTGCGTCAGGCCGGGCGCGCCCGTCGTCACCAGCAGCCAGTAGAACAGGGTCACGCCCAGCAGGCCCAGTCCGACCACCAGCATGCCGGTGATCGCCCCGCCCTTGAAGGCCACGTTCAGCGCCTGGTTGATGCCGTGCGTGGCCGCCTGCGCCGTGCGCACATTGGCGCGCACGGAGACATTCATGCCGATGAAGCCGCAGGCGCCGGACAGCACGGCGCCGATCAGGAAGCCCAGCGCCGTGTGCAGGCCAAGCAGCACGTAGATGGCGATCAAGAGCACCACGCCGACGATGGCGATGGTGCGGTACTGGCGCGCCAGGTAGGCGGCCGCGCCCTGCTGGATGGCCAGGGCGATTTCCTGCATGCGCGCGTTGCCGGGATCCTGGCGCAGGATCCAGCTACGCGACACCAAACCATACACCACGGCGACCACGCCGCAGGCTACCGCAAACCACAGACTGGCTGCCATATCGTCCCCTTCTGTTTTTATCCGACGTCATTGCCAACAGCTGCAGACCGCACCGGGTAGGCACGCGCAGCCAGGAAAACACGACCTGCAAAAAAACTGAACCACGAAAACGCTACGGCACCCGGCTCAAACGCGGGCACAAAAAAAGCGGACACTCAGGTCCGCTTTTCAATACTGCTTATTCCGCCAGGGCGGCAAATGCGCTGTCGCGGATTTGCTCGACCGGACCGACGCCGGCGATGCGGCGGTATTTCGGCGCGCCTGGCAGGCCGGACTTGGCCCAGTCATTGTAGTAGCCGAGCAAGACCTTGGTCTGGTTGTGGTACACGTCCAGGCGTTTTTTCACTGTTTCGGCCTTGTCGTCGTCGCGCTGGATCAGCGGCTCGCCGGTGATGTCATCGACGCCTTCGACTTTCGGCGGATTGAATTTGACGTGGTAGACGCGGCCCGAACCCGGGTGGCTGCGGCGGCCATCCATGCGCTCGATGATCGACTCATCGGGCACGTCGATTTCCAGCACGTAGTCGACATTGATGCCGGCGTCTTTCATGGCGTCCGCTTGCGCGATGGTGCGCGGGAAACCGTCGAACAGGTAGCCATTGGCGCAATCGGCTTCCTGCAGGCGATTCTTGACCAGGCCAATCATGATGTCGTCCGACACGAGGCCGCCCGCATCCATGACTTTTTTCGCTGCCAGGCCCAGTTCCGTGCCTTCCTTGATCGCCGCGCGCAGCATGTCGCCCGTGGAGATTTGCGGAATATTGTATTTTTCTTTGATGAAGTTAGCTTGGGTGCCCTTGCCGGCACCGGGTGCTCCTAAAAGTATCAGACGCATTGAAAAGTTCCTAAAAAACAGATTTTGGATGGTGGTATGTGTAATTTTTTTTAGATGATGTTGCTATGGCTATCTTTCCCTACGAAACTTACCACAAAAAATCCCCGAAACGCCAGTTTGCTGTCGATTTGCCATGCCCTGATTGATCAAAGCCAGCAATTAGCGAAGCGGACGTTTCAAAATGTGGTTTTTGCTGCAGACGCACAAATTTTATTTGCACGCCTGCCGTTTTGCGGGTAGCGCTTACAGGGCGCGGTAGTGCGCCTGCACTCTTGCCAGATCTTCCGGCGTGTCCACGCCGGCGGCCGGGGCCGAGTCCGTGACATGCACGGCGATGGCATAGCCATGCCACAGCACGCGCAACTGCTCCAGCGCCTCGATGGCTTCCAGCGGCGACGCGGAAAGGCCAGGATACGTTTGCAAGAAGGCATTGCTGTACGCATACAGGCCGATATGCCGCAGCGGCACATAATCTGCCGGCAGGCTGTCTTTCGACTGCGCGAAGCCGTCGCGGTGCCACGGGATGGTGGCGCGCGAAAAGTACAGGGCGCGGCCGTTCTTGTCCAGCACGACCTTGACGACGTTCGGATTGAAAGCGTCAGCCACCGCGTGCAGCGGGTGGGCGCACGTGGCCATGGGCACGGTGCTGCTGATCTGCGCGGCGCAGGCGGCCAGCAAGGCCGGGTCGATCAGCGGTTCGTCGCCCTGCAGGTTGACGACGACGGCGTCCGGCGGCAAATCCAGGGTGCGCGCCACTTCGGCGATGCGGTCCGTGCCCGACGGGTGGTCGGCGCGCGTCATGCACACCTCCACGCCATGCGCGGCGCAGGCGGCGCGGATATCTTCGTGATCGGTGGCGACGATGACGCGCGCGGCGCCCGACAGGACAGCCTGCTCGGCCACGCGCACCACCATGGGCTTGCCGCCCAGGTCAGCCAGCGGCTTGTTGGGCAGGCGCGTCGACGCCAGGCGGGCCGGGATGATGACGATAAACGCCATCGTTATTCCACTGCGTCTTGCAGGGTGCGCGCCTCGTCCGCCCACATGATGGGGATGCCATCGCGGATCGGGTAGGCCAGGCGGTCGGCGCGGCAAATCAGTTCCTGCGCCTTCTTATCGTGTTCAAGCGGGCCCTTGCAAACAGGGCAGACCAGGATATCAAGCAGTCGAGCGTCCACGACATTTCTCCACAATTTGTTGGGCCAGCGCGCTATCGATGCGCGCACTGACCGGGACGACCCACAGTCTCGGGTCATCTTTGAGATGTTCAATTTGCGCACATTTTACTGCATCCTTCTCGGTGATCAAGATCACATCCGTGTCGAGCGCGGCAAATGGCTGGTCGAGGAAGTCGTGATGGTCGGGCAAGGGCAGTTCCGTGAAATCCAATCCCGCGCCGCGCAGCATGGCAAAGAAACGCTGCGGATTGCCGATGCCGGCCGCCGCCACGATGCGCTGGCCGCTGGCCGCCAGGGTTGCCAACGGCAGGCGTTCGCCGCGCGCCACCATCCGTTCGGCCACGCCGCCATCGAGCGTCATCTGCACGACAAGCGAACCTGCCGGCGCCACCTGCGCCACCAGCGCCGGCGCCAGTTCGGGCGCATTGATCACCGTCACGTCGCGGCGGCGGCGCGGCGATTCGCGCAGCGGCCCCGCCGGCAGCAGCCAGCC
>NZ_NRDQ01000194.1 GCF_002878455.1 Janthinobacterium sp. AD80
GGCGCCAGCCGCGCCGATGGCGACTACGCCAAAGCGCGCGCGGTACTGATATATGCACTGGGCCTGCCGGCCGGCGCCAGCGTGACCGTGGCCGACGACGCGCACGTGCCGACGGCGGGGCAGCGCGCCGATCTGCAGGCCTGGCTGGGCCAGGCGCAGGCACGCCATCCCGCCATCGTGGCGGCCCGGGCGCAGCTGGCGGCGGCGCGGGAGCGGGTCGACATGGTCCGTTCGGAGGGGCGTCCCAGCATCGACCTGACGGCGAACTTCTACCAGAACGGCCGCCCGAACCAGGGCTTGTCCGCCGCTTCCACGCGCGAAACCCTGGTTGGCGTCTCGCTGAACATCCCCCTGTTCGATGGTTTTGCCCGGGGCTACAAGGTGCGCGGCGCGCAGGCGCAGGCGGGGCAAAGGGAAGCCGAGGTGGCAGAAGTGCAGCGGCAGACCCTGATGGAACTGGTGAAAACGCATGCGGAAGCGGACATGGCGCTGGACAACATGGCTGCCGCGCAGGCCTGGCTGGACGCTGCGCGCGATGCCCAGGCCAGCGTGCAGCGCAAGTTCGGCCTGGGCGCGGCGGACATCCTGGAAATGCTCACTACCCAGTCGGCGCTGCTGGAAGCGCAGCAGGAGCGCATCCGTTGCCAGGCAGAATGGCGCGCGGCCCGCCTGCGGCTGCTGGCCAGCGCCGGCGTGCTGGGACGGGAGGCCATTGCGGGACGGTAATGGGCGTAATTCGCGCGCCGTTGCACCGCAAAAGTGACTATATTAAGGCGTCCTATCCACACCGGCCAAGGGAGACATCATGCACAGCATACAAAAGATTACCCCGTGTTTATGGTTCAACGGCCACGCCGAGGCGGCGGCCCTGTTTTATACGGGGATTTTCCCCAATTCGAAGATCGGCCAGATCCTGCGCTATGGCGAGGAAGGCCAGGAAATCCACGGCCAGGAGCCGGGCAGCGTGCTGACGGTGGCGTTTGAACTGGACGGCCAGACGTTTACGGGCTTGAACGGCGGGCCGCTGTTCCAGTTTTCCGAGGCCATCTCGTTTCAGGTCAATTGCGACACCCAGGACGAGGTCGACCATTACTGGAACCAGCTGTCCGAAGGCGGGCCGCCGGAAGCGCAGCAGTGCAGCTGGCTCAAGGACCAGTTCGGCGTGTCCTGGCAAATCGTGCCCACCATCCTGCTCAAACTGCTGGGCGACCCCGACCCCGTCAAGGCCCAGCGCGTGATGAAGGCCATGATGGGCATGAAAAAAATCAACATTGACGAGATCAAGCGGGCGTATGCGGGTTGATGGGATGCAGGCTTGAGCAGCTTCAAGCAACAGGGGGATTGATTTGCCACTTGGGCGGACAAGGCGCACAGTGAGGCGACGTGGCGTTCACGCCGCAGCACCTGGCTTGCACTTAGTTTGCAACTTAGTTTGCAACTTCGCTTGCAACTTCGCTTGCAACTTGGCCTGGCAACTTAGCTCAGCACCTTAGTGGAGGACTTATGCCGGCCAAACCCATGCTGTTGTCGGCCGTGTGCGCCGCCTTGCTGGCATCGTCCTCCGCAGTGTGTCAAATGCCTGGTCCTGGCGGGCCGGCGCAGCGCGCCAGGCCGCCTGTCATCGCCGACTGGGCGCGCCCGTCGAGACCCGCATGGGTGGAGGCAGTGGCCGCCGGCCGATTGGCGCTCAGTGACGAGAAAAGCTGTGACGAGAAAAAACGCCAGCTGGAGCAGCAGATCAGCAGCTTGCAGCACATATGCCCCGCCTGTGCGACAGGCGTGGCCATGCCAGCCGGTGCCGCTGTGGCGCGGACGGTGACAGACTCCTGCTTGGCGCGCGACGCGTCCGCCATCGATTCTTTCCGTGCGCAAGAGGCGAAATGCGCCGCGTTGCCGACCGGCATGCGGGATGATGACTGCATTGTGGTCAGCAAGCGCCTGTACCGCTATCTGCGCAGCGGGCAGGGTGGGCCATAGCCAGGCTTCAGCCGATGTGCCGGCGTGTCCCGCTCCGGCGCCGCCTGCAGGCGCCTGCTTGTCCGTACTGCGCACGCCAGCGGCGCGCCCTGTCCAAGAGGGCCGGCATTTGCTATAGTCCCAGCCATCTTTCCATCCGCCCGCAGACATTGCCATGACAACCAGCCCCACCACGAGCAGCACCATCGCGCCCCGCACTTTCGGCACGCCCCTGTCTTCCACCGCCATCAAAGTCATGCTGCTGGGCTCCGGTGAACTGGGCAAGGAAGTCATCATTGCGCTGCAGCGCCTGGGTGTGGAAGTGATTGCCGTCGACCGCTACCCGAACGCGCCCGGCCACCCGGTGGCGCACCGCTCGCATGTGATCGACATGAGCGACGGCGTGGCGCTGGCCCAGCTGATCGACCTGGAAAAGCCGGACCTGATCGTGCCGGAAATCGAAGCCATCGCCACCGATACCCTGGCCGCGCTGGAAGCGGCGGGGCAGATTACCTGCATCCCGAACGCGCGCGCCGCCGTGCTGACCATGAACCGCGAAGGCATCCGCACCCTGGCCGCCGAAACCCTGGGTGTGGCCACGTCGCCCTACCGCTTCGCCAGCAGCCTGCAGGAGCTGCAGCTGGCCTGCCAGGACATCGGTTTTCCCTGCGTGGTGAAACCCGTGATGTCTTCGTCGGGCAAGGGCCAGTCCAAGCTCGATAGCGCCGCCGACGTGGAAACGGCGTGGGCGTACGCGGCCAGCGGCGGGCGCGTCGATACGGGCAGGGTCATCGTCGAAGGCTTCATCGATTTCGATTACGAGATCACCTTGCTGACCGTGCGCGCCGTTGCCGCCTCGGGCCAGATCGAGACGCAGTTCTGCGAGCCGATCGGGCACTTGCAGGTGCAGGGCGACTACGTGGAATCGTGGCAGCCGGCCCGCATGGCGCCGCTGGCGCTGGAGCGTTCGCGCGAGATCGCCCGCAAGGTGACGGACAACCTGGGCGGCCTGGGCCTGTTTGGCGTGGAGCTGTTCGTCAAGGACGACATGGTGTGGTTCTCGGAAGTGAGCCCGCGTCCGCACGATACGGGCATGGTCACCATGGCCAGCCAGGTGCAAAGCGAATTCGAGCTGCACGCGAAAGCCATCCTCGGCTTGCCCGTCAACGTGGCGCTGCGCTCGCCCGCCGCCTCGGCCGTCATCTACGGCCAGCTGGAAGCGAAGGGCATCGCCTTCGAGGGCGTGGCCGATGCCCTGAACGTGCCGGGCGCGGACTTGCGCCTGTTCGGCAAGCCGGAATCGTTCGCCCGCCGCCGCATGGGCGTGGCCCTGGCGACGGCCGACGATATCGACACGGCGCGTCAGCGCGCCGTGCTGGCAGCCTCGAAAGTCAAGCCAGTCGCGCGCTGATGGCGGACTCGATGAGCGATCCCAGACTGCCGCAGGCCGATGCGGGCGGCGACGACATCAAGCGCAAACTGCGCGGCCACATCGCGCGGCGCAACCTGGGCGGCGCCGCCAACGACTGCAAGTGGAACGAACTGCTGGCCTTCATGCGCGGGCGCACCGACTGGGCGCCGTCGTACCGCTACGGCTCCGTCAGCGGCTATGTCTCGCGCTGGGACACGGAGTGGGACTACCACCCGCCGTTTCCCTTCATGGGGGTGGAGTGGTTCGACATCAGCCTGTATTCGGAAGAACACGTGGCCATGCTGCTGCCGAAAAAAATCATCGACCATGGCGTGTGGATCGTGCCCGAACTGGAACGCATCGGCTTTGATTTCGAGGTGCGGGAGCGGGTGGCACGCATCTGGGGCTATTTGCCGCGCAATTATCACGATTTTCCCCCAGCCGATTGAACGCACGGAGTATGAATATGCCTGACAACGACATCCCCGAAATGCCGCAGCCGGACGACGCCGTCGTTGGCAAGGAAGCGGGCGCGCTGATGCAGGCCACGGCCTGCGCCGCGCGCGACGCCTTTTATGCCAGCCTGGGCGCCATCGACGGCGACGTGCTGGCGCCGCTGGTCAATCCCGCCTTCATGGGGGGGCCGCGCTGGCCCTCGTTGCGCCAGGCCTGGCGGGTGATCCGCCGGCCCGACTCGATCGTGATTGCCAGCGATGGCTTGAGCGATCCGTTCGAGGATGACGACGACGTGTTTGTGCCGCGCGGGCATTTGCTGGAAGTGTGCATCGAGGCGCCGCTGGCCG
Organism: Janthinobacterium sp. AD80; assembly: GCF_002878455.1. Lineage (GTDB taxonomy): Bacteria > Pseudomonadota > Gammaproteobacteria > Burkholderiales > Burkholderiaceae_D > Janthinobacterium. The sequence continues at coordinate 4,171 of NZ_NRDQ01000194.1, forward strand.
CCTTCGATGGCGGCGCGATCCAGCAATCGTGGCTCTTCGATGTGATTTACCAGGTCAGCCAGAACGTGGCCGACCACGGTTCCATTGATTTGCTGGTGCAGCGCCACGGCAGCGTGTCGATGGTGCTCGACGTGCAGGACGCGCCAGCCGGCCTGGAAGACGACAAGGAACAGGTGGGCGTGCTGCTGGCGCAGGGCGCGCCCGGCATGCCGCCATCTTTCGACACGCCATATGGTGAAGTGCTGCTGCTGACCATCACGGTGCTGCAGCCGGCCGAACTGGCTTTCATCAGCGAGGCTCAGGACAAGGCGCAGTCGCGCCGCGCGCTGCTGGCCGCGCTGGCGGCATCGCCCACCGGGCAGCACAGCCTGGCCAGCCGCGCGGCCGTGATTCCCCGCTAGTCTAGTCTAGTCTAGTCTGGTCGGCGGGCGGCGTGACCGCTTGCGCAGGTGTCGCGCTGGCGGGTTCCTCTACCGCTGGCGCAAGGTCTGCCGGCTGCGTGACCGCCGGCGCGGCGGCGGGCGGCGGCGGTTCGCGCCATTTTCCCGCCGCCTTCAGCTTGTTTTTCAGGCCGGGCAAGGGAAAACCCAGCGCATAGGCTTTTTGCGCATGCACGCTGGCCTTGTCATATTCCTTCTTCTTCACATACATCAGCCCCAGGTTGTACTGCACCGTGGCCTGCTCGGGCGCCAGGCGGCTGGCAGCGTCCAGCTGTTCCAGCGCCATCGCGTCCTGGCCCGTGGCCAGCAGGTAGTTGCCGTACACCATGCGCGCCGTCACGTCGTGCGGCGCGAAGGCGATGGCCCGCTCGAAATAGCAGCTGACCGTGTAGCGGGCGCCGTGCGGCTGCGCGCTTTTTTGCCGCAGGCCTAGCTTGGCCATGGACGCGAGCGCCCGGTGGTGGTTGGGGAAGTGTTCCAGGGTGTAGCTGATGTCGGCCCCCAGGCTGCCCGTCATGCCTTGCGTGAGTGTTTCCACGGCGCGCGAAAAATGGTATTTCTCGACCACGGTCAGGCCGGTGCGGTCGTCCCCGTTCGTATAGTCGCCGCCCGTCGTGCCCTTGACGTAGGGCGGGCAGCCGGCGGCCAGCGCGCCGGCGCCGGCGCTTGCCAGCACGCTGGCGAGCATTCCTTGTGCAAATTGACGCTTCATGGTGGACTCCTGTGGCTGACCTGGTCCAGCAGCTCGGCCAGGGTGTTGCAGCGTTCCTGCCGCGATTGCAGGGCGATGGCGGCGTGGCTGGCCAGCGGTGCGCGGCCCTGGCGCGCCAGCTCGAGAAAGCGCAGCAGGGCGCGCGCGCAGTCGGCGCTGGACGCCAGCTGGCCGATGGTGTCGATGCCGCAGTGGCGCAGCTTGGCCGCGCTGTCCCCGGCCAGGTCCGTCAGCGCCAGGATGGGCCGGCGGCAGCGCAGGTATTCATACAGCTTGGCGGGGATCTGGCCGTTGCAGTTGGCCGCCTGCAGCAGCAGCAGGCCGTCGGCGGCCTGCATTTCCTGCAGCGCGGCGCCGTGCGGCAGCAAGGGCGCCAGGGTCACGAGGTCGGCAATGCCGTATTTCACCAGCAGGCCGGCCAGGTACCGGTCGTGGCCCGTGGCGCGCAGCAGCAGCTGGAAATTGCGCGCGTGGAGCACGCCATCGCGGCGCAAACGGGCCAGCGCCTCGAACAGCGGCTGCGGATCGCGTTCGGACGGGTAGATCACGCCGCTGTGCAGCAACAGGAACCGGCTGCGGTGTCCCGTGCGTTCAGGGTGGTGCGGATAACCGTCGTCATCGTGGCCATTCTCGATCAGGCAGAAACGCTGGCGCGGCACCTGCGCCAGGCGCTGCCGGTGCATCGCCATGGCGCCAGGCGTGGTGCAGACGATGGCCGCGCTGCGCGCCGCGATGCGCTGCTCGATCCACGCATGCATGCGGTGCAGGCGTGGTTCGGCCGGATACGGCGCCAGCGGGTCGCTGTCGTCGAGCATGGGGTCGCGCTGGTCGGCGATCCACGGCAGCCCGCTCAGGCGCTGCAGGGTGAGGGCGATCAGGTGCGCCGTGGCGATCGGGTACGTCGACCAGATGGCGTCGGGCCGGTACTGGCGGATCAGCCGCAGGCCGGCCGGCACGGCGCTCAGCCACCAGGAACTCCAGCGGTCGGGCAGGGCCAGGCAGCGCGGATAGCGCCCCGCCAGCGACAGGTGGCGCGCCGCATCGAGCGCCAGGGTGCGCCGCACGGTGGCGGCCATGCCCGCCTGCGCCTCTGCGGCCCCGGCCTGATCTTCGCGCTGCGCGTAGGCGGACGGCGAAGGGCTGAGCACCAGCGGCTGCCAGCCGCAGGCCGGCAAATGGCGCGCGAATCCCAGGGTGCGCAGGATGCCGCTGCCGCCGGCAAGCGGAGGGTAGTGGTAGGCGATCATGAGCACCCGCCTGGGGCTGGTCTCTACCATGACAGCAGCCAGCGTGCGCACAGCCGTTCGACTTCGCCGCGCCAGGCGGCGCTGGCAAAGGTGTGGTTGGCGCCGTCGATGCGCGCCTGCGTCCACTGCGCGCGGGCGGAGAC
>NZ_NRDQ01000195.1 GCF_002878455.1 Janthinobacterium sp. AD80
ATGGTGGCCTGCGGCGCCTCGCTCGACGGCAAGTCCGTCAGCGGCGGCGGTGGCGGCAGCCTGGGCTTGGGCACGGACAGCTCGGGCGGTGGCGGCGGCACAGGCTCCGGCTTGGGCGCTTCGGCAAGCAGGGCCAGGCTGACCACCTGCGTGCCGTCCGCCTTCAGCGGCACCATGCTGGCACGCGACGTGAGCCATTCCAGCGCCACAAGATGCAAGGCGCCGATTACCGCGACGAAGATGACGGTGCGGCGGCGCGGCGAGGAAAAGAAGGAAGCGGGCATCATGAGGCGTAGTGTAACGCCTCCGCCGCATTTCCTGCCTCTTGCCCGTGCTCAACTTCTGATGTTTTATGTAAGAAAATGTTGGCGTGGCTGTGTCAGTTGCAAGCTGATATCTGCTACCCTAGGACCATCCATCTACCAGGAGATTTCGCATGGCAAACCCGCAAATTCCCCAAATGCCGGGCGCAGCAGTTGTGACCGATACGCTCGACTTCGTCAAAAACCTGTGGGGCAGCATGAGCGTGCCTGGCATGGGCGTGCCCGGCATCACGGCGCCCACCATGTCGGTGGAAGAGCTGGACAAGAAAATCAATGACCTGAAAGCCGTCGAAGCCTGGCTGAACCTCAATACCAGCATGCTGCGCGGCAGTATCCAGGCCCTGGAAGTGCAACGCGGCACCATCGCCACCCTGAAATCGATGGGTGCCTCGCTGGCGGCTGCCATTACCCAGCCTGGCGCCAGCGAGAAATCGGTATTTGAATCCGTGCCCTACGCTTCCGCGTTTTTCCAGCAGGCGGCACCTGCGGCGTCCGCCCCTGCCCCCAAACCTGCGCCCGCGCCCGCGCCGGAACCGGTAGCGCCCCCTGCGGCGCCAGCGTCCAGCGACGCCAGCAGCCATGCGGCAGCCCAGCTGGGCAATCCAAGTGCCTGGTGGAATTTGTTACAAGATCAGTTCAAGCAGGCGGTGTCGTCGGCGATGTCGCCCGATGCGGCCAGCGCGGCTGCGGTCAGCTTTGGCGGCGGCACGGCGGGCACGACGGCCAAGCCGGCAGCCAGCAAGGCCGCCAAGCCCGCAGAAGCTGGCACGGCAGCCAAGGCCAAGGCCCCGCTGCGCAAGGCACCGGCAAAGCGCGCGGCGCCCAAGTCCAAAACGCCAGGCAAGGCCTAGCGCGTCAAGCCGGCGATATGATCAGGCGATACGATGAATGCGGATCGCCTCGATCTGGTTATCGGCCTGGCGTTTTACGTCACCGATCGTGATCAGGCCTTCGTCGGCCAGCGCCTTGGCGTGCTCGTACGAAGTCTGGAATGTTTCCAGCGTGTCTCCCTTGGCGGCCACCGGGCGTACCCAGGCAACGGCGCCGACTTTCATTTTTTTGTATACTTCATTGACCACATCACGCATAGTTTCTTCCTTATTGTTGTAAAGCAACTCAAGCGCGGGCAAGCCCACGCTGGCCCCTAGTTTATCATCCGGCGCGCTCACGCACGGCTTTTCCCGGATTTTCCGCCGCCGGCGCCGCCTTTTCCAGCACCACGGCCACCTCTTCCGGCCCGGGCGGGGGCGTCAATTGCACCAGCTGCTCCATCAATTGGGCGAAGCGTTGCTGGCCTGGTGCAATTTTGTCTACATACAACAACACTTCCATGGCTTCTGCCGCCAAGTCCGCCTGATAGCCGCGCTGCTGCAGGAACGAGACGATGATTTGCGCCGAGTTGAACAGGATGCGCAGGTTGTTCGGCAGCTTTTCGCGCGCCGCGCGCATCCAGCTGACGGCTTCGTTGAGCTTGTCCGTCTTCCACAGCAGTACGCCCTTGTTCATCAGGTCCGACGCTTCCTTGCGCGCAGCGATGATCAGGCTGGTGCCCTCGTCGCCCATCTTGGCCTTGTCGAAAATCTTTTGCACTTCGTCCTGCACCACCTGGTTGTCGTGGTTGTTTTTCACCACGTAGCACAGCAGGCCGGCCGGCGCATCCTTCACGCCGACGGCAAACAACAGGGTCGCCAGTTCCATGCAGATGCTTTTCTCCGGCCGCACCGGATCCTCGGCCAGCATGGCTTCGAGCTCGTCGCCGCACTTGCGCGCGCGCCGGTAGTCGCCCGTTTCGTGGTGCACCATGCCTTCCGTGATCTTCGCGCGCAAGCCGATCTGCTCGGGCGGGAATTCGCGCTGCGCCAGCAGCAGCCACTGCAGCGCTTCCTTGGCATCCTTTTTGAGGCCGCACACGCGCGCCAGGCCCAGGTAGGCGTCCGGCGTCTTCATGACGGAAAACTCGCCGATGGACACGCATTTGCGGAAAGCCTTTTCCGCCATGCCGACATTGCCGACCTTCAGCGCAGCGAGGCCCAGGTTGCGCTGGCGCGGCACGGAATTGGGCGACAGGCGCGCCGCTTTTTCCAGCACGCCGCACGCTTCCTCGTGCTGGCCCATCAGCTGGTAGGCGGTGGCCATCTGGTCGTAGGCGTCGATGTAATACTTGTTTTCCACGATCACGCCCTGGAAAATCTGCCGCGCCGCCTCGTGCTCGCCGTTATTCATGCGGATCTTGCCCAGGCCCGCCCTGGCCCAGCTGTAATCGCGCTCGGCCAGCACTTTCTCATACACGGCGCGGGCCTTTTCCGGCTCGCCGCTTTTCAGCAGCAACGACGCCTTCATGCGCAGCAGTTCCAGCTCGTGCAGCTTGTTGACCTCGATCTGCGCGTCGCACAGCTTGGCCGCGCGCAGATAATCCTTTTCCATGCAGGCCTGGTCGATTTCGCGGAACACCTGCTTCTTGTGCCACACGCGGTTCAGGCGCGTCAGCAGCACGCCTTCCGTGATCGGCTTGATCAGATACGCATCGGGCTGGTGCTCGGCCGCGCCCATCACCGATTCCACGCTTTTCTCGGCCGAGACCATCAGCCACACGCTGGACGGCGCCGTCAGGTTGCGCACGCGCGTCTCTTCCAGCACTTGCTGGCCATTCTTGCCTTCGCCCAGGTTGTAATCGCACAGCACCACGTCGTAGCGCGTCTTGGCCAGCAGCTTCATGGCTTCGCCGCCGCTGGCCGCCTGGTCGATATGGCGCGCGCCCAGGTTGCGCAAGGATTCGCGCAGCAGGATGCGGATGCCGATGAAGTCGTCGACCAGCAGATAGTGCTTGTCGGCCCAGTCGGTGCTGCCCGCTTCGGCGGCGGTGGCGTGGCTGTCGGTTGCCATGATGTCCTCGTTCAGGGCAGGCGCAGGATGAAACAGCCGCCGCCCAGGGCGCCGCCGTTTTCCAGCGCGATGCTGCCGCCCTGCCCCCGGTGCTTGTGCATCTTCGCCACCTCGCTGGAAAAATACAGGCCCAGGCCCGTGCTGTTGGTGGAAAAGTTCACGCCGGCCGCCATGCCATCCATGGCCGCGCTGCCCGCGTCGAGCAAGGCCTGCGTGTAGCCCTCGCCGTTGTCTTCCACGCGCAGTTCCAGCACCTCGCCCACCTGGCGCGCGGACAGGCGGATCGTGTCCCGCGTGTAGCGGATGGCGTTGTTGATGGCATGCGCCAGCACGCCGATGACCAGGTCTTCGTCGAGGGTCCAGATCAGCTCGGGCGGGCAAGCCGTCTCCAGGGCGATGCCTTTCGAGGCGAGCAGGATTTTTTCCTGGTCCACCACCTGCCCGATCACCTGGCTGACCAGCTGCGGCTGCACGTCAAACGGGTAGCCGGGCTTGCCCACTTCCTTGTACAGGGCCAGCAGCTGGATCAGGTTATCGTTGAGACGCTTGGTCTGGTACAGCATCTGCGCCATCTGCAGATAGGCGGGATCCGCCTGCGGCGAGGCCTTGGCCTGCTCGGCTGCCAGCAATGATTCCAGCGTGCCGCTGACCACGCTGATCGAATTTTTCATGTCGTGCACGGTCGACGCCAGGAACAGGAAAAGCTCGGGCGAGCTGCGTTGATCTTCCACCGGATATCTCCTCGGGCGCCGGCGGCACGGCGCCGCGGCTTGATATTGCCAAGGATAAATTATACCGCCAGCCTGCGGAGGCCCGCCAGCCGCGCGCAAAGTCCGTGACTTGACGCAACAATGCCGCCCCCGCTGGCGCAGGGGCGGCATGGAACAGCGTCGTGGCAGGATCAGCGCCGGGCGGCCGCCAGGCGTTTCACCACCGCGATCATGCGGTCGATCTCCTCATACGTGTTGTAGAAGGCGAACGACGGCCGCACGGTCGCTTCCACGCCGAAGCGGCGCAAGGTCGGCTGCGCGCAGTGGTGGCCCGAGCGCACGGCGATGCCCTCGTCGTTCAGGGCGTGCCCTACCTCCGCCGGCGCGTAGCCGGCCAGAACGAACGAGGCCACGCTCGCCTTGTCCAACGCCGTGCCGATCAGGCGCACGCCCGGTACCGTTTGCAGGTGGTGCGTCGCATATTCCAGCAGCGCGTGTTCGTAGGCGGCGATGTTTTCCAGGCCGATGCGCTGCACGTAATCGATGGCCGCGCCCAGGCCCACGGCATCGGCGATATTGCCCGTGCCCGCCTCGAAACGGTTTGGCACGCCCTGATAGATGGTGCGTTCGAACGTGACGTCGGCGATCATGTTGCCGCCACCCTGCCAGGGCGGCAATTGCTCCAGCAAGTCCGCCTTGCCATACACGGCGCCGATGCCCGTCGGGCCAAACACTTTATGCCCCGAGAACACATAAAAGTCCGCGCCCAGCGCCTGCACGTCCACGCGCAAATGCGACACGGCTTGCGCGCCATCGACCAGCACGCGCACGCCGGCCGCATGCGCCAGCGCGATGATCTGCGCCACGGGCGTGACCGTCCCCAAGGCATTCGATACCTGCGTCACGGACACCAGCTTGGTGCGCCCGTTGAGCAGCTTGCGGAATTCATCGAGGATGATCTGCCCGCTGTCGTCGACGGGCATCACGCGCAGGGTCGCGCCCTTCTCCGCTGCCAGCTGCTGCCACGGCACGATGTTGGCATGGTGCTCGAGCTGCGAGACGATGATCTCGTCGCCGCTGCCGATGTATTTTCGACCGAAGGTATTGGCCACCAGGTTGATGCCCTCGGTGGCGCCGCGCACGAAAATGATTTCATTGGCCGAGGCGGCGCCCAGAAAATTGGCCACCTTGGCGCGCGCCGCCTCATACGCATCGCTGGCGCGCGCCGCCAGGGCGTGCGCGGCGCGGTGGATGTTCGAGTTTTCGTGTGCATAGAAATATGCGATGCGGTCGATCACCGACTGCGGCTTGTGCGTGGTGGCCGCGTTGTCGAACCAGGCCAGCGGCTTGCCGTTGACCCTTTCCGCCAGCACGGGAAAATCGCGCCGCACGGCGTGCACGTCGAACGGCGCCGGCGTCTGCCGCTGGCCCGGCTGCGTCGCCGGGGGCAGCTCGGTCTGGAAATAGAACGCGGGCTGGCCGGAAGCCGGCGCGACGGGCAGCTGGCGCGCGGATGCGTGCCGCGGCGTGGCAAACAGTCCCTGTACATCGTCGGGCGCGGCCTGGCCCAGCCCCTGCTGCGCCAGGCCATCGAGCTTGTGGCTCGATGCGGGATAGCCATGCGCGCCGCCGACAAAGTAATACGGCGACGGCGCAGCGAGGCTGGATGCGCGCGGCGTCGGCAAGGAGGCTGGCGCCGGGGCGATGGGCGACTCCAGCGGCGCCTTCACGGGCGGCACCTGCGCCGTCGCCACGCCGGGGGCGATGGCGGCGAAGGAAGGGCCGGGCTGCGGCGGCGGACGGTTCGCATAGCGGGGTGCCGCATCGAGCACGCTGCCGGAGCCGCCAAGGCTGGGTGACTTGTCCAAGCCCGGCAAACGGGCAAAGAATTCACCTGCCAGGCGGTTCAGGGTCGCTTCGTCGGGCAAGAACGGAACGGCAGGCAAGCCCGCCGCGCCATCACTTGTAGGTGTCTGGGTAGTCATGGTATTTACCGATCTCCACGTCTTCCAGTACGGCCAGCGCGTCGTCCGTCAGCACGGCCAGCGAGCAATACAGCGAAATCAGGTAGGACGAAATCGCGTGGCGGTTGATGCCCATGAAGCGCACGGACAGGCCCGGGCTTTGCTCGCCCGCCAGGCCAGGCTGGAACAGGCCGATCACGCCCTGCCGCTGTTCGCCCGCGCGCAGCAAGATGATCTTGGTCTTGCCGTCTTCGATCGGCAGTTTGTCGGACGGCACCAGCGGCACGCCGCGCCACGTGAGGAACTGCGAACCGAACAGGCTGACCGTCGGTGGCGGCACGCCACGGCGCGTGCATTCACGGCCAAAGGCGGCAATGGCCAGCGGGTGCGCGAGGAAGAAGCCCGGCTCCTTCCACACTTTTGTCAGCAGTTCATCGAGGTCGTCCGGCGTGGGCGCGCCCGTCAGGGTAAAGATGCGCTGGTCGTCGTGCACGCTGGCCAGCAGGCCGTAATCGGGATTGTTGATCAACTCGCTTTCCTGGCGCTCCTTTATCGTCTCGATGGTCAGGCGCAGCTGCTCCTTGATCTGGTCGTGCGGGCTGCTGTACAGGTCCGACACGCGCGTGTGCACGTCGAGCACCGTGCTGACGGCATTGAGGAAATACTCGCGCGGCTGCTCGTCATAGTCGACGAAGGTTTGTGGCAGTTCCGACTCGTCGCGCTGCGAACAGGCCACGCGCACGTCCTTCGGGTTCTTGACGCGGTTGAGGCGGTAGATACCCGCTTCCACGGGCAGCCATTGCAGCAGATGCACGAGCCAGCGCGGCGTGATGGTGGACAGCTGGGGAACGCTCTTGCTGGCATTGGCCAGCTGGCGCGCGGCATTATCGCCCAGCGCAAACTGGCTATCGGGGGTTGCTTCGGCCATCAACGACTCCTAATGAGAAAAGTGAATATGCTTATCTGAAAAACAAATAAAGTATCCAGCGTCTCCTCGGTTCTCTCAACATGCTATCGCCATCAACGCGGCGTTTAATCCAATAAGCTAATCCACCAACTCCGGTTCGCAGCGGGCCATCAGGCCCGCCAGGCCGATGCCCAGCGCGCCGGCCAGTTTTTCCACCGTCAGCAGCGACGGCGTGGCGGCGCCCCGTTCGATTTCGCCGATGAACGAGCGGTTCAAGTCGGCCGCTTCGGCCAGCCGTTCCTGCGACCAGCCATGCCCTTCGCGCAACTGGCGCACGGCCAGTCCAAACTGTTTGATCAACATGCTGTCCTCATGGGTGGTGGGCAAAGACTGGAAGCAGTGACGCCGGCAGCTCCGCTGCCTCCTGCTGGTTGTGGGCTTGCGTGACATTGCTGCCGGGGGCCACGTTACGCGTCAGCCAGACATTGCCGCCGATGACGGAGCCCTGGCCTATCGTCACCCTGCCGAGTATCGTCGCGCCCGCGTAAATCACCACGTCGTCCTGCACGATGGGATGGCGCGCCAGTCCCTTTTTCAGCACGCCGTCTTCGCCGGCGGGAAAACGCTTGGCGCCCAGGGTGACGGCCTGGTAAATGCGCACGCGTTCGCCGATGATGGCCGTCTCGCCGATCACCACGCCCGTGCCATGGTCGATGAAAAAGCTGCTGCCGATGACGGCGCCCGGGTGAATGTCGATGCCCGTCTGCGAATGGGCCACTTCGGCGATGATGCGCGCCACCAGCGGTGCCCCCAGCGCATACAGGGTGTGCGCCAAACGGTAATGGATGATGGCCAGGATGCCCGGATAGCACAGCAGCACTTCATCGACGCTGTGCGCGGCAGGGTCGCCATGGAAGGCGGCCGCCACGTCCGTGTCGAGCTGGGCGCGGATGCGCGGCAGCGCGCGGGCGAAGCGCTGCACGATGGCCAGCGCCTGCTGTTCCACGGGCACCGTCTGCTGCAAGCCATGCTGGCGCGCGTGGTAACTGAGTTCGCGCCGCACCTGTTCATGTAAACCTGTCAGTGTCGTGTCGAGCGTATGGCCGACAAAGAAATCCTCGCTTTCCTGCTGCAGGTCCAGTGGCCCCAGACGCATGGGAAACAGGGCCGCGCACAGGGCGGTGACGATGTCGCGCAGATGCTGGCGCGAGGGAAATTCGCGCGCGCCGCACTCCTGGTGGCGCAGCAAGCCATCGCGCCAGCGTTCGCGCACGGCGCGCAATTCATCGACGATCTGGTGCAGTTCCCATTGCGGCTGCGCGGCAAGGGAGGCGGAAGGCAAGGCACGCTGGTTCATGATGGTCCTGAAGGGTCGGTTAGTCTTGCAGCCAGGGCAGCGCATGCCAGCGCCAGCCACCGCTGTGGCCACGCTGCTGCTGTGCATCGAGGTCGCCCTCGAAGCCCTGGGCGATGTTGAAGACGTGCGTGAAGCCCGCCTTGGCGGCCGCTTCGGCGGCCAGCGCCGAGCGCTTGCCGCTGCGGCACAGCAGCACCACCACGGCCTCCTTGCCGCCCGCCTTCGCTTCCAGTTCGCGCACGAAGCGGGGGTTGCGGTTCATGGCAGTGCCGGTCGCCCACGCCACGTGCAGCGATTGCGGCACGTAGCCGACGAAGGTGCGCTCCTCGTTGGTGCGCACGTCGACCAGCACGGCTTTGCCGGCCTGCACCAGCTGCCACGCATCCTGCGCGCTGACGACGCCCGCATACGGCAAGCCTTGCGCCTGCGCCTGGGTGCGCGCGTGATTGAGCACCTCCTCGAACGCCCCCTCGCCGTGCGCGGCGCGGGGATCGAAAACCAGTTCTGCAGCAGCCATCATTCCACCTCATTATTTCGTCGTCAAAAACCAGCACGAGTCCACTGTAGCGAACTTATGTTGTTCGGAAAACAAATTAAAAAGAGTTTGGAAAGCTGAAAAACGTATATGGGGTCAGTTCCTTCGGAATCGGAATATGCCCCATTGGGGCATATTCCCCCTGAGGGGCCGACCCCGGAATTTGCCTCTGGGTGTCATCAGGAAGCTCTACGGCGTTCGCGAAGTAGAAAACGCGCCGGGTCAAGCGCCTCTGCCAACTGGCGTTCCAGCGGCAGCGGCTCGCCTTCCAGCTGGCAGGCCAGGAACTCGGCCGCCAGCGGCGCCCAGATCAGGCCGCGCGAGGCGTAGCCCAGCAAGCCATGCAGGCCGGGCCAGCGGG
>NZ_NRDQ01000196.1 GCF_002878455.1 Janthinobacterium sp. AD80
GTCGGCGCGCGGCGTGGCCGCCAGTTCGGCCGCCGCCGTCGGCGTGGCTGCGCGCAAGTCGGCCGCGAAGTCGGCGATGGTGAAATCCGTCTCGTGGCCCACGCCGCTGATCACCGGCATGGAACAGTCGGCGATCGCATGCGCGACGGCTTCATCGTTGAATGACCACAGGTCCTCGATGCTGCCGCCGCCACGGCACACCAGCAGCACGTCGCACTCGGCCCTTGCTGATGCCGTGCGGATGGCGTGGGCGATCTTCTCCGGCGCCTGCTGGCCCTGCACGGGTGTCGGATACAGGATGATGGCCACGTGCGGCGCGCGGCGCTGCAAGGCGGTCAGCACGTCGCGCAGGGCGGCCGCCTGCGGGCTGGTGACGATGCCGATGCTGCGCGCGAACATGGGGATGGCGCGCTTGCGCTCCTGGTCGAACAGGCCCTGCGCGGCCAGCTTTTCCTTCAGGCGCTGGAACGCTTCATACAGTGCGCCCACGCCGGCGCGGCGGATGGCTTCCACATTGATCTGGTAATCGCCGCGCGCGCCGTACAGCGTGACGAGGGCGCGCACTTCCACCTTGTCGCCTTCGCGCGGCGTGAAGCCCGCATACTGGGCGCGGCCGCGGAACATCACGGCGCGCACCTGGGCGCCATCGTCCTTCAAGGTGAAATACCAGTGGCCGGAAGCGGCGCGCGTGAAGTTGGAAATCTCGCCGGCGATCCAGGTCAGGGGGAACGAGCGTTCGAGCAGCCGCGCGACGGCCTGGTTCAGGGCGCTGACGGTCAGCACGGGCGGGGCGGCAAAGCCGCTGTCAGTTGGAGTATCGGTCATCATCTGGTGCTATGGGGGAGGGAACTGTCCACATATTATCGGCGAGGTCATGCTTATGTCATATATCGTGCAAAACAACAAGTTCTATTTCTAAGTATTTGATTTCATGATGAATTTCTCTGTGCCTGATTTGCATGCACGAGGAAAAAGTCCTTTAATATCAAGCACATCAGTGACGGCGGCGCCACTTACGCACAAAGTTATCCACAGAAAGTGTGCGGAACTTTTTGTCCTGCACAAGGCCGCTGGATTTCCCCGCCGTGGTGGCCAAAAAATGCCGTGCTACATTTTTACGCATGGAAATAAACCCAAGTGAAATCAAGGGCTTAGTATCGCATGGCTGGCCTTGCGCACAATCTTATCCACAAAAAATGTGCAGAACTCCGCTCTGCCCGCGCATTTATCCACCGCCATGTCCATTGAGCGGCCTGCCTTGTTTTTGCGCAGTGAAAAAATTCCCATATAAATCAATGGCATAGCGTAGGATCGGGCGCCTTGCTCACAATCTTATCCACAGAATGTGTGTAAAACCGCATAAATCGTTTCGCCAATTTCCCGGGTTTTCCACCGACGCGCGATGCCATGCGGCTGCCTCATTTTTCAGCATCAAAAAAAAGGCCTTTAAAATCAAGGGTCTTGCACGGAGTCAATCCGCTTGCTCACAATCTTATCCACACTTTATGTGCGGAACTGCCGGCATGGGGGAAAAGCGCGGTTTACGCGGCCAATCGGGCCTGAAAAATGCCGTTTTGTCGCGTCTGCCACATTTTTGTGCGGAGCGATAAAAACGATATAAATCAATGTACTTAGCGCTTACCTTTGCGCTTGCGCACAATCTTGTCCACAGATTGTGTGCAGAACTTTGCGCACCCGTTTGGCCATGCTGCGCGGCACATTGCTACTTTTTTGCTCAGCGAACTATTATCCTTATAAATCAATGGCTTGACTGTTTTTCGCCACCTTGCGCACAATCTTGTCCACAGTAAATGTGCAGAACTTTTATTTTGTTGATTTTCTATCATTGACTACCTGCGATTAGCTGCTATGCCTGTATTTTGCGCAGTCCCGTATTCTTCATGTAAATCAATGACTTGCATGTTGGACTTCATGCTTGCTCACAATCTTATCCACATAAAATGTGCAAAACCCGCCGCTTGCCAGCCACTGCCGCTGCACCATGTGGACAAGCGCGCGGCGCATTGGCCACGCAGGCGCCACTTGCCGCCGGCGTGGCAACGCGCTACATTGCGCCATTCCGCCGCCGATGCGCAATCGCTTGCCGGCGCTCGGTACAATACGGCTTGTCCGGGCGGACCACCGCCTTCCCTTTACCAGGAGTTTCTTTTGCTCGCTATTTTCCAGGCCGCTGGCTGGCCCATCTGGCTGTTACTGATCGCTTCCATCGTGGCCCTGGCCCTGATCATCGAGCGCCTGCTGTATTTGCGCCGCGCCAAGATCCTGCCGCGCAAACTGTTCGATGAGGTGGTGCAGGTGTATCGCAACGGCAAGATCACGCCGGACACGGTGGCCAAGCTGGAAGACAATTCGCCGCTGGGCGTGGTGCTGGCCGCCGCGCTGCGCAATGTCGACGCGCCGCGCGAGGTGATGAAGGAATCGATCGAAGAGGCGGGCAGCGGCGTAGCCCACGTGCTGGAGCGCTACCTGACCACCCTTGGCACCATCGCCACCCTGGCTCCATTGATGGGCCTGTTTGGCACGGTGGTGGGCATGATCGAGATCTTCGGTTCGCAAAACGCCAGCGGCTCCAATCCCGCCCAATTGGCGCATGGCATTTCCGTGGCCCTGTACAACACGGGCTTCGGCCTGGCCATCGCCATGCCGACCCTGGTTTTCTACCGCCACTTCCGCGCCCTCGTCGACAGCTTCGTCATTGACATGGAGCAGCAAGCGGTCAAGTTCGTCGACATCGTCCACAGTGGCCGCAAATGAATTTCCGCAAAGGCAAGGGTCGTGAAGACCCCGAAATCAACCTGATCCCGTTCATCGACGTGCTGCTGGTGATCCTGATCTTCCTGATGGTCAGCACCACTTACAGCAAGTTTACGGAACTGCAGATCACCTTGCCGACGGCCGACGCCGAGCAGGCCAAGGACAAGCCGCAGCAGATCGACGTCACCATCGACGCCAAGGGCAATTACACGGTGAACCGCGAGCCGGTGTCGTTCCGCGACGTGGCCGGCCTGGCCGATGCACTGCAGGCGGCGGCGAAAGCGGCCAACGGCGGCAAGGCGCCCGCGCAGACGCCGGTAGTGGTGGTCAACGCCGACCAGTTCGCCATGCACCAGATGGTCATCCACGTCATGGAAGCGGCCCGCGTGGCCGGCTATGAAAAGCTGACGTTCGCGGCGCAGGCGGGTGGCAGCAAGTAGCGTCCGCAGCACGGGGTCAGACCCGCCGGGTCTGACCCCAGCCTTCCTTTGCGCTCCCCTTTCATGAATACCCCATGCCCACATCCTCCCCCGCCAAGCTTGAAACCACTCTTACCCGCGCCTGGCTGTCGCGCGGGCCGCTGGCGTGCGCGCTGTGGCCCGTTTCCCTGCTGTTCGGCGGCTTGAGCGCCGTGCGGCGCGGCCTGTACCGCGCCAATCTGCTGAAATCCCAGCGCCTGCCCGTGCCCGTCGTCGTCGTCGGCAATATCTTTATTGGCGGCACCGGCAAGACGCCGCTGACGATCTGGCTGGTGCAAGCCTTGCGCGACGCCGGCATGCGCCCGGGCGTGATTTCGCGCGGCCACGGCAGCGCCGACCGCGCGCCGCGCGCCGTCAGCGCCAGCTCCACGCCGCAGCAGGTGGGCGACGAGCCGCTGCTGATCTTCCAGCGCGGCGGCTGCCCCGTGATGGTGGGGCGCGACCGCGCGCAAGCGGGCAGGGCGCTGCTGGCCGCGCATCCCGACGTCGACGTGCTGGTGACGGACGACGGCTTGCAGCATTACGCCCTGCAGCGCGACGTGGAA